>NZ_JAAIXZ010000009.1:0-167241 GCF_010894435.1 Pyxidicoccus trucidator | reverse complement strand
GAGTCGGCGCTCAAGTCCCCGCGCAGGGTGAAGGACGTTGCCTGGTAGCAGCCGTGGAAGGAGCTCACGTCCTGCCCCGTCAGCTGCTTCACCTGCGCCAGCAAGTCCGGAGTCTCGCAGCCGCTGTACGGGTCGTCATCCGGGTATTCGTACCCGCATTCTGGGATGAAGCCCCTCGTCTCGTTGTCGAGCACCTTCACCTCCACCCCGGGAGGTGCATCCACGCTTTGGGCGTCGTACCCCAGTACGAGGATGTACTGGAGGTCGGCACCGGGCACGGCGCTGACCTTCCAATGCACCGACTCATAAGAGGAGAGCACGAGCACCTGCGAGCCGGTCCGCTCCACGTGGACCGTGGCCTTGCCCGTGGATGTGTGGTCCCCACTTGCCTCGTACACCCCGAAGACGTGCACCTCCGGATTGCCGCACGTCTGGGCTGATCCTCCGCCCGCGCTGGTGCTTCCACCCTGGTGCGAACCCAGCTCCTGCTCGTTGCTCGAGGCGACACACCCCTCCAGCAGCGTGAGCAGCAGGACGCCGCAGATGCTGAACCGGAGCACTCCGTTCCTGAACATGGTCGCCTCCGCAGAAGGGCGCTTGCTCCCCGCCCTCCGCACAGGGCAGACATTCTCCTGAAGTGCCATTCCAATTCAAGGGCGCGAGGCAATCCATCATGTGCGGTAGGGAACCCAATCGCATGTGTGTTTGAAGCGCATAGAGCGAATGGGAGGCCTGTTGAGGGTGAGGGGCTCTCCAAGAGAAAAGCCCAGCCCCCCTTGAGGTTGCTGGGCTTCCCAGGTTGTCCCCGACGGGATTCGACCCCGTGGAAGTCCGCCCTACGGTCCTCGGAGAACGGTCAGTCCCCGGTCGGTGAGGACGAGCAGCATGCTCGGCGTCACAGTGGGCTCGTAGACGAGTTGCAACACGCGTTGACCGGACACCTGGCTCACCTGGGTCAGCGTCGTGCCGTCCCCCTCCAGCCGCCAGAGGCCCGAGCCGTTCGTGCCGATGTAGAGCGCGCCATCGTCCGTCGCCTTGAGCGCGAGGATACGATTCGTCGGCAGCCCTGCGAGCTTCGACCAGTTCCCCGCCGAGCGTGACTTCGGCGTCATGGCCCAGACGCCGAACTCCGCGCTGCCCAGGTAGTAGCGGCCCGAGGGGGTCTGCTCGAAGGCGCGCCAGTAGTCATCGGTCGCCTGCCCGTTGAGCACCTCGTTGAAGCTCTTGAAGGTCCAGGGCGTGGGCCCGCCCCAGGTGTTCTCGCGGTCCCACTCCTCGAGCTTCGCGCTCGGCACGAGCACTCCGAGCATCTGCTCATTCGCGACGAGGACGTCTCCGTTCGGAGCGATGCCCAGCCCGTGCATATAAGGACATTGCAGCGAGCCCCACTCCGAGCCGTTCTCGTAGAGATACCAGCCCGGGTGACGGTGGCTGTTGTAGACGAGCCCCTGGATGCGCGTCACCCCGTGGTTCGTCGTGATGTAGAGGTCGCCGCGATACTTGCCGCGCGTCACGCGAGCGCAGTTCAGGACGGAGCGGTCTTCCTCGTAGTGGAAGTCGTTCGTGTTGTGGATGCCAATCTGCTTGTCCTTGTTCGACGTCTTGACGGTGCGCCAGAGGTGCTCCTCGAGCACCACGCTCCCATCCGGCTGGAGGCGGACCGCATCGAGGTCTCCCTTCTGGTACTCGGCGTAGCGCTCGGGCGTGTAGTACGCCTCGCCCGGTCCGGGGATGTACGTGCGCTGCTCGATTCCCGGCGCCCGCTTCATCTCGTTGGCGCTGTACCCCACGTACGCGCGCCCGGCCTCGCCACCGCAGATCACCGTGGAGCCGGTCGCGAGCGAGTCCCCGCCGAACGGCTGGCGCGCCTGACCGACGCCCGTGGTCCACGTCGGAGCCGTATCACTCGGGCGCAGCACGCCAATGCGGCGGCCATCGAGGAGCCAGAGGTTCAGCCCTTCATCGAGTCCAACACTCTGCGGTGTGCCGACGCCGAACGAGCGCGTGTAGTCGAGCATCGTGTCCACCGGCCACGGCCCCGCATCCGGCGGCGTGCCGGCATCGGGCTCTGTTCCCGCGTCTGTCGGCTCACCGGCATCGGGCCCCGTCCCCGCGTCGGGCAGCTCGCCGGCATCCGGCGTCGTCCCCCCATCTTCGCCAGTTGGAGGCGTGCCGGCATCCACGGAGGCATCGGGAGGGGACTCGGAGGGAACTTCGTTTCCCTCGGGCGGGCCGGGCGCCTGCTCCTCCCGCGGGTCGACTGTCCTGGGTTGGTCACCGCAACCCACCGACAGCAAAGAGATGACCGCGAGAGCTGCTCCCACCGCACCAGCGCGAATGCCCATCCGTTCCTCCGTTGACGGAGGCTCCATCGCAAGTCCCGGGCCGACGGCTCCCGCCGCCCGCAACTGGGAGGCAAGGCCCGCTGGCGGAGTGGGGCCGCATGCGCCCGTCCCGCTGGTTCCCGCGCTGGCCCGGGGCACTGTGTAGAGTGTCCGAAGGTCAGCGCGATTCGGCGGGCATGCACATGGATACGAAGTCAGCGACGCAGGCAGGCAGGGGCCCAGCCGACGTCCACCGGGGTGACATCTTCTGGGTGGTGCCAGAGGAAGAGCGGGGGTCGGTTCCTGCCATCCCCCACCCGTATGTGGTGATTCAGGACGACGTCTTCAACCGCTCGCGCATCCATACCGTGGTCGTTTGTGCTTTGACCTCGAACCTGAAGCGGGCGAGCGAACCCGGCAATGTGCTGCTCGACGTGGGGGAGGGGAATCTGCCCAGGCAGAGCGTCCTGGTCGTGTCGCAGGTGTCCTCGGTCGAGAAGGCGCAGCTTGGCGAGTACATCGGGACGCTCTCCGACGCACGGGTAGAGCAGATTCTGGCCGGCATGCGTTTCCAGCAGGCCTCCTTCTTCAACCGCTGACGACTCGCCTCATGGCATCATCGAAGGGCAGCAACTCCAGCGGAAGAGGCCCGGTGAGCGTCGCAACCCTCGAAGAAGGCCCGTTGCAGGGGCCGAGCTTCTTCCTCAGTCGTACGGCGCTTCGCTCGCTCGCGGTGGCCCATCGGGACACCTACGGTGCCGCACGGCCCTATCCTCACGTCGTCATCGACGGCTTCCTGGGTGAGCGGCTGGCGTCCGGACTGGCCGGGGTCTTCCCGGGCGCATCCGAGGCCGGCTGGAAGCGACGCGACCACCAGGAACAGGCGGCGCGCCTGGGGCAGCTTCAGCGCAAGGCGTTCGAAGATGTGCCCGGAGCGCTCCGGCACCTGCTCTCAGAGTTCTCGGGCATGTCGTTCCTCGACTTCCTGGAGACACTCACCGGAGTTCAAGGGCTCATCCCGGATCCGCATTTCCGGGGCGCCGGGCTGCACCTCACGCTGCGTGGGGGCCATCTGGCGCTTCACGCGGACTTCAACCGAGACCGCTTCCGTGCGCTCTCGCGGCGGCTCACCGTCCTCTATTACCTGAACCCCGATTGGGAACCCGCCTGGGGCGGTGACCTCGAGCTGTGGAATGCCGACCTCTCGAAGTGCGAGGCCCGAATCGCTCCGGTCCTCGATCGGCTGGTCGTGATGGCTCATGGCGACGACCACTGGCACGGCCACCCAGCCGCGCTGGAGTGTCCCGAGGGACGGGGGCGAGCCGCGGTCGCAGCCTACTTCTATACGGCAGAGGCGTCCCCGGACGCGCCGGAAGCCCACAGCGCCATCTGGGTCCCAGTGCGTTCCTGACGGTGGCCTACAGCACCTCCTCGAGAGCACTCTTCCAGTTGTAGCTGCCGGCCTGCTTGCCGACGATGGAGCCCTTGTCCGGGTCGATGTGGATGAGCAGCGTGCCCGCGTCCACCGAGACCCGGGTTCCCTCCGTCGACAGGCGGCAGACCGTCTTGGTGAGCGTCTCCTTCACCGCGGCCTTCCCGTCGGCGGTGCGGCAGACCTCGACCAGGGTGCCCACGGCAGCCTGGCATGCCGATTGGGTCCGGTCCTTCAGCGGGTCGAAGGCGGGGTAGCTCGTCTTGTCGTAGCTGCTCTTCAAGGCCGCTCCGCAGGCCTTGTTGACCGCGTCCTCCTTCGCCTTCAGGTCCTTCTCGTAGGCCACCCAGCCGTTCTTCTGCGCCACGGTGAGCCGTGCTGGCTTCGGGGAGGACTCGTCGGCGATGGCAAGCGAGGCGGACAGGCAGAGGCAGAGGGACAGAATCCGGAACATGGAGGCTCCTGGCGGAAGGGGACGGCGGGAATGCGGCTCGCCGTTCATCCAGGAGAAGCGCCTGCGGGATTTCTTTTGCATTCTCCCTTCGCCGTTCTGGAGACGGTCGGTCCTGTCCTCCAGTGGGACCGCAGGTTTTAGCGGGTTTTGGTGATTCGCTGGTTTCCGTCGATGATGGAGCTTCCGGGTCGACCCCTTGTGGCCCGGTAACCCCGTCGTCGTGGAGACACCATGAACCTGTTCGCAAAGACCCTGCTCGCGGGTGCCGCGGCCCTCGTGCTGGCCCCGATGTCCGCGCTGGCCCTTCCCCCGGATTGTTCGCAGGAGCGCTGCAACGCCAGCACGCCCTGCTGGATCGTCTGTGCGCTGCCCTGGAGCATGCAGGTCGTCACTTGTGAGGAGTGGGTAACCGAGTACGAGTGGGGCACGTGCGCGAGCGATGCCCGTGACACGGACGAGGACGAGCTGTCCTCGGCGTTTCGTCAGGATGACTCCACCCACGCGGAGTCGGTGTGCAGTGAGCCGATGTTGACGGCGCGCGCCGCGGAGTAGTGGGCCTGGAGGCTCCGTGCTATCGGAGCCTCCGTGTCCCCACGGAGGGGGCGTGCCGGGCCAGCATGCCCCCCTGCTCGACGTGACTCATGGACTCTCGACACCTCTCCCTGGCTGCCTATTCGGCGTTCACGGCCTGGTTGCTCAAGCTCCGCGGCGTCCCCGTCTCCCACCGCAGGCTGCTGAGCGGCGGCTGTCCGGCGGAGGAGCTGCCGGAGCTGCTGCGCGAGCTCAAGCGCGTGCGGGCCGACTTCAAGAAACGCCTCAATGAGGTCTCGGCTCCCGTGGACGAGCCTCTTCGCCGGGCCTATGCGGCGCTCGGCGTGCCCTGGTCGGCCTGGAGTGAGGTGGCTCAAGCGGTCCAACGCGATCTCAAACGAAAGCGGTATTCGCGCTGGGGAGGAGGGGACGCACTCGACTTTCCCGACGGTCCTCCCTTCGAGGAGCTGGTGACCGTGCTGCTGTTCGGTGGCGCGGAGCAGGCACGGCCCCACCTGCTGCGACGCGCTTCCGCTGCTACGGGCGCGCTCGACGGGCTGTGGTGCCGTTGGTTGTCGGGGGAGCCGCTCGCACCCGAAGCGCTGCGCTTGTTCGCGGGCTCGCCGGAGCAGCTCGCCGAACCACTCTATTCGCCGGGCCTCGCGGAGGTTCTGCCCCTGTTCTTCGTCGAGCCCGACCCTGTCCGTGCCGAGCGGGCGTTGGAGGTGGTCTCGGCCCAGGCCGCCGCGCCCCGGCTCCGGCCCCTGATGGACTTCCTGCGCTCACTGCTCGGCCTGTGGCGCCAGGACACCTCGGTGGACGAGGTGCGGGCGCGCTTCGATGCGAGCCTCGCGACCGTCCCTCCCTCCGAGGTTGTCTGTTTGGTCGCGCCCGCCTACCTCCATGGCCGGTACATCGAGGCGCTCCCGCCGCACCGGCTGCTCGAGCACGTCGGCTCGCGGCTCCAGCGCGCCGTCGTGCCCGTCCGGGTCGCCGACGTCCAGCCGGTGATGGAGGTCCTCTCCGCGCTCGAGGAGCTGGCAGCCAGTCCCCAGGGCCTGCGTGTGGAGCAGCGGCCCGATGAGGTGGTCCTCTCGGCGCAGGAGCCCGTCCCCGGTGGCGGGGACGAGTTGTTCTAGACGGAGACGGACGCCGGGGGGCTGCGCGACTGGCTGCGCCAGGCGGCCCGGCCGTGAGGAACTTCTCCACAGCCCTCAGGAGCCCACGGTCAGGTCGAGATGCGGAGCGCCGTCCGCGCCGCCCAGCGGTACAGCCCTCCCACCGCGACGATGCCGAGCACCACGGCGATGAGCATGGTCGTCACTTCACCCAGCTCAATCGGGAGGGCCAGCGGCTCGCCCTTGCCCGTCGAGACGATCAACCCGGCCAGCGCCACGTTGAACAGGCTCTCGCCCACGATGAAGCCGGACATGATGAGCACGCCCAGGCGCTTGGCGGGCTCACCCCAGCTCTGCTTGCTCGCCGCGCGCTCGAAGGCCCAGCCCGCCAGCGCGCCCACGACCACCGGCGCCGTGACGGCGCTGGGCAGGTAGATGGCGAGGCCCACGCCCAGCGGCGGCAGGCTGTAGCGACCCTTGCTGGCCTTCTTCACCACGAAGTTGATGACGACCAGGACCAGGCCGAGCGCGGCGCCCCACAGCACGAGGTCCCACCGCAGGTTGCCGCCGATGACTCCCTTGGCCAGGGTTGAAATCAGGGTCGCCTGCGGCGCCGCCAGCGGCTGCGCCGAGATGGCATTGGCGTTGGGCGCGCCCGCGAAGCCGTAGGCCCGGTTCAGCAGCGCCAGCACGGGGGGGACGACGGCAGAGCCGGCGACCACGCCGATGAGCAGGGCCACCTGCTGCTTCCAGGGCGTCGCGTCCACCAATTGGCCGGTCTTCAGGTCCTGCAGGTTGTCGTTGCCGATGACCGCCACGGCCAGCACCACCGTGGTGACGAACAGCGCGAACGCCACCAGCGCGGGGGCCGCCTCGGGCCCGGTGACGTGCCGCCCGACCACGCCGACGCTGAGCGCGGCGCCCAGGATGGTCAGGATGGCGATGCCCGAGACAGGCGAGTTCGACGAACCGATGAGACCGGCCATGTAGCCGCAGACGGCGGCGGCACAGATGCCCGCGAACAGGACGTAGCCGATGCCCACGGCGACCAGCGGCACGCTCAGGCTCTCCAGCACGGTGTCCTGGAGGAAGTTCGCCAGGAGCCAGCCAGCCGGCACCAGGGCGAGCAGCGTCACCAGCCCCACCGTGCGGATGGATAGATCCTGCTCCGTGCGCTCGAGCGCCTGGCCCTGCGTCCTGGCTCGCCGCGCCGCCTCCAGCGCGGACCGCAGGCCGCCGATGACCGGCCTGGCGAGGCCCGCCAGCGTCACGATGGCCGCCGCACCGATGGCGCCGGCGCCGAGCATGCGCACCTGCGTGCCCCAGACGCGCAGCGCGTGCTCCGACGCCGTGGCGTCCGGCATCGGGTCCATGGCCGTGAGGACCGGAACCAGGATGCCCCACGCAATCACCAGGCCGGCCAGCATCGCGATGCCGACCGTGATGCCCATCAGGTGTCCCGCGCCGATGAGCGCCAGCGAGCTGGCGGCACCAATGCCCGTGGCGCCGCTGCCCACCCTGAAATACCCGGCCACCTCACCTGCCATCAGCCTGGCGGCGGCGGCCGCCGCGAACAGGGCCGAGGCCATGCTGCCCCAGATGACGGACATGAGGCCGGCCTTGCCTTCGGTTGCGCCGGAGCGCGAGGAGGTGCCCACCTTGAGCACCTCGGCGGCCGCCACGCCCTCGGGATACGGAAGGTCGGAGCCGGAGACCAGCGCGCGACGCAGCGGCACGGTGTACATCACGCCAAGTACGCCGCCAATCGCACACGCGCCGAACGTCGGCCAGAACGGCACGTCGCTCCACCAGCCGGTCATCAACAGGCCGGGCAGGACGAAGATCACGGAAGCGAGCGTGCCCGCCGCCGAGGCCAGCGTCTGGACGATGTTGTTCTCCTGGATGGTGGCGTTCTTGAAGGCGCTCAGGAGCGCCATCGAGATGACCGCCGCGGGGATGGAGGTCGCGAAGGTGAGGCCGACCTTCAGCCCCAGGTAGACCTGCGCCGCGGTGAACACCAGCGTGATGAGGACCCCGAGGGTCACCCCGCGCAGGGTTATCTCCTTCGGCTGGGAAGACGTGACAGCGTTCATGCGGAGCGCTCCTTCACGGGACGCCTGGGGTGGCGGCTCGGAGAGAAATGGCGCCGAGGATACTGGCGTCCCGAGCGGATGCGTATTTGTCGGCCATCTGCGCGCAGCGGCCCCATGCTCCGCCGGACCTGACTTGGGGTGCAAAATTCCGGCCGTTCGGTATTCGGCCCTCGAAGTGGCAGCCCGGAATTTCCTGCGTGACTCCTCTTTGTCGATTTCATGAGACGCCGACCGACTCGTAACCCTCCTGCTTCTGGCTCCCCGTGCGCCTGCCTTTTGCGACCCCTGGGGCCGCCCATGATTCGCGTGACGAAGTCCGGAGGAATCGATGAAGAACAGGCCAGGAATTGTCGTGCTCGCCGCCTCGCTGGCGCTGACGCAAGCGTGTGGCATGGACGCGCAGCAGCCGCAGGAGGCGTCCACGGCGCCCACCGTGCAGCTGGACGCGCCAGGGACGGAGGACTCCGCCCGCGAGGATGAGTCCTTCGATGCGCTCTTCAAGGAGGCCGGCGCGGAGTTCGATGTGCCGCCCGCGCTCCTCAAGTCCATCTCCTTCGTGCAGACGCGCTACCAGATGGTGGAGGGCGCCGAGGAGTTCGAGGGCCGCCCGGCGGTCTACGG
The DNA here is from genome assembly GCF_010894435.1 of Pyxidicoccus trucidator. Taxonomy (NCBI): domain Bacteria; kingdom Pseudomonadati; phylum Myxococcota; class Myxococcia; order Myxococcales; family Myxococcaceae; genus Pyxidicoccus; species Pyxidicoccus trucidator. The sequence goes on along the minus strand of NZ_JAAIXZ010000009.1, from coordinate 158,668 downwards.
AATGATGGCGCTCACGGGCACGCAGCTCGAGGAGGGCGCGAAGCTGGCCGGCGTCACGGCAGCGCAGGCGAGGACCGACACGCGCTCCCACGTCCGTGCGGCGGCGGCGCTGCTGTCGCGCCACGCGGAGGCGCTGAAGGTGGATAGGACTCAGGCGGCGAAGTGGGCACCGGCGGTGGCCGAGGTGTCCGGCATCCAGGATGAGGAGGGCCGTCGCAGCTTCGTCCACAAGGAGGTCTTCCGGGTGGCCCGCCTGGGACTCGGGAAGCTCTCGAAGGAGTGGACCGCGAGTGGACAGGGCCTGGCCGTGGAGGAGCTGGGGCAGCAGGTCCAGGCGCTCGCCGGTCCGGACTACGCACCGGCCGTGTGGCGGCCCTCGCCCAACTACAACTCCCGGCCCATGGGTGTGAAGATGGTGGTCATCCACACCTGTGAGAGCAGCTACTCGGGGTGCTGGAGCTGGCTGACCAACCCCAACTCAGGAGTGAGCGCGCACTACGTGGTGCGCGAGGACGGAGGGGAGATCAGCCAGCTGGTGCGCGACGGGAGCCGGGGCTGGCACATCGGCGCCACCTACCAGTGCAGCAACAACAGCGGGGCGGAGTGCGGGCTGAACGGGAGAAGCGCCAACGACTTCACCATCGGCATCGAGCACGGCGGGTATGCGTCGACGGTGAACTGGCCGGTGGGGCAGATTGACGCCTCGGCACGGCTGCTGTGCGACATCACTCGTGACCACGGGATTCCCCGCGACAGTTACCACGTGGTGGGGCACGGCAAGCTCCAGCCGTATGACCGCACGGATCCCGGCGTCAACTGGCCCTGGAGGGACTACCTCAACCGGGCCAATGCGCACTGCGGAACGGCGTGCGTGCTCAAGGGGGACATCAAGGCGAAGTACGACGCGATGAACGGTCCGGCGCTGCTGGGCAAGTGCCAGGTCGGCGAGCTGGCCACGCCGGATGGGGTGGGCCGCTTCAACCACTTCGAGCGCGGCAGCATCTACTGGACGCCGACGCTGGGCGCGCACGTGGTGATGGGCAGCATCCGTGGCCGGTGGGAGCAGCTGAACTGGGAGCGCGGCCCGCTGGGCTACCCCATCATCGACGAGTGGACGGCGCCGGACGGCCGTGGCCGCTTCAACCACTTCGAGCGGGGCAGCATCTACTGGACGCCGGAGCTTGGGGCCTGGGAAGTCCATGGGGAGATTCGTAACAAGTGGGAGCAGCTGGGCTGGGAGCGCAGCGTGCTGGGCTACCCGAAGACGGGGGAGCAGGAGACGCCGGACAAGACGGGCCGCTACAACCACTTCGAGAACGGAAGCATCTACTGGACGGCTGCGACGGGAGCGCACGAGGTGCGCGGACTCATCCATGCGAAATGGGCGGAGCTGGGGTGGGAGAAGAGCGCCCTGGGCTACCCGCTGACGGATGAGCAGGGAGCGGCGGACGGGGTGGGCCGCTACAGCCACTTCCAGCGGGGAAGCATCTACTTCACGCCTGCGACGGGAGCGCACGCGGTGAGTGGAGACATCAACGTGAAGTGGGTCGCGCTGAGCCGTGAGGCGGGGCTGCTGGGCTACCCGCTGACGGACGAGACGGCGACGCCGGACGGGGTGGGCCGCTTCAACCACTTCCAGAATGGAAGCATCTACTGGACGGCGGCGACGGGAGCGCACGAGGTGCATGGTCCCATCCGCGCGAAGTGGGAGTCGATGGGTTGGGAGCGCAGCACGCTGGGCTACCCGGTGCGTGACGAGTACGCAGTCACCGGCGGGCGCGAGAGCGAGTTCCAGAAGGGCTTCCTCACGCTCAACACCGCGACCAACGCCGTCACGGTGCGCATGAAGTAGCAGTCCCGCGGACTCCTGAGGTCCGCATCGGATGATTGAGGTCCGCCCTCGGCGGGAGCGTGCCCATCCGCCTCCCGCCGCAGGGCGACACCTTCGCCGGCTCCCCCCTTTCCCCGAGAAGACGCATGCGCTTGTCACGCCATTTGATGTTGTTGTGTGCCCTGGCTGTCGGTTGCGGTGGTCCCGATGAAGAACCCCGTCCCGTGGATGAGCTGACCGGTCAGGTCCTGCTCGAGCTGGCCGGGGTCCACGACATGCACCGGCTGATGGAGGACGCGGAACTGACGGGTGGGGGCTGGATTGCTCCCGCGCAGGTGCAGCAGTTCCTCCAGCAGAAGGGCTCCTTTCTGGCCGGGTACAGGGACCCCGCGTGGAGCAACAAGACGGCCGCCACGCTCATCGTCGAGCGCTCCCGCGCCCATGGCATCAGCCCGCTCTACATGCTGGCGCGCATCCAGATCGAGTCGGGTCTCATCCAGAGCGGGACCTCGAGCAACCTGGCCAAGGCCACCGGTTGTGGCTGTCCGGACAGTGGGGGCTGCGACACGAGCTACGCGGGCTTTGGCAGTCAGGTGGAGTGCGGTGCCGCGAAGATCCGGGGATACCTGAGGGATCTGGACGCGGGCAGGCCCACGGTCAGTGGGTGGAGGGTCGGCTTCGCCAAGCAGACGTTGGACCCCTGCACGGTGACGCCCGCCAACAAGGCCACCGCCGTGCTCTACACGTACACCCCGTGGGTGGGCGCGTATGCCATGCAATGCGGAAGGACCACGGTGGGCGGTTCCTCGCTCGTGTCCGCGGTCTTCACCCGCTACCGGACCGATTACAACTGGGGCTCTGGTTGCGTGCTCCAGGGGGACATCAAGGCGAAGTACGACGCGATGAACGGTCCGGCGCTGCTCGGCAGTTGCCAGGCCGGCGAGCTGGCCGCGCCGGATGGGGTGGGCCGCTTCAACCACTTCGAGCGCGGCAGCATCTACTGGACGCCGACGCTGGGCGCGCACGTGGTGATGGGCAGCATCCGTGGCCGGTGGGAGCAGCTGAACTGGGAGCGCGGCCCGCTGGGCTACCCCATCATCGACGAGTGGACGGCGCCGGACGGCCGTGGCCGCTTCAACCACTTCGAGCGGGGCAGCATCTACTGGACGCCGGAGCTTGGGGCCTGGGAAGTCCACGGGGAGATTCGCAACAAGTGGGAGCAGCTGGGCTGGGAGCGCAGCGTGCTGGGCTACCCGAAGACAGGGGAGCAGGAGACGCCGGACAAGACGGGCCGCTACAACCACTTCGAGAACGGAAGCATCTACTGGACGGCTGCGACGGGAGCGCACGAGGTGCGTGGACTCATCCATGCGAAGTGGGCGGAGCTGGGGTGGGAGAAGAGCGCCCTGGGCTACCCGCTGACGGATGAGCAGGGAGCGGCGGACGGGGTGGGCCGCTACAGCCACTTCCAGCGGGGAAGCATCTACTTCACGCTTGCGACGGGAGCGCACGCGGTGAGTGGAGACATCAACGTGAAGTGGGTCGCGCTGAGCCGTGAGGCGGGGCTGCTGGGCTACCCGCTGACGGACGAGACGGCGACGCCGGACGGGGTGGGCCGCTTCAACCACTTCCAGAATGGAAGCATCTACTGGACGGCGGCGACGGGAGCGCACGAGGTGCATGGCCCCATCCGCGCGAAGTGGGAGTCGATGGGTTGGGAGCGCAGCACGCTGGGCTACCCGGTGCGTGACGAGTACGCAGTCACCGGCGGGCGCGAGAGCGAGTTCCAGAGGGGCTTCCTCACGCTCAACACCGCGACCAACGCCGTCACGGTGCGCATGAAGTAGCAGGAGCCGCGCCAGTCCCTGAAAACACCAAGGCCGGAAGCCGCTGTCTCCAGCGACTTCCGGCCTTTGCATTCAGTGTCCCCGACGAAGTTGGAGCCGTGGACACGAGGTGCCGCCCGCCACTACCGCACAGACGGCCAATGCCGCCCACGGCAAAGCACGGCAAGCGCGGGTGCATCGCGACGTCAGACCCCCTCCTTAGGATCTGCTTCGAGTGAAGGACCTCACGTCGCTTCTCTCAGCCAGGCATCCGGGCAAGGAGCCCGGGCCCTGGCCAGCTCCAGAAAAGGAATCCACATGCGTCATACCTCGAAGACCTGGGCGGCAGCCGTCTGTCTCGCGACACTGATGACAACTCCCGCGGCCCTGGCGGGTTACCAGACGGAATCCGCGAACTGCTACAAGAACGCGGATGGCTCGGGGCGGTGTTACGGCAGCCTCCTCGGCTTCCGCAATCACTCCGGCGCCAACACCCAGGCATTGTTCACCCAGAACAGCACTTCCGCTCCGTATTTCACCGCGGCCCTCACGTCTGGCACGACGACGGAGTACTTCAACTGCACGGCTGACGCAGTGACGGGAGCACAGTGGAGCAAGGCCATGAACCACCAGGGCTACTTCTCCATCTACTGGAACGTCATGGGTGAATGCTATTCGCTGTTCCTGAACAACGGCAGCCAGTACTCTCATTTCTGAGCCGCCATGACCGCCCATGTCTTGCGTATGGGGTTCCTGGGCCTGACATCAGCCCTGGGCAGCGCGATGGCTTGCTGGCTCGCGATGAGCCAGGGACAGCAGGCCCAGGACCTGCGCATGCAGGAACTCTCCACCGAGGTCGCTGCGCTGCGCCGGGTCGTCCAGGCCAGGCATCACGTCCCCGGCAGTCCTTCCGGGAGTAGCTCCGCGGGCATTCCTCCGTCCCTGGCCTCGGGCTCCGCACGGCCCACCGCCGAAGACCTGGATGCCATTGCCCAGCGGATGGCGACCCTGCTGAAGGAGTCCGGAGCGCTCGCCATGGGCTCACGCGAAGCGGAGCCTCCCGCCCCGCCCCCACCGCTGTCCCCGGAGCAGCGCGAGTCGGCGGCCCGCGCGGGCTCGCTGGTGGAGCGGGTCGTCTCCAGCGGGCGCATGACGGCGGAGGATGTACTCGAGATTCGACACGAGCTCTCCCAGATCCGCGACCGCGCCGAGGCCGCGGAACTCCGACGCAGGCTCGTCGTCGCCATCAACCAGAACCGACTCATTCCTTCCGGCGAAGCAGACGGGCTGCCGTAGCGCTTCACCCCAGAGTCCTGCTGTCGGAAGTCATCCCATCCAGGAGAAGACCATGACGAAGTCACTTTCCCTGAAGTCCCTTTCCCTGAAGTCGCTGTCCCCGGTGGTGGCGCTCGCCGCCCTCGGCATCGCTTCCGTCGCGAGCGCGGGCCTCCAGACGAGGACCGTGTCCTGCAACAAGAACACGGATGGCTCGGGCCGCTGCTATGGCAACTTCATCGGCTTCCGCGAGGACGCGGCAGCGACCTCCTCCGCCCAATTCCGTGATGACCTGGCCGGCAACCGCAGCTTCTATGCCCGGGCCACCGTGCCGGGCGCGACCACCGACACCGCCTACATCTGCATTCCAGACGCCACCGTCTCGTCTCTCTGGGAGAAGGCCCTGAGCTCCCGGGGCTTCTTCGACGTGAGGTGGGACGCGAACGGCACCTGTACATACCTCAGGCTGACCAACGGCTCGCTCAACACAAACTTCTGAGCTCCGGAAAGCCGAGCTCAACGCCCTCTCCATGAGAGGGAGCTACGCCCTGGGCTGCGCAGGGCCGGCAGCAGCTGGGCCAGGGTGACAACGCCCTGGCCCAGCGCGCTTCCTCGACTTGCCATCCGCGACGCGCACGGACACGGCACCGCCAGCGGCCTCACGGAAGGCCGCTGACGGCGCGCGGCTCAGCTCACTGGATGGAGGTGGCGATCTGCGACTGGCACGTGTTCGGGTCGATGAAGGACTGGGTTCCATCGGTGAGGCAGACGGCGCCGCCGTAGGAGCCCCAGTTGAGCTGCGCCGAGCAGAGGCCGCCGGTGACGCTGACCAACAGCTGCCAGATGCACGTCTTCCCGGAGGCCGGAGCCGCCGCGTTGTTCGTGTAGTAGTAGGTCTGGGTCACCGGCGGGGTGGGGGCGGTGAGCAGGAACCGGGCCGTGGTGGCGGCGGGCAGGGGGTTGGGCGGGAGCAGGTGAGGCGTGCCCGTCAGGGTGTAGCCCGGGGTGCGCGCCACGCCGGTCAGGTTGACGACGTAGAAATCCTCGAAGGCGGGGCCCACGGACTGCGACGGAGCTCCCCGCAGCACGGGAATCTCGACCGACCCCTTCTCCTGGACGCTGACATACTCGTCACGCTGGGAGAGGAAATCGAGGTCAGCGTGCCGTTTGTCTTTCAGTCCGCCGCGCGATTCGCCGCGATAGAAAGCCATGCAGGCCAACCAGCCACGTGGGTCTTGAAGCGCGCCTCCGCAGGTGAATGGCACGGGGATGACGACGTTGCTTAATCATGACTTGCTGGGATTTACAGGTAGAGCTCCCTTGGAGTCATATTGTCTGCCCCGACGCTCCCATGCCGGGACCGCGGGGAGAACCGCTTCAGGACGAAAAGGGGAACGACAATGTTCAAGCGAGCGGCAGTCCTCGGGATGAGCTGTGGCGCATTGCTGGCCGGCTGCGGTACCGACCCGCAAATCGAGAGCGAGGAGACCCTGGCCAACCTGATCGAGGCCGGGTTTCCGGCCGACGACATCAGGGTCGTCGACGGTGCCGTGTACGTGGGGCGCGACGCCCAGGTGTCCCTCGAGGCGTCCCGGGAGATGCTCCAGCCCGGCGAGGGGAGCGCGGAGCTGGTCAGGACCAGCAATCTCGTCGGCACCTCCGTGACGAGGATCTGCGTCAACCCCACCTCCTCGTTCAACGGCTACATCCGGCTCAGCCAGGGCCTCGATATGGCACTCGCCAACTACAATTCCCTGGGGCTCAGGATTACCTTCGTGCGGGGACCGACCACCGGCTGCACCGCGAACATCACCGCGACGACCGTGGCCGGCACAGGCCACTCTGCTGGATACCCCTCGGGAGGCCGTCCCTACGGGAGCATCACCATCGGCACCGGGCTGAACAGCTACAGCGTGGACGTGAACGAGCACGTCATCACCCACGCGCTTGGCCACACGATCGGTCTCCGCCACACGGACTACTATGATCGGTCCATCAGTTGCGGCGGCACGCCCACCAGCGAAGGCACCGCTGGCGTCGGCGCCATCCTCATCCCCGGGATGCCGCCAGCCACGCCGGGAGGGTCGATCATGAACTCCTGCTACCCGCCCGATACGAACGGCGAGTTCACCAGCTCCGACATCACCGGGTTGCAGTACCTCTACTGAGAGATGGCGCTACAGCCCCCTGGCTCGTCGATGACTCCAGGGGGCCTGCTCCTCGCGGGCACCGTCCACATGGGCGCTGTTGCCCGTGGACCTTCGAGCCTTCCGCCTACCTGCAAACGGAGTCGTAGACGGGCGTGACGGACAACACGCCCTGATTCGACATGGTCACGACGGTGCCTTGAACGGAGCCCGCCACGGCGCGTGCGGTGAGGGTGACGCTGGAGGGGCTCACCACGTCCGCGCGGTAGATGAACTTGCAGCCCCCCACCCATGACGCATCGGGCACGGGCGCCCGGGTACCATTCGCGCACCCAGGCGGTGAGAAGCCAATCAGCGCGTAGTTGTTGGAGTAGTGGTCCTTCTCCTGGAAGTACGCCATCTCGGAAACGAACAGCGCCCGGATTCCCATCGTCCCTTCTCGCAGCTGGGCGTCACAGCTGAACGACTGAGGAGGAAGGCACTCCGCCGCGTCCACGTACCGGCGCACGCCGTTGCGCTCCAGCCAGAAGAGGAAGCCGGAGACCGGGTGGGTGGTGAACTGGAGCGTGAGGCCCGCGGCGGGTGTCCCCGGAGCGCCCTGCGCCACCGCGACGAAGGTCGGGTTGGGGTGGGGGGTGATGCTCGCGATCCTGTAGGAGAAGTTGCACCCCGACACCCATCCCGGCCCCGGAAGGGGTGCACGCGTCCCGTTCGCGCAGGGCGGGGGCGCGAAGCTCCCGTAGGACGTGAGCACCCCCATGTCCTGGGTGAACACGTCCGTCTCCTGGAAGTACGACAGCTCCGCGACGCCCAGGGCCCGCGTCTCCCGGATGCCCTCGCACTCCACGGTGCCACAGTCGACGGGGGTGGGCGCATCCGCCCAGGCGGGCAGGGCCACCGTGAATGCTCCCACGCACACCACCGACAGCCATCGCTTCAGGTACTGCTTCATGGATTGAAACTCCTCGGGTCTGGGACGGAAGAAGGCTCGCGTCGCGGGTTGGACACGCTACCCCCTGCCGCCGGTCCATCACCACGCCGGGGACGAGCGCAGCAGCAGCTCCGACGCGGCCCGGATGCGGGGCGCCCGGCTTCGCGCCTCGCGCGTGGCCAGGTGGATCCGGTTGCGCACGGGCTGGGCGGGCCGCATCAGCTCCACCAGCGCGCCGCGCTGGAGCGGGCCCTCGCACAGATAGCGTGCCCTCCAGCGCCGTGCTTCCCGTTCGCAGCGTGTCGACCAGGACGTCCAGCGCGTCGACGTGCGCGGCGGCTGCCTGGGCCAGGTCGTGCCCGGCGGGAGTGGGGACCACACCCCGGGCCTTCCGCGTGAAGAGAGGCCGCCCGAGCCTCGCCTCCAGGGCCTGGAGATGCGCGGACAGGGCCGGCTGCGTGAGGTGCACGGTACCGGCCGCCCGCGAGATGGAGCCCGCCCGGTAGATGGCGAGAAAGGAGCGGAGCAGGTCCAGGTCAGCCATGGGAATTCCTATCGCTCAGCGAAAGAAGCGCGATGGGTGCGCGGCGCTCCCGCCTCTTACCTTGCAGCGCCATGAACGGCACCCACTCACTCCCGTTGCTCGGCCTGCTCGCCGCCACGCTCGTCTCCGGCTGCGCCACCTCGAGCCCCCTCTCCACCTCCACCCCACGAACTTCCGGAGTCGAACCCATGCGAGTCCTCATCGTCCTCACCAGCCACGACACCCTCGGCGACACCGGCCGGAAGACGGGCTTCTACCTGTCCGAGCTCACCCACGCGCTGGACGTCTTCACCCGCGCGGGCCTGGAGGTGGACTTCGTCAGCCCCAAGGGAGGCCGCCCGCCCATGGATGGCGTCACGCGCGATGATGCCCTCAACCGCGCCTTCCTCGATGACGAGCGCCAGGCCGCGCGACTGGCGAGCACGCTGCGGCCGGAGCAGGTGGAGCCCGCACGCTATGCCGCCCTCTACGTTCCTGGTGGGCATGGGACGATGTTCGACCTGCCGGGAGACGCGCGCATCAGCGCCCTCATCGGCTCCGTCTACGCGCGCGGAGCCGTGGTGGCCGCGGTCTGCCACGGCCCCGCGGCGCTGGTGGACGTGAAGCTGGCAGACGGCACGTACCTCGTCGCCGGCCGGGACATCTCCGCCTTCACCAACGAGGAGGAAGCGGCGGTGGAGCTCACCCGGGTCATGCCCTTCCTCCTGGAGTCGAAGCTCATCGAGCGCGGCGCGCGCTTCACGAAGGCTCCCAACTTCCAGCAGCATGTGGTGGTGAGCGAGCGGCTCGTCACCGGCCAGAACCCGGCCTCCGCGGCCCGTGTCGCCGAGGAGCTGGTGCGCCTGCTCGCGCCCCAGCGCCAGGTGTCCGGAGTCCACTAGAAGGAGCCCGGCTTCGAGCCCTGGACGCGGCTTCAGCGCCGCGCCAGGGCGGAGCGCAGCCAGCGCCATCCTGTTCCCAGGCCCGGGGAGATGCGCAGGAGCGCCCAGTTCACCTTCGCGCGCTTCGGCCCCGGCGGCTCGCGGGTCAGCGGCTCGAGCAAGGCCAGCGCCTCGGCGCGCTGCCCCTCATTTGCCAGCAGCACGGCCAGGTCCAGCTTCACCTCCAGAAGGGAGGGATCGAGCGTCAGCACTTCCTTCAAGAGGAGGATGGCGTCGCGCCGCTCGTTCCGGCGGCTGAGGTGGAATCGCCCGCGCAGCAGGGCCCTCACCGCGTCGACGCGGTGTCCCTTGGAGAGACTGAGCTGCGCCAGTTGCTGCCAGAGGTCGACGCGGTGGGGGAACGTATCCGCAGCCTGCGTATAGACAGCGATGGCCTTGTCCGCGAACCCCTTGTCCAGGTGCCCCTTCGCCGCTGCCTGGAAGCTCTGGAGCGCGGCTTCGGGCTGTTTCGTCCGGGCCAGGAGCGGTGCCAGCTTGCCGTGGATGACCGGGTCTCCCGGCTCGAGCTCCAGCGCCTTGCGGTAGGCCTCGACGGCCTTCTTGATGCGGCCCTTGGCGCGAGCGCGCTCCGCCTCGGCGATGAGCTCGGAGCGCGTCCGGGGCGCTTTCCCACGGAAGATCATGGCGTCACAGTCTACCGCGCCAGCGAGGCCCTGTGGGCTACGCGCCAGGTTGCGGCGCGGGCCTGAACACTAGCGCTTGCTTGAACGCGCGACCCATGAACCCGGGCGCGCTGGGCCCTGCGGTGGTGCGGTGCGGCCGGGCAGAACTTTCTCGCGGCCCGGCCGTTTGCAGCGGCTACCATGAAAAGACTGATGCTGCTCCTGGCGCTGTGCCTGTCGCTCCCGGCCTTCGCCCAGTACACGCGGTCGGCGGGGACCAACGCTCCCGCCGCTGACATCGTCATCGAGACTCGGGCGGACCCCAAAACGGGCACGGTGCGCCAGGAGCGCATCGAGCGCCCCGTCCAGCGCGACAGTCATGGAAACGCCGCCTCTGCTCAGCACGACCTGGCCGTGGACGGAGCGTTCGATGGACAGACCGTCGTCGTCATCCAGCTCTACACCGGGAGTGACCACGGCGTGCCATTCGACTTCGTCAAGCCGAAGGAGGCGCTCGCGCAGAAGGGCTTCTCGGTCTACCGGTACCTGAACCGCCCGCCCGCCCCCAAGGAACTCGCCGAGAAGCTCCAGAAGGCGTCCCAGCTGTGGGTCATTGGCGGCGCGGGTCGGCAGCTCACCGAGGAGCATGCCCGCGTCATCAAGCGGTTCTTCGACAGCGGGCGAGGCGTCTACCTCTGGGGCGACAACGCGCCGTACTCCGACGACGCCAACATCGTCGCCAGGGCGCTCTTCGGGACCGAGCTCGTCGAGCACCACGCGCAGGGTGAGCAGGTCGTCGGCATCCACCGGAAGGGGAGCGAGCCCGGGGTCATCCAGAGGCACCTGCTGACCACCGGCATCGAGTACCTGTACGAGGGACACACCATCACGAACATCGACAAGCTCGGTCCCCTCGAGCCGCTCATCTACGGCTCCGATGGCCGCGTGGTCGGCGCCTACTACGACCGCGATGGCAAGCGAGCCATCATCGACGGAGGCTTCACGCGGCTGTACCTGAAGTGGGACACCGCAGGGACTGGCCGCTATGTGATGAATGCCGCCGCGTGGCTCGCGAACGCGGAACGCTTCGGTGACAAGGTCGTCGCCCGGAAGGTTCAGCAGCAGTGACGGCTGTCACCCCGGGAGGCGGACGTCGACGGAGGTGCTTCGTCAGTGGAGGCGCCCCGTCAAATCGGACAGCTCAGGGTCTTGATGGGGGCGCGGGCCCTCGTCAGGAGATGCGAGAGTCCGGTCATTGCCAGGCCGTCGAAAGCAGCGCTATCCTGACAAGGCAGCACAATCCTTCAAACCAGGAGTGACGAATGCGCGGGGCAATCATTGCCGGGCTGGTGGCTGTTGGGCTGCTTGTGGGCTGTGGCGGTGTCGAGGACGTAGAACCGACGAGCCCGGAGGAAGCCACCCGGGTCGTCGAGATGGCCACGCCGGGTCCGTGCACCGACGCCTGCGATGCGAAGTACTACCAGTGCTACTTTGGCGGCGGCGACCCCTTCTACTGTAATAGCTATCGCGCGTACTGCTATTCGCAGTGTCCGTGAGATAGGCCATCGTGGGGAAGGACGCGCAGGCACAGTGCGCGGCCTTCACCGCGCAACCGTCCCTTCGGAGCCCGCTGCTTCGTGCCCCCGCGAACGGGTCACTGACGGCTCAGCCTGGCACGCGTGGCCGCGAGCGCATCTGCGCCGAGCTCCAACGCGCCCATCCCGAGGCCGCCAATCGTGTTGAGAATCACGCCAGCCCGCTCCATGTCTCCCTGGATGAGCCGGCCGCTGCTGTAGCTCTGAGCGGCGTCCCGGGCGAAGGTCTGTGCCTCCCGGAAGTGCGCCGTGGACTGGCGCATTGTCCCTTCGTTCACCTGCCGCAGGTTGGTCATGACACTCTGGTGTGAAGCGGGAGAGATGTCGAAGCCTCCCGCCCGCAGGATGCCGTTGACTCCGCCGACGAGCCCGCCATAGAAGCTCGGGTTGTCCCGTGCCTGCTGATCGATCTGGCCGCGCAGCCTATTGGTCTGCGAGTAGTCGGAAAGATGTGGGTTGTGCGCCCGCGACGGCGCGGGAGCAGGGGACGTCGTCCGTGCTGTCGCTGGCGGCGTCGAGCCCCGCGCGGGAGTATGGGATACTGGGACCCGCAGGTTGTTTCCAGGGGAGCGTCCGACCGGTGGCGACATGGTTTTCTCCTGAGCCAATTCGCTTGCACAGCATACCCGATTCCGGTGAGCGAGCAATGCCAGGTGGAGAGTCTGCGCGGAGCGTCACAATGCAATCACTCTGGGAACTGTTGGCCGAGGGGCGTCTCCAGGAGGCACTGGCGACCGCGACACGCAGGCTGGTACAGCAACCCGATGACGAGGAGGCCCTGCTCGTATCGGCCAGGATTGCCTTGGCAGAGGGCAGATCCACTCAGGCCGAGCAATTGCTGTCACGGGTGAAATCCTCGAAGGCCCGGCAGGAGGTCACGCTGATGCGTGCCGCCGCGGCGCTTCTGCGCGAGGATTTCGCGGGAGCACGCAATCACTACCTGTCCCTGACCCAGCAGCCCTCGGCTCCCGCTGAGTCCTGGCACGGCCAGGGGATGGCACTCCTCGCCCTGGGGCAGGTCGTGGCGGCACGCGAGGCGCATGAGCGGGCTGTTGCGCTCAAGCCGGAGCAGGCCGCGTTCCGCTTCGAGTTGGGTCATGCGCTGGACCTGGAGCTGCGCGACCGGGCGGCGGTACGCCAGTTCGTCCGCGCCCTGCGGCTGGACCCCAGGGATTCGCGCGGCTACTGGGCGGTGGCGCAACTGCTCCAGCGTCGGGGAAGAGCCCGCTGGGCGCGGCGCATCCTGGAGCTGGGGTTGCGCCAGCTCCCCGAATCCCGGCTCCTGCGCGCGGCGCTGGACGCGAGCCAGCCTTCCGCGGAGGTGCGGACCCTGGAGCCTGCTTCCGCGCTGTTGCAGGAAGCCACGTCGCTCCTGGAGCGCAAACGCAATCGAGAGGCCTTCAAGCTCCTGCGAGACGGCTGGGACAAGGGACTGCGCTCGCTGGAGCTCAAGTTGCTGGAGGCCGAGGCCTGCAAGGCCCTGCATCCTCCAGACATGTCAGGCGCCTTGCGCGCGTACGAGGAGGCCATCGCCCTTGTGCCGGAGGACTGGAGGCCGCTCACCCACCTGGGCATCTGCCTGCTGTCCGAGGGCCACCGTCACCTGCAGCGCGCCACCGAGGCGCTGGAAGCCGCGCGGCGGCTCGCCCCTTCTCTGCCAGAGACGTCGCTCAATCTCATCCTGGCGTATGTCAAGGGCAACCGTCTCCCCGAGGCCCGCGAGCTGGCGCGGCAGGTCGAGGCGACCCTACCCCCGGAGCACCCGCTGCGAGTCCAGGCTGCCTCGCTGCTGGAGGACCTGCGGCGGGTGTGAGTGGATCCGGGCGCTCAGCCCGCGGCTTGTCGCGAGTCGCCAACCCCACGGCTTGGACCGGCACAGGGTCCGCGCGACCCAGAAGAGGAAATTCGTCGAGGAGCTGAAGGGGAGGGGCAAGGCCTGCTGGCCGCCCTTCCCCCGTTCCGCTATGGGAAGAAGTTCCACTGCTGGGCGGCAACCCAGGTGCAGTCCCAGATTTGCGCCTTGGTGCCGACCGCGTTGGAGCCTCCGCTCGCGTCCAGGCACTTGCGGGTGCTGGTGGTGACGCCGCTGAGGATCTCCCCGGACAGGTGCCAGCGCTGGTTCGTATTCACGTTGCAGGTGGAGATCTGCACGGCCGTCCCATCCGCGGTGCTGTTGCTGGTGCTCGCCAGGGTCAGGCACTTGTTGCTCGTGGTGCTCACGGCGCTGCGGATGCGCCCGCCCGACTCCACGTACCACTTCTGCGCGTTCGAGCTGTTGCAGGTGTTGATCTGCACGGGCGTGCCGTCGGCACTGTTCGCGTTGTAGACAGCGAGGCACATGCCGCTCGCGTTGCGGATCTCCCCGTTGGGCATCAGGGTCCACTTTTGGGCGTTGGTGTAGTTGCAGTGCCAGAGCTGCGTCCCGGCTCCAGCGGAGGTGCTGCCGCCAACCACGTCCAGGCACTTCCCGCCCATGCCCTTGATGGCCACGTCCTTGAAAGACCACTTCTGGCCGCCGATGCCGCCGTTGCAATCATAGAGCTGGGTGACCGAGCCATTGGAGGACGAGCCGTAGTAGACGTCCAGGCAGCGGCCGCTCGGGCGCTTGAGCTCCTCCAGCGACGTGCGGGCCCACTTCTGCGAGGCGCGCGAGCCGTCGCACAGGGCCAGCTCCGCCTGCGTCCAGTTGGTGGTCCCGCCGCCCACCGTGTCCAGGCACTTGCCGCGGTGGCCGATGAAGCCGGGCTTGCCACCATAGACGGACTGCACGCCCTCGACGTCGCCGTCGCTCAGCGCGCCATTGCCATAGTAATAATTGTAGTTGCAGCCATACATGATGGAGGTGGTGTCGGTGCCAGAGGTGAGCGTGAGGTCACCATTGGCGGGGCTGTCGGCCGTGCAGGCTGAAGAATCCGGGCGGTTCTGCTCATGCGCGAAGCCGAGCGCGTGCCCGAACTCGTGGACCGCCACGTCCTTGGTGCAGCTCTGCAGCTGGGTGCTGTTCGAGTTGCAGATGGCGTAGAGGTTGCTCGTGGTCGAGTAATTGAACGCGAAGTTGAGGATCATGCCCACCGGCTCCAGGTTCAGCTTCTGGCCAAACTGTTTCACCCGGGGCCAGCCCGCGCTGGTGTTGTCCACCTGGATGCGGATACCTCCCAGGGAAGTCCCACAGGTGCCCCAGCCGGTGAAGGTCACATCCGCGACCCGCTGCCAGGAGGCCGTCACCGCCTCCTGCACCCACTGGCGTGCCTGGGCATCCGCGGCCTGGGGAGAGATCCAACACACGGGGATGGTCCTGTTCTGCCAGACCACGTCGGAGATGAGGTAGAGCGCATCCCCCCTTTGCCGCAGCGGCACCGCGTCGGGCGCCTCCGGGGAGTCTGGCTGGGGGCTCTCCTCCCCCCGTTCCGCACAGCCCGCCATGCCAAGCATTGCCGCCAGCACCAACGTTCCCGACATCCTCCACAACACGTTCGAAGTCTTCATCTGCGCTTCCTTTCAAGTGGCCCCTCGCAACTGAGTGTGGGCCGGAGGGGAGTCCTGTTGCGGACGGGGGAGGGGGTAGGTGGTGGGCCAGTTCTGCACGGTCTCGAGGTCGCACTCGACCGCGCGAGGAACCTCGGTAAAAGACACACACGCCACCCACTCGGCTGAGAGCCGCCGGCATGATGACGAGATGACTCTTGGGCGAATACCCCGCGAACGCGGGGTTGCCCCGGCCGTCGGCTCCCCTGGCGGGCGTCCGCTGGCTACACGGGGGGGCGGACACGCGCACCCCACCAGGGGCCGTCACGTACGCCAGCACCCGCCTGCGGCCTCCACACTGGGGACAGCGAAGATCGTCGCGGCGCCAACGCGGTAGCAAACATACCAGTTTTCGGCATCGGAGCGAAGGAAAGTCCCTGTCATGGCGCGGACTTGAGCCAACCGCTATGAGGGCGCGCATGAGTCAAGCGCCGGCAGTGGGAAAGCGGAATTCCGCGGGTGTCTGGCGGGCAATCCGGTACCTCTCGCACTACCGCGGCGCCACGGTCGGCGCGCTGGTCGCGCTGCTGCTGGCCTCCGCGGCCAACCTCGCCGCGCCGCAGTTCGTGCGGATGGCGATCGACCAGGGCATCACGAAGGGCGACCGGCACACGATGCGGGTGGCGGTGGTCGCCCTGCTCGGCATCGCGTTGGCGCGCGGCCTCTTCAATTTCCTGCAGAGCTACCTCTCCGAGAGCGCGTCTCAGGGCGTGGCGTACGACCTGCGCGGTGGGCTCTTCGCCCGCATCCAGAAGCTGTCGTTCAGCTACTACGATCAGGCGCAGACCGGACAGCTGCTCACGCGCCTCACCAGCGACGTGGACCAGGTGCGGATGTTCGTGGGCGTGGGCGTGATTCAGCTCGCGGCGTCGGTGGTGATGCTCGTCGGCGCCACCGGACTCCTGCTCTCGCTCAACCCCCTGCTGGCGGTCTGCGCGCTGCTGGCGATCGCGCCCATCCTCTGGGCCCTGAGGCGCTTCGTCCGGGTGATGGGGCCGATGTTCGGCCGGGTGCAGATGGCGCTGGGCAAGCTCAACGTCGTGCTCCAGGAGAGCCTGCGCGGCGTGCGGCTGGTGCGCGCGTTCTCCGCCGAGCCACGCCAGACGGAGCGCTACAACGCCCTCACCGATGAGCTGCTGGAGGAGAACCTCAAGCTCATCGACGTCGCCTCCATCAACATCCCGGTCGTGAACTTCTTCGCGAACCTCGGGACGATCACCGTGGTCGTGGTGGGCGGCTTCCTGGTGTTCGGCGGGCGGCTCACCGTGGGCGAGCTGATCGCCTTCAACAGCTACCTCGGCTTTCTGCTGATGCCGATCATGACCACCGGCTTCATCGCCGCGCAGATGTCGCGCGCGAACGCCTCGGCCCTGCGCGTGTTCGAGCTGCTCGACACGCCGATCGAGCTGGCCGACGCGCCGGACGCGGTGGCGCTCCCCCCGCTGTCGGGAAGAGTGGAGCTCAAGGACGTGCACTTCCGCTACGCCGGCGCGGAGAAGGAGATCCTGCGCGGCGTGAGCTTCCAGGCGGACGCGGGAGCGCTGGTGGCGATCGTCGGCACCACCGGCTCCGGCAAGAGCACGATCATCAACCTGGTGCCCCGCTTCTACGACGTGACCTCGGGCGAAGTGCTGATCGACGGGCACGACGTGCGCAAGGTCTCCACCGCCTCGCTCCGGTCGCAGATCGGCGTGGTGCTGCAGGATGCGCTGCTCTTCTCCGGCACCGTGCGCGCCAACATCGCCTACGGCAAGCCGGACGCCACGCTGGAGCAGGTGAGGGCGGCGGCGGCGGCGGCGCAGGCGGCGGAGTTCATCGAAGCGTTGCCCGACCAGTACGACACCGTGGTGGGCGAACGCGGCGTCGGCCTCTCCGGCGGTCAGCGGCAGCGCCTCGCCATCGCCCGCGCGCTGCTGACGGAGCCGAACCTGCTCATCCTCGACGACAGCACCTCCGCGGTGGACGCGCAGACCGAGGCGTTGATCCAGCGCGCGCTGGACGCGCTGATGCGGGACAAGCACCGCACCGCGATCGTGATCGCCCAGCGGCTCAGCACCGTGCGCGACGCCGATCTGATCGTCGTGTTGGACGAAGGCAAGGTGGTGGCCCAGGGCCGCCACCAGGAGCTGGTGCAGACCAGCGAGCTCTACAACCAGATCGTCGGCTCTCAGCTTCAGCCCGAGTCGAAGAAGGAGGCCGTGGCATGAGGCGCCCGGGCGACATTCAGGCGATGGCGGAGATGGAGGTACAGCGCGCCGCCGACCGGTCGAAGGTGTCGCGGCGGTTGATCGGCGAGCTGCGGCCGTGGCGCGTTCCCGTGGTGGAGTCGCTCCTGCTGGGCGGCGTCTACGCGGTGACGCAGGGCCTCGGTCCCTACGTCATTGGCCGCGCGATCGACTACGACATCATGCAGGGCAGCAAGCGCGGGCTTCTGCTCTCGATGGTGGCGCTGCTGGTCATCTACGGCGTGAGCGCCCTGTCCCAGCGCGCGCAGACGAAGCGCATCGGTGCGGTGGGCCAGCGGGTGCTCGCCAGCCTTCGGACGCGGCTGTTCGAGCAGCTGCTCCGGCTGCCGCTGGGCTACTTCGACCGCCGGCCGATCGGCGATCTGATGAGCCGCGTGGGCAGCGACGTGGACGCGCTCAGCCAGTTCTTCGCGCAGGGACTTCCGCAGCTGCTCGGCGTGGCGCTGGGTCTGGTCGGCGTGCTGGTGGCGATGCTGTTCATCAACGTGCGGCTCGCGCTGGCGTGCTTCACGCTGATCCCGCTGATGCTCCTCATCACCTGGTACTTCGCGGCGCGCGCGCGGCGGGCCTACCGGAAGACGCGAGAGACGGTGGGCGACGTCACCGCGGAGCTACAGGAGGAGATCGTCGGCGTTCGGCAAGCGCAGGCCTTCAACCGCACCGACGTGAACATCCAGCGCTTCAAGCAGCGCAACGCAGCCAACCGGGACGCGAACGTGGCGGCGAGCAGCGTGACCGCGGCGTTCTCGCCGGTGATCGAAGTGCTCTCCACTCTCTCGATCGCGCTGGTGCTCGGCTACGGCGGCTACCTGGTGTTCGCGGGGCAGCTCACCGTCGGCGTGCTGGCGGCGTTCCTCATCTACGTGCAGTCGTTCTTCCGCCCGCTGCAGATGCTCGCTTCGGTCTACACGTTGATGCAGTCCGCGCTCGCCGGCGCCGAGCGCGTGTTCGCGATCTTCGACGAGACCACCGAACCGGTGGACGTCCCTCAGGCCACGGTGCTCGACAAGGCCACGGGCCGGATCGAGCTCGACCACGCGAGCTTCGGCTACGACCCCACCCGCCCGGTGCTGCACGACGTGAGCTTCGAAGCGAAGCCGGGACAGACGGTGGCGATCGTGGGCAAGACCGGCGCGGGCAAGACCACCATCGCCAGTCTGATCCCGCGCTTCTACGACGTGTCGTCCGGAGCGGTGCGCGTGGACGGCACCGACGTGCGCCAGCTCACCCGCGAGAGCCTGCGCCGGCAGATCGCGATCGTGCTCCAGGAGCCGTACCTGTTCACCGGCACGATCGCGGAGAACATCGGCTTCGGCAGACCGGGCGCGACGGCGCAGGAGATAGAAGCCGCGGCGCGCGCGGTGTTCGCGCACGACTTCATCGCCGCGCTGCCCAAGGGCTACGACTCGGTGCTCGGCGAGGCGGGCGCGACGCTCAGCCAAGGACAGCGGCAGCTCCTCGCCTTCGCGCGCGCGGTGCTCACGGAGCCGCGGATCCTGATCCTCGATGAGGCGACCGCGAACATCGACATGCGCACCGAGGCGCTGATCCAGAAGGCGCTCCAGACCCTGCTCGAGGGGCGCACCAGCGTGGTGATCGCCCACCGGCTCTCCACCATCCGCAACGCGGATCTCATCCTGGTGATGGACGCCGGGCGCGTCGTCGAACGCGGCACCCACGACGAGCTCATGGCGCTGAACGGCAAGTACGCCGAGCTCTACAGCCGCCAGTTCGCCAGCCCCGCGCCCGCCGCGTAGCCGCGCCAGGCAGGGACGCGGAGGGGGCCTCATCATGGACCTCGGGAGCAGGGGCCCCCCAGGGCGGGGGGCCTGCTTGCCATGCGGGATGAGACGCCGCGGTGGGCTCCGGGCGGCGGAGATGGCTGCGCCCCGACGAGGGAGTCACGCTGCGAGTGTGGAAACAAGCCGCTCCGGCCCCGATTGGTCCTGACCTTGCAGCACCTCGGGACCGGGCGGCGGGAGCAACTACAGCTCGTTGAAGATGAGCAGGCCGCGCACGGAGTCCGCGGCGTACACGTACCCGTCGCCGGGCACGCGGATGCCGAAGGTGCCCTCGAAGAGGTTGTCCGTCCGGCCGAAGTCGCCATCGCGGACGGTGTTGTAGTGCGCCACCTGGCGCGGCTTCGTGGGGTTGGACACGTCCAGCACGCGCACGCCCTCGTGGTACCAGGCGATGTAGAGCCGGTGGCCCTTGAGGATGATGTTGTGGATGGACGTGACGGGGCTGAGGCGGAACTCGCCAATCTTCACGATGTGCGCGGGGTCGGTGACGTCCAGCACGCGCAGGTGCGAGCCGCCGTACTCGGTGCCCTCGAACGCGAGGGTGCGCCCGGCGAAGGTGCCCACCGCGCTGTGGTGCGCGAAGACCTCGAAGCCGTGGATGTACTGGCCCAGGTGCCGCACATTGTCGAGGTCGGTGACATCCATGACGGCGTAGCCGCCGTAGCCATTGCTGATGTAGAGGCGCCCCTCGTACGGGAAGGCGTCATGCGCGCCGGCGTAGGGGGACTCCGACGGCACGTTGATGCGCTGGCGCAGCACGGGGGCGAGCGGCGTGGTGACGTCGAACACGAACGTCACCGCCCCACTCATCGACATGGCATACAGCCGGTTTCCATCCACCAGCACGGTGTGCGCCCCGTACTCTCCCGCGGGCAGGTGGCGCACGTACTCAGGCTGCGCGGGGTTGGAGATGTCATAGACGAGGACCCCCGACCTGTTGCCGGCGATGTAGAGCGCATCGTCCTTGGCCCACACCCCATTCCAGTTCCCGTCACCCGGCAGGCTGATGGAGGCCTTGAAGAGGGGGTGCGCCCTGTCACTCACGTCGAGGACGGTGAGCCCACCGGCGCTGCCGCCGTAGACCTTGTTGACGGAGACGACATACGCGTGGTTCTTCGTGACGTAGACGTCCGCGGGGGCGCCCAGCTCGATATCGTATTCGGAGATGGGGCGCAGGCCGCCCGAGGACTCGCCCTCGCCCCGGTGTGATGGCAGGCGGTGGGCTTCGAAGGTGCCGGACCGGACGAGCTGCCCGTTGGTGCAGCGCGCGTAGCAGCCGGTGATGAGGCCGGAGGAGGGCACCTGGCAGCCGGCGATCGAGGCGACGGTGACGGCTCCGTTGAAGGCGTTGGTGAATCTGCCGACGAGGAAGAAGCTCCCTCCGTCCGTATTCCGGGTCAGCAGTGGCTTGCCGACCATCGTGCTCGCCCCGCCGTCGGAGCTGAGCATGAAGCCGATGCCGTCTTGGATGACGGAGGTGCCGCCATCGGACAGCCGGCGCTCACCGAGCATGTCGGCCAGGTAGATGCCGTGCGGCTCCAACTGCGCGAGCGCCTCCGGGTCGCACTGCGACACGTCGTAGCGGGACAGGTCTTCGCACTTGATGGTGGTGGGGTCTCCCTCCGGGTTGAAGCGGCACGGCGAGAAGTGGCCCCGGTTGATCCAGTCCCCGTGATCCTCCAGCACGGTGTAGCCGCCGTCCCACGGCGCCTCGGGGCCCGCGTCTGGCGTACCGGAGTCGGGGGGGCCGGAGTCCGCGGGAGGAACCTGGGTACCGGCATCGGGCGTGGGGCCCGGGTCGTCGTCGCAGCCGGCGAAGGTGGACAGCAGCACGACACAGGTGGAGAGCAGCACCAGGGCATGGCGCGGGGGGGACGTCATCGTGAACCTCTCGAGCAGGGGACACCCACGAAAGGTGGGGCCCCTTTTCCAAGCGCGCTCGAGCTCCGAAATCCTCACCGGGCCGGGAGATGGTTGCGGCGTGGTGACAGAACCCTGTCGCGAGCGTCGAATCCTTGCCCTCCCGTCCCCGTTGGTCCCGTCATTGCAGCATGCCCCTGGACGGATGCGCGCCTACAGCTCGTTGAAGATGAGCAGGCCGCGCGCGGAGTCCACGACGTACACCCTCACCCGCGGGGATTTCGTCCCGCGCTTCATCATGTACAGCGAGAACAACAACAAGTACTCCAGCGTCGTCACCAAGCGGCAGATCCTTGATGACCACCTCGTGCCCGCCTTCGGGAGCATGGCCCTGGACGCCATCGGCCCTGCGGAGATCGAGGACTTCAAGGCCGCCATGCGTAAGAAGCCGTCAGGCGCACGCGCCCGGAAGGACGCCCCCACGCGGGCAGCCCTCCGCAAGCGCAAGGGCACTGGCCCGAAGCTGCTGAGCCTCAAGTCCATCAACAACGTGCTCACGGTGCTGCACAAGCTGCTCGCACTGGCGCAGGAACAGGGCGTCATCGCCCACATCCCGCGCGTGAAGCTCTTCCGGACGGAGAAGCCCGTCTTCGACTTCCTCACCTTCGAGGAGGCCGAGCGCTTGATCAACGCCGCTGAGCCGGAGTGGCGAACGTTTATCCTGTTGGCACTCAAGACGGGGCTGCGGCATGGGGAGTTGATCGGACTCCAGTGGGGCGACCTGGACTTGCAGCGCGGCAAGCTCAAGGTTCGGCGCACTATCTGGCAGGGTGTGACGTGGCTGCCGAAGGGGGGACGGGAAAGAACGGTGGACCTGCCGGGCTCAGCGGTGGACGCGCTCAAGGGACACCGCCACCTGTGCGGCCCTTACGTGTTCTGCCGGGGGGACGGCCAGTCGCTCACTGCTGGGATGACGGAGCATCGGCTAAGCGCTCGCTCAGTTTGAGCAGATGAGAAACGGTCAACCGCCTGTGCTGGTGTTGAACTGCCTTGCCGAAGTCTCACACCTCCAAAAGCTCGCACCGGATCGTTACGTGACATTTGCATCAGCGCCACCGATACCGGCGCGAAATCAACTGCGCGTGTGTTATCCACGCGAAAAATGGGTTGAACTGCTTCGTGAACTGAAGGTGGCTGAGAACATCCTGATCGAGATGCCACTGCCTCCGGCCCGTCCGGCTCCGTGGGATAAGGTCTGGCACGCTACGCTCGACGCGCGCAGGTTCTTCGATCAAGGCGGAGAGACCGGGTGGAAAGGGTGTATTGCTTCCATCCGGCTGGCACTTGAGATTTGGCGGGACGAAATCGAAAAGGAAGAATTTGGCCCACCGGATAAGAAGCTGAGAACCAAGGCGCAGCGATTGGATCACCTCCGGCATCATCTGCATCAGGTGGCTCACCTTGCAGCACACAGCCTCGCCAGCGAGTGGACCCGTGATGATGCTCAGGCCCTCCTCGCCATGCTCAGCGGTCTCCTTCTAATGCGGAAGCCTTGAGCCTTGAGCCGCAGGTGTTCATCCAAACTTAGCGCTATTGGGTTTCTTCCCTCGGAACGCGGCGATCCTCCGGGGGGGAGTCTCCCTTGGGCCGTACCCGAAATGGCCACGTAGTACTAGCGGATCACGTCAGGGATTCCCCGGGGCAAGGCCATAAAGTGTTTTTGGAAACGGAAACCAGTCGCGCATGCCTAGTGTCTTCTGATTCCCGCTAAAGAAGTTCGGAACAAGCTGAGTTGCGTTGGTGTAATGCAACGCAAGAACGCCATCGACTCCGCAGAGTTCATCCTCTAAAAACAACCCAATCGACTCCGGCCATGTCGGCGCAGTGCCAATCTCTAGCTCTAGCGCGTCCAAGCCTTCGCCCCAGCCGATGCGCCGCGCATCCAGCAACTTGGACTCGTAAGAGCCAGGAACACGCCGGCAACTCCTGTGTTTATCCGACAAGTGCATCAAAGGCCCATAGAGGGAGGACAACAAGAGGAACGGCTGAAAAAATGGCTCCTCGATGTCCAATGCAACAACAAAGCATGCATCCGGATTGCTTGCGCGAACTTGTGGGTGTTTCGTGTTCTTGATCCTCACTTCGCGCCGCAGATTAGCCTTGGCTTCATCCTCTGGCACCATGAATACGTCTGATGTCCCGCCCCTGAAGTATCCCGGGGTTTCCGAATGCCGCTCGATCTCAACTTCAACCCCATCCCCTTTGAGAGTCACCGGTAGAGCATCTAGGTCTAGAGATTTGAGCTGATCCACCAGCCACTCCTCAAGTCTCCGAACCCGTTCTTCGCGCCCCGAACGTTGCACACGACTGATTGCTGGAGCGCCCATGTCTGAAGCACTGCGGAATTGGATTCGCACGGGCAGATTCGCAAGCACGCGAGAAACCAAGCTGTCGGGATCATAAATACTGGAGAGACCGTCGTCGGCAGACTTTCGCGCAACCTCGACAAAGGTCCTGCGTCCGTCTCGAAATGTTTCGATGTCGGGCTTGTGCTCCCCTAGCAGCGTGACCTTGTGCCCAGCGAGCATGAGCACCTCGGCAATTTTAAACTCCGACCATAGATTGCGGAACTTTTTCGGAGTATGGTCAATTCTTGAAGATTCATCTTCCAGCTTTTCCATTACTCCTGCGCAGCCACCGGCCAATAGGCTATCCACTACCTTCAAGAAGCTTTCGGCCTCCCAGTTGTATGCTCTCCACTGCTTCAATCTTTGCCTGAGTTCCTTGTCGCGGTCGATCATTGTGCGCTCGGAAGCGGTGTGACGCTGAGTTTATGCGGCATTTGCTCTTGGGCATGCTCCCGCTCGGCTGCCGCGCCCTGAAAGCCCCGCGCATGTTACCGACCGCAGGGGCCAGCGGTCCACGCGCTATCAGCAATTTTGGGTCATGAGACGCCGTTCAGCGCTGACGTGGAAATGTCGCGCCAGACGGTCTATCCCCGACGTAAGCCGGGAGTCTCGCCGCGCGGGTTGCCAGCGCTCAAGCTCCGCGAGGACATCGAGTCTCTCTCTTGAGAGCCCGCATCGCCTGGGGTGGCTGGACTATTGGTCTGCCGCTGCCGCACGCGCCGTCGGGTTCCCGGACCTGGCTCGGGACGCGGATCTGCTTTCACGGGCCGGCGCACGTCATCGGGCGGCTGGGTCGTGCAGCTCACGGATTCGCCGCTTGACCTGGACAAACCCCGCCCACCTGGACGCTCTCCTGCGGGCCTATGACCGCTTCCCGGAGATCGGCGGTCGGGCTGCACTTTGCACCCCGTACCGGGGCGCGGGGCCAGGTTCCCAGCCGTAGGGAAGGGGGCGCTGCGCGGGCGCAGGCGATGCTAGGGTGCCGTCTCAGGAGGTCATGCACCTTTGCTGCAACCTGTTAGATTGGCCCTTGTGCTCGCGCTGCTGGGGGGAGCTGCGCCGCGAGCTGATGCGGCACCGGGGCGCGCGGCGCGGCAGCGGCCGGTCGCTGTCGTCGTGAACCCGGCCGAACCGCTGCCCGAGATTCGCGTCGAAGCGGCAGCGCCGACGTTGCTGTTCTTTCCGACGGCGATCGCGGAAAGCACGCTGACGGTTGACGAGCAGCCGCTCACGGTCGACACGGCGGCGGTTCCGGGCAACGGATCGCGTATCCGAGTTCTCGACGTGGGCAAGCGCTCGATCATCGTGCAGCCCGTGGAGGATCTCCGGCCGGGCGAGCGACACGAGCTTGCGGTTCTGTTCGCGGACGGGCGCGCACCGGCACGGGCGGCGTTCGTGCTCGTGACCGACCCTGCCGAAGCGGACGCACGGATCGACGTGGAACGCCGCGAGCCGCCGGCAGCCGCCTGCCCCGCCGAAGCGCCGCGCCCCCCTCCCAGGCCCGAAGACTTCGTGCTGCTCGGCTACGTCGACGAGAGCGGCGTTCAAGCGGGCACGGTTCCCTCGGCTCAGGACGAGACGCGGGGCTTGCGTTCAGAACCAGGGAGGTCATTTCGCGGGGCTAAGTGGGCGCTGGTGAACGTGGTGATCTGGAACTCAGCCGGTCGGCAATCGTGGACGCCGCGCGAGGCGATTTTTACGGGCAGGCGGGGTGTCACGCTGCGGGCCCGGCTTGTGACAGTCGGCAACGGGGAGATTGCTCCGGGGGCATCGCTGCGGGTGCTCGCCGTTGCGGACACGTTGCCGGCGAGCACGGGCGAGGTCTTCGCTTTGGAGGTGCGCGGTTCGGGTGGGCGTAGCCTCGTGATTCCGGATGTTCGCTTTACGGAGGGCGACCGATGACTTTGAGCTTAATCCGCCTGCCTTCCGGCACGGTGATTGACGGATGGCACGTCGTGAAGGAACTAGGTAACGGCGGGTTTGCTGTCGTCTACCTTGTCGAGAAGAACGGCAGGCCACACGCGCTCAAGCTCGCGCGACACCGCGACGCCAGCGGGGACGAAAAGAAAACCCATGCCCGCGTTGTGCGTGAGTTGGCGATTCTGCTGACGCTGAGCCATCAGAACATCATCAGTCCTCGCGGGTTCGGGTACGCGGAAACAGGGAACGTGTTCCTTGTGCTGGATTACGTAGACGGCTGGACGCTCGGAGAGTGGAAGGAACGCAAGCACCCAACCGCGCACGAGATTCTGAGCGTGTTCGTGAAGCTCGCTTCGGCGCTGGCTTACATGCACAGCAAAGGCATTCTTCACCGCGACTTGAAGCTCGAAAACGTGCTGATTCGGAAGAGCGACGGAGAGCCGGTCATCATTGATTTTAGCTGTGCGACTCACGGCCAAGCGGATGAATTGACCGATAAGGGGCTGCCCCCCGGCACAGACCGTTTCCGCGCGCCTGAGCAATTCCGGTTTCTGAGGGAGCACATAGACGAGCACCGGGCGCGATACGCCTTCCAGGTGGCCGACGAAATCTTCGCGTTAGGCGCGATGCTCTATGAGTTGCTGACCGACGCGCGGCCGACTCAGCTCCGAGATCGCTTCACCCTCAACCACCCGATTGCCGCGCCTCTAGCTGCAAAGGTGGTGAACGCTCGCGTCCCCGCAGCGCTCAGCGACCTTGTCGAATCCATGCTGTCCCGCGATCCCGAGCGGCGCCCCGTTGATACGGAAGTGCTTCGCCGGGAGCTGGCGGAACTTCAAGCGGACCCGGGGGCGGACTACACGGCGCCAGTGCATCCACCTTCGGAACAGCGGCAGCCCGAGCCCGCCGACGGTGAGGTGTCGGTTACGTTGGAGGCGACAGGCAAGCCCCGCCTGCGCAGGTTGGGGAAGCTCGCGGCGGGTGCCGCTGTCGCCGTGCTTGCCGCCGTCGTGGCCCTCTGGAACGTTCCCCAGGAAGCGCCCGCGCCGACCGCCGAGCCGCACGTCGTCGCGCGCCCGGTGCCCCCTAGCGTCCCTTCCGCGCTCCCGAAGACAGTCTCGCCTGATATGTCCGCGCCTGCCCCCATGCTTCCAGGGGACGCAGGCCCGTCAACTGCCGCCGTTCAGAAGGAAGGTTCAACCGTGAAGACCCAGCGACCCGAAGCCCCGAAGCAGGCGCGAGCCGGACGCGGCCAGAAGGCGCCCCCCCTGCCGGACGTGTGCAAGGCGCTGCCGCTCGTCGCCGCACTTGCGGCAGGTTGTCCAGGGGTCCAGGTCAGGCCCGAACCTTTCTCGTGCCCATCCGGTGCAACGCAGGCCATGGAGGAAGAACTTGGCTGGAGGGTCGACGGTGAGCGGTTTTCGGTGCTCATCGACGACCGGATGGGGAAGGAAGATAAGCCCTGGTTCTCCGCAGGCACGGACGTGGTTGGAGTCGTCCCGAAGGGAGTCACTGACCCTCGGCAATTGCAGGTCGCTCCTCCAGGCACGCGGTTCCTTGGCGGGAAGGTCTTCCTCATTCCCGAGAAGACGCGCGAAGGGGACCCGGGACGGGTAATCGTGAAGTACGACCGCGTGAAGCTGCCTGGAAAGGACGATCTTCCCGTGTGCTTCGTGGTGGATGTGCCGGCCAAAGAGCTGAAGGACTCGGCAGGGAAGACCTGGAACGGAACCAACGGCAAGCCTGTTTCCGGATGGCGTTGAGAGTCCCCGCAGGGTGACGTGTCGGGTAGGTGGTCCGGTTTTGGCTCATGCCCGCGCGGCGACACCCCACCCTGTGAGGGAGTTCCAATTCCCGTCATCCCCTGGGTAACGTGCTCCTGTGTCGCGCTGGCCCGGTGCCCGCGCGAGTGGCGGGAGGATCGAGGATGCCGGCAATTGAGTTCAAGCTCCCCAGGGGGGCGATTCTGTTCAACGACGGTACGCATGCCTACGAGTTCCGCGAAGACTTGGGAGAGGCCCACCACGGGCTGAATCTCTTCGTCGCGCGGCGCCGGACGCTTGAGGGGAACCACCCTCGGGGGAAGGTGCTGCTCAAGGCGGTCGGTTTGCCGAGCGGCAGGGAGGCTCGGAGCGTCTGCCGGGCACGGGCGAAGCTGGAAGAGCAGGTGCGGCTTTCCACGTACCTTGAGCATCCGGGGATCCTTCGCGTTCACGGTCTGCACAAGGCGGAAACTGCTTGGTACGTGATCACCGAGCACCCGGTCGGTCACAAGCTCGACGACTTGCTCGCGATCATTTCGGAATGCGATCGGTGGTTCTCTCCGTTCTTCACGCTGTACGTCGGCGAGCAGGTGGCGAGCGCTCTTGAGCACGCGCACTCAGCGAAGGACGAAAAGGGGAACCCGCTCGGCATCGTCCACCGGGCGATCGACCTGGAGCACGTATTCGTCGATTGGGAGGGTGGGGTACAGGTCTCCGACTTCGGTCTCGCACTCTCCCGGCTACCCGGTCGCGTCGTTTCCTCCAAGCGCCGCTTGCCGGGGGATGCCTACTTCGCTTCACCGGAGATGCTCCTAGGTCGTCGCGTGGATGCTCGTTCGGATCTCTTCATGCTCGGGCTCGTCATGCTGGAGCTGTCCACGGGGAAGAACCTGCTCGACGCGCCTGACGGGGTCTCCGAAGCGGCAAAGGCGACGCTTTCACGAAGGCAGCTCGCCCGCGTCGAGCGCGCCGTCCCCCGTGCCCGGCTGGCGGGCTGTGACTCGGCGGTCGAGACGACGATCTGGCGCGCGGCGACGTACACGCAGGCGGATGTGGAAGCGGTAACGGAAAAGCTCCCCCAAAGCCTCCGCCTGCCGCTGTGCAAGCTCCTTCAGCGCTCGCCCGCCAAGCGTTACCAGACGGCAGGGGAGCTAGCGACAGAGCTGCGCGGGTGGCTCGGCGGGCACTTCGGCAAAGAGGGCGCGGCGGCAGAGCTGATGGAGGTCGCGAAGGTGTCCGGCGAGGTCATGGTCGAGATGGGGCTCGGGCGTCCCCGCAGGCACGGGCTTTCACAGGACGAGGTCAGCACGCGCTAGGCGAGCATCGGCCCGCCGCTGGCCCCTTGCAGCTCCGTGGGGGCCGGCTCCGGCTCGTGATCGCCCCCTGCGTAGCGCTCAGCGTCGCCACCGTGGCCCCGAGCCTGCCGGGCAGAGCACGGCGCGGCCCTTGCGGTAGGCGCTGTTAGGGGCTCGCGCTAACAGCGTTCTAACAGCGCTCGGGTGGACGAAAACGAACGGGGCTGGACGGTTGACCCGTCCAACCCCGTGATTTTCTTCTGCTTCTGAGTGTCCCCGACGGGATTCGAACCCGTGTTACCGGCTTGAAAGGCCAGCGTCCTGGGCCTCTAGACGACGGGGACGGCTCTACTTCTCTACTACATGAGTCGCGGGGGGCTCGAACCCCCGACCCTCGGCTTAAAAGGCCGGTGCTCTACCAGCTGAGCTAGCGACTCGCACTATTCTTTTTTCGTACCGCAGCCAAACACCCGGGAAGCCCCCCGGGCTGGCGCTTCCTACCAGCACTCCCCAGCGCTTTCCACTGGCGAGCACACCGGCTGCTTCCTGACATCCCCCCGCCGACTTCCGGTGAACGTCCGGCCCCCCGCCGCCACTCCGGAGTCACAGTCCGGCTGTATACAAGGGGTATGTCCCAGGACCTACACCCCGAGCAGGACGACGGCGAGGACGACGAGGAGCGGGCCCCGTTCCGCCGCTACCTCACCCGGACAGGCGCCGAGCGCATGCACCGCGAGCTGGTCCACCTGCTCAACACGGAGCGCCCCAAGGTCACCGCCGAAGTCTCAGCCGCCGCCGCCCAGGGCGACCGCAGTGAGAACGCCGAGTACATCTACGGAAAGAAGCGCCTGCGGGAGATAGACCGCCGCCTCCGCTTCCTGACGAAGCGCCTGGACACCGCCACCATCGTCACGCCCGCTGAACAGAGCGACCGTGCACGAATCTACTTCGGGGCCACTGTCACCCTGGAGGACGAGGACGGAGCTCGCACCACGTATCAGATAGTCGGCTCCGATGAGATCGACGCCGCCGGAGGCCGCATCAGCGTGGAGTCCCCCATCGGCCGCGCGCTGCTGCGCAAGGCCGTGGGTGACTCTGTCGAGGTGCGCCGCCCCCGGGGCGAAATCGAGCTCACCGTCGTGGACATCCGATACGAATAGGAGGCCGTCATGCCTCGGACGCAGCCCATCAACACCCGCTTCCGCCGCATCTACCAGCACCTGAGCGGGGCGGACCTGGCTGGCTCCGAGAGCCCCGAGCTCTCCCTCGAGGACCTGGGCCTCGGCACCCCCCAGCAGCTCCGCGGGGAACTCGTCTTCGGCACCTACAGCCCCGAGGGCCTGGAGCGGGCCCTGCGCGCCTACGGCCTCATCCAGCGCGTGGAGGAGCGGGTGGGCCCCGTGGAGCTGCGCGTCCAGTGCGAGGACCCGTACCGCCCCCGCCTCGTCCTCTGGAGCCGCCGCTTCTACGCCCCCGTGGCCGACCTCTGCCTGCGGAAGACCATTGGCGCCGAGGTGGGCCTGGACGACGCGCTCGCCACCGCGCCGCTGCTCTACGTGGACTCGCTGCTCCTCCAGCACCCGGGCCGCACCTTCGACTGGAACCGGCCCCCCCTGCCCGGGCAGAGCCACCCCGGCCTGGCCCTCTCCGGGCCCATCCTGGACCTGCTGCTGCTCATGGCCCGCCGCATCGGCGCCGAGGCCCTGGCCCTCATCCCCACCACCTTCTCCGCCGCCTGCGTCTATGAGCGTCGCTTCCTCTTCGTGGACGGCGCCGCCCAGGGGCGCTTCCTCGCCTTCAAGGGGGCCGGGCAACAGCGCCCCCGCTGGCTCCTGGCCTGGGCGGTGGAGCTGGGCTGCATGCGCGACGCCCGGGGCCAGCCCGTCCCCTTCATGCCCACTCCCATGCTGTCCCCGCTGAGCCGCCGGCTGATCCAGCACCTCGACACCCGGGAATGGGACGACGCGCTCCAGGTCGGCGCCCGGCAGCCCCTCGCCCTGGACGAGGAGGCGCTCCAGCAGCGCTTCCCCTGGGAGCGCATGCCGCCAGGGCCGCCGCCCGAGCGGGTGGCGGAGCTGCTCGGGTATGACCCGCTCGCGCCCGTCGCCATGCACTAGCCCGCCACAGGCCGCTACAGGGCTGTGGCGGCCTGGGAGTGGGGGCAGGGGGCCCGGACGTTCAATGTCCAGGGCCTGAAGCCGCGAGCGAAAATGCGCGGCGCGCTGGCTCGCGTGCGGGGCGTGGGGTATCGGACAGCCGTCCTTCCAGGCGACAAGCTGGCTGTTTCCCCCCGGGGCGGTGTCTATATTGGGCGTCAGAAGAAGCCCCGTCGCACGGTCCCTCGCGGTCGCACCCGAACCTTCAGGTCGCGCAACCCACGATGCGAAAGAACTTCATCCTCGACACCAACGTCCTCCTCCATGATCCGCGCAGCATCTACGGCTTCAAGGAAAACAACGTCATCATCCCCATCTACGTCATCGAGGAGATCGATCAGTTCAAGCGAGATCTCTCCGAGCTGGGGCGCAACGCACGACTGGTGGCCCGCTACCTGGACTCCTTCCGCGCGGAGGGCTCGCTGAAGGAGGGCGTGCCCCTGCCGCACGGGGGCATGCTGCGCGTCAACTTCACCGACCGCGAGCTGCCGCTGTCCATGGCGGACAGCAACCTGATGGACAACCGCATCCTCGCGGTGGCCATCGACCTGATGGAGAAGGAGCCGGAGACCCAGGCCGTCTTCATCACCAAGGACACCAACCTCCGCATCCGCGCGGACGCGCTCGGCCTCATCGCCGAGGACTACGACGCGGAGCGGGTGGAAATCACCGAGCTGTACACCGGCTTCACCGAGCGGCTCGTCCCGCGTGAGCTGGTGGACCAGATGTACAAGCAGGGCGCGGAGGTGGAGCTGCCCGACACGGACACGCTCGCCCCCAACCAGGTGGTGCTGCTCAAGGACGAGACGAACCCGTCCCACACCGCCATGGGCCGCTTCCATGGGACCAAGAGCCGGCTGGTGCCGCTGGCGCGCTCCATCAAGGACGGCACGTGGGGCGTGCGCCCGCGCAACATGGAGCAGACCTTCTGCCTGGACCTGCTGCTCAACGACGACATCAAGCTCGTGACGATTGTCGGCAAGGCGGGTACGGGCAAGACGCTGCTCGCCATCGCCGCGGGCCTGCAGAAGGTGACGGAGGAGGGCCTCTACCAGAAGCTGCTGGTGAGCCGGCCCATCTTCCCGCTGGGGCGGGACATCGGCTACCTGCCGGGCAGCGTCGAGGAGAAGCTCAACCCCTGGATGCAGCCCATCTTCGACAACGTGGAGTTCCTGATGAACCTCAGCCGCTCCGACAAGAAGGCCGGGCGCGGCTACCACGAGCTGCTGGACCTGGGGCTGATGGAAATCGAGCCGCTCACGTATATCCGTGGCCGCAGCCTGCCCAACCAGTTCATCATCGTGGACGAGGCGCAGAACCTCACGCCGCACGAGGTGAAGACCATCATCACCCGCGTGGGCGACAACACGAAGATCATCCTCACCGGAGACCCGTTCCAGATCGACAACCCGTACGTGGACTCGACCAACAACGGACTGGTGCACGTGGTCAACCGCTTCAAGAGCGAGAAGATCGCGGCGCACATCACCATGGCCAAGGGTGAGCGCAGCGCCCTGGCCGAGCTTGCCGCCAACCTGCTCTAGCGCCTGCGCCCCGAAGAGCAACCGACGAGACGTGCCATGACGAAGGACGGCCCTGGAAACAGCAACCCCGCGGAGGGAGAGGAGAAGAAGCCCCTCATCGAGTACCCCACGGTCTACACCTTCAAGGTGATGGGCAAGAAGGAGTCCGGCTTCGCCGAGCACGTGAGGGACTTGTTCCGGAAGCTGATGGGGACGGAGATCTCCCCGGACTCCATCCACGAGCAGCCCAGCAGCAAGGGCACGTACGTGTCGCTGAGCGTGTCGGTGTACCTGCTGTCCGAGGAACACCGACGCGCCATCTACGCGGAGCTCCACAAGGACGAGCGGGTCGTCTACTACCTCTGAGGCGGGGGCCCCGGCCGCCCGGTGCGAAAGGCCCGGGTGCGTGGCTGGAAGTCCGGACGGGGCAGGTATATTAGGAAGCTCATGAGCCCCGCTGAGTCCTTTCCGCTGTTCCACCCCGCAGGCGTCCGTCGCGCGTTCGCCTCGGACGACTCGACGCGACGCTTCGCCAAGGTGGCGCAGCTGGAGCCGGGCTCACGGGTGCTGGTGCTCGGCTGCGGCCCGGACGGGCAGGCCGCGCTGCTGCTGGCCCGGGAGCTGGGCTGCTCGGTGGTGGCCGCGGACACGGACGAGGCGCTGCTGGCCCCGCTGCGCGAGCGCGTGCGGACCCAGGGGCTCGCCGACAGGCTCGAGGTGCGGCGCGTGTCGCTGGACGCGCTCGGCCTGCCCGAGGGCGCCTTCAACGGCATCCTCATCCAGGGCCAGGTGCTGTACCCGCTGCGGCCCACGCTGGCGGGCATGCGCGCCCTCCTGGCGAAGCGCGGCCGCCTGGGCCTGACGTTCCCCGCGAGGGTGGGGCGCTTCGCGCCCAAGGCCACGCTCGACTTCTGGGAGCGCCGCGTGGGCGCACCGCTGCTGCTGCCGCGCGAGCTGTTGCAGACGCTGGAGGGCGCCGGCTACGAGCCGGAGTCCGCGGAGACGCTCCACGACACGGAGCTGGACATGCTCTACCGCGACATCGAGGCGAGTCTGGCGGCCGCGCCCGCGGGCCCGCAGGCGGCGGGGCTGCGCCAGGAGCTGGCCCTGCACCGCGAGAGCAACGGCAAGGCGAGCGTCAGCTATGCCTTCGTCGTGGGCCGCCGCAAGGAGCCGGGCGAGAAGCCTCCGGCGTCGAGAGATCGCGGCTAATCAGTCAGCATGCGAGGCGGCTGTCAGGCCCGGCGTCCCTCCAAGTGGCGCCGGGGCCCGACTGCCTACGGCCTGCTTCAGTTCATCGAGCCGTTGAAGTCCACCAGCTCGATGGACTCGGGCGCAACGGACAGGGACACCTCTTCGCGGTAGCCGGCCGCGTCGCCACCCACCTGGAAGGGCATGGGGCGGGCGAAGCGGATGGTGACCTCGCGGGCGTGGAAGTCGTGCAGGCCCTCGGGGAACCAGCGGCCGTTCCACAGCTTCGGCAGGTTCGCGAGCACGTTCGCCGGCTTCACCTGGCTCAGGCGCAGCTGCATGAAGCCGCGACGCTCACCAGCGAAGGGGAACATGCGGAAGCCGTAGCCGTAGAAGGGCATGGTGCCCGCCGCCGCCATCATCAGCCGGCCGCGGAACAGCGTGGCGCCGGGGGCCAGCGAGTCACCCACCGGGCGGCCATCCGCGCCCAGCCGGTACGCCTCGGACTGGCCGTTGATGACCTCGCACTCCACCCAGGTGGAGTTCGTGAGGTAGTGGGGCACCGTCTTGCAGGCCACCGCGGAGAAGTAGCCGCCGCTGCCGCTGAGGACGTTCTTGAAGAGCCCCTTGCCCAGGTTCTCCTTCACCCAGATGTAGTCGTTGAGCACCTTGCCATCCACGCCCAGGCCGGCGAACGGCGCGCGCTGGCCGTCCACCATCAGCAAATCCATGGGGCGGTAGCCGGGCACCTCGCCGGTGCGGGCGCGCAGCACGTCGTTGAGGATGCCGTCCCCGCGCGTGCTGGAGGCGTTGACGTGATTGGCGATGCCGTTGCCCGTGCCCAGCTTGAGGATGCCGAAGCGGGGCGCGGCCTGGCCCGCGAAGCGGCCGCGCGGCCCCACCTGGTGCAGCACCTCATTCACGAAGCCCATGAAGGTGCCGTCGCCGCCGCCCGTGAAGGCCATGGGGTAGCCCCGCTCCAGCACCGTCTGGGTGATGCGCCGGGCGTCCAGCGGCGAGCGGGAGAGGAACAGGTCCTGCTCCGGCACCACGTGCGACAGCGACTTCACCACCCGTGCGTCCACCTTGCGGGCGTTGGCGTTGAGCAGCACCGCGACCTTCGGCTCGGCGGTGACGTCCGTCGCACTCTGACGGCGGAAATCAGGGGAGCGGAGGGGCTGGACGAGCATGCGGCAGGCTCCTGGGTTGCTTGGGCTGGGGGGACCCGATGGCGACGCCGGCCGGAGTGTGCACTTTTCTCGCCAAGCCCTGACGCGGGGCGTCAGCAGGCGGGCAGGCATGAGATTCCAAGGGGTTGCAGCGTTGGCTGCTGATCGTGAGCCCGCCCGGTTGCTACCGCGGGGTGACAGCGGTGTAGAGCGCGTTACGCACCCGTGCCGTGTTGGTGGCACGGGCGTGACGCGGCGCATGCCTGCCTGCGCACTGCGCTACGCACCCGGAAGTCACACCTTCCTCCAGACGGGCCCCGAGTGCCTTCCCCGGTTTGACAGCAGGGGGTGGGTGGTTACGTTGGGCGTACATCAGGAGCTTTTGAGAAAAACGCAGTCTTTTCCGGAGGATACGAACCGTGGGCAAGATTATCGGGATCGACCTGGGCACCACGAACAGCGTGGTTGCGATCATGGAGGGTCGCGAGCCCAAGGTGATCGTCAACGAGGAAGGCAGCCGCATCACGCCCTCGGTGGTCGCGTTCACGAAGGACGGTGAGCGTCTGGTCGGTCAGGTGGCGAAGCGTCAGGCCATCACCAACCCTGAGCGGACGGTGTACTCCATCAAGCGCTTCATGGGCCGGCGCCACGACGAAGTGACCGAGGAGGCCAAGCTGGTCCCCTACAAGGTCGCCCGGGGCCCCCATGGCGACGCGCGCGTGGACATCGACGGCAAGCAGTACAGCGCGCCGGAGATCAGCGCGCAGGTGCTGCTGAAGCTGAAGCGCGCCGCGGAGAACTACCTGGGTGAGAAGGTGACGGAGGCGGTCATCACCGTCCCCGCGTACTTCAACGACGCCCAGCGCCAGGCCACCAAGGACGCGGGCGAGATTGCCGGCCTCACGGTGCGGCGCATCGTGAACGAGCCGACGGCGGCGGCGCTCGCCTACGGCATGGACAAGAAGAAGGACGAGAAGATCGCCGTCTACGACTTCGGCGGCGGCACCTTCGACGTGTCCATCCTCGAGGTGGGCGAGAGCGTGGTCGACGTGCTCGCGACCAACGGTGATACGCACCTGGGCGGCGACAACATCGATCTGCGGATCATGGATTGGCTGATCGCCGAGTTCAAGAAGGACACCGGGCTGGACGTCAGCAAGGACAAGATGGTCATCCAGCGCCTGAAGGAGGCGGCTGAGAAGGCGAAGATCGAGCTGTCGAGCGCGATGGAGACGGACATCAACCTGCCGTTCCTCACGGCGGACGCGTCCGGTCCCAAGCACCTCAACGTGAAGCTCACGCGCGCCAAGTTCGAGGCGATGATCGACGACCTCGTCGAGCGCTCGCTGGAGCCGTGCCGCAAGTGCCTCAAGGACTCCGGGCTGGACCCGAAGGACCTGAACGAAGTCGTCCTCGTGGGCGGCACCACCCGCATCCCGAAGGTGCAGGAGGCGGTGAAGCGGCTGTTCGGCAAGGAGCCGAACCGCTCGGTGAACCCGGACGAGGTGGTGGCGGTGGGCGCCGCGGTGCAGGCGGGCGTGCTCTCCGGCGAGGTGAAGGACATCCTCCTGCTGGACGTGACGCCGCTGAGCCTGGGCGTGGAGACGCTGGGTGGGGTGATGACGAAGCTCATCGAGCGCAACACCACCATCCCCACGCGCAAGTCGGAGACCTTCTCCACGGCCGCGGACGGCCAGACGCAGGTGGAGATCCACGTGCTGCAGGGTGAGCGCGAGATGGCGGGCGACAACCGCAGCCTCGGCCGCTTCCACCTGACGGGCATGCCTCCCGCGCCGCGCGGCGTGCCGCAAATCGAGGTGACGTTCGACATCGACGCGAACGGCATCCTCAACGTCAACGCGAAGGACAAGGCAACCGGCAAGGAGCAGAAGGTCACCATCACCCACTCGTCCGGCCTCGCGAAGGACGAGGTGGAGAAGATGGTCAACGACGCCCGCTCCAACGAGGCGGCCGACAAGGCCCGCCGCGAGCTGGTGGAGATGAAGAACCAGGCCGAGAGCCAGTCCTATGCGGCGGAGAAGCTGCTGAAGGAGAACAAGGAGAAGCTCTCCGCCGACACGGCGAAGGCGCTCGAGGACGCGGTGGCGGGGCTCAACCAGGTTCGCGAGGGCCAGGACAAGGACGCCATCAAGACCGCGCTCGATACGCTCCAGGCCGCCAGCTACAAGGCCGCCGAGGAGATGTACCGCGCCACCGGCGGCGCGCCGGGCGCCGAGGGTGCTCCGGGCGCCGGGCCCTCCGCGGCTCCGGGCTCGCAGGCCACGGGCAAGAAGGACGACGTGGTGGACGCCGAGTTCCGCCAGTCGTAGTGCCGGGGCGGCAACAAGCCGCTTCCGCTGAGTGAGTCATGAGGGCCGGTACTCCCGCGAAGGTGGGGGGCCGGCCCTCCTGCTTTTGCGGGCCCAGTGGCAGGGCCCCTCAGGTGCCTCACACCTCCTCCAGGGTCGCGTCCCGCCGGGCGCGGAGCTCGAAGGTGCGGAACAGGAGGTAGCCCAGGCCCGAGAAGGCCGCGGCGAGGCCTGCCTCCCGAAGCAGCGCGCCGGAGACCTGCGACAGGTCGGCGCCCGCCACCACCGCACGCGCCGCGGCGATGCCGTTCGTCAGCGGGAGCAGGCGGCTCAGGTGTCCGAGTCCCTCGGGTAGCAGCTCCACCGGGACGACAGCGCCGCACAGCAGCAGGAGCACGGGCCCGGCCAGGTTGGTGAAGAGATACATGTCCCGCACCCAGAGGCCGAGCGCGCCCAGGACCAACCCCAGCCCGGTGCAGGAGGCCACCGCGACGAGCACCGTGAGCGCCAACAGGGGAAGCGAGCCCCATGGCGGTGAGAAGTCCAGGAGCACCGTCCCCGCGAGCAGGCCAAAGAGCGCCACGAAGCACCCGTCCAGCGTCACCGGCAGCGCCCGGCCCAGGAACATGGGGAGGCGCGGCGCGGGGGAGATGAGCAGCAGCGGCAGGGTCCGCAGGTGTCGCTCACCCGCCACGGCGGCGGTCATGCCGACGAGGCTGGACACCGAGCACGACTGGAGCGCGCTGCCCACCACGAAGAACGCGTCATCCGCCACACCCGAGTGGCGCCCCAGGTAGGCGAAGAAGAGGACCTGCACCAGCGGGACGGCCATCAAGGTGGGCAGGTACAGCCACGGCGTCGCTACCCCGAAGAAGGCCCGATAGGAGAGGAGTCCCCCGAGGAAGAAGAGGCGAAACCAGGAGCGGGGATTCATCATGACAGGGAGAGGGTGGCGGCCTCGCGGGCCTTGCGTTCGAGCTGCCGCAAGAGCCCGGCGCCCACGGCGAGGGAGGCCAGCCCCAACCCCAGACACATTCCCAGGGCGGGGAGCACGGGGCCGCCGGCGGCGGCGGCGGACAGGGCGCGGAGTCCCCAGGTCGGGGCCAGCAGCCAGGACACCGGAGCGGTCCACGCCGGCAACAGGGACACCGG
Source organism: Pyxidicoccus trucidator (assembly GCF_010894435.1). NCBI lineage: Bacteria > Pseudomonadati > Myxococcota > Myxococcia > Myxococcales > Myxococcaceae > Pyxidicoccus > Pyxidicoccus trucidator. The sequence continues at coordinate 120,657 of NZ_JAAIXZ010000009.1, read as the reverse complement.
CACCAGCAGGCCGCACAGCAGCCACAGCGGATAGGTGAGGAACCGCTCGGCGAGGAACGCCTGCCGGTAGCGGAGGAAGACCGCCGCGAGGGAGAGCCCCATCGTTCCCAGGCTGCCCAGCGTCACCACCGCCGCGAGGCAGAAGAGGCCGGGGTGCGCGAAATCCAGTGAGACTCCGAACAGGAGCCGCCCCCACAGCAGCGTCGCCGCCAGCGAGTACGCGCCGAGCGTCGCGGGGGCGAGCGTCAGGGGAAGCACCACGAGGACTGGCGACGCGGGCGCGCTCATGAGCAGCTCCAGCGTCCCCTGGGCGCGCTGCCAGTGCAGCATGCCCATGGAGGTCAGCGCGGAGGCCCAGGCGCCCATCATCCCAGCCCCCAGGGCCGCATCGAGGAGCGAGCCCCTGTGGCCTCCCGTACGGAACAGGAGGAGGGCGAGCGTGGCGAAGATGAGCGGCTCGAAGATGGCGCGCAGCAGGAAGAAGCCCGAGCGCGAGAGGATGCCCAGGTGGAACCACCAGCCCACCGCGAGCAAGCGGACCGCGCGCCACGGCCTTCCCGGTCGCATCATGCTGAGCCCCCTGGAGCAGGCACCGCGGACTTCGTCACCAGCGCGATGTAGGCGTCCTCGAGCGTGGGCTCCCGCGAGGACACCCGCACCACCCGAGTGCCGGACAGGACCCGCAACAGCTCGGGGATGAGCTGCTCTCCCTCACGGGTCTGCACGTGCAGGGTCTGCCGTGCGTCTCGCTCCTCCACGTAGACGCCGGTGACAGTCGGGACGTGCCGCAGTCGCTCCACCTCCGCGGGGCTCGCGCCTCCCACCTCGAGCTCCACCACCTTGCGGTCCGCGAGGGTCGACTTCAGCGCATCCGGCGTCCCCTCGGCGACCAGCACGCCCTGGGCGATGATGGCCAGCCGATCACACAGCGCATCCACCTCCAGCATGTAGTGCGTCGTCAGGAGCACCGCCTTGCCCTCGGCCTTGAGCGCGGCGATGGTCGCCCGCAGCTCCCGGGCCGCCACAGGGTCCACGCCGATGGAGGGCTCGTCGAGGAACACCACCGGAGGGTCATGCAGCAGTCCCCGGGCAATGTGCAGGCGCTGGCGCATGCCCCGGGAGTAGGTCTCGACGCGCGCGTGCTCACGGCCGCTCAGCCCCACGACGTCCAGCATCCGGGCGATGCGCCGGGACTGCTCGCGTGGGGGGACGCCCGCCAGCTCGGCGAAGTAGCGGAGGTTGTCCCGCGCGGACAGCCGCAGGTAGAAGCCCAGGTCGCCGCCGAAGACAAACCCGATGCGCTCGCGGACCTGCCGCGTCTGCGTCGCCACATCGAAGCCCTGCACACGGGCTGTTCCCGAGGTGGGCAGCAGCAGCGTGGCCAGCATCTTCAGGGTGGTGGTCTTCCCCGCGCCGTTGGGCCCGAGCAGCCCGAACAGCTCTCCCGGGCGGACCGAGAAGCTCACCCCTCGGACGGCCTCGACCTCTCGGCCCCTCCGCCGCAGGAAGCCTTCCCGCACGCGGTAGGTCCGGCGCAGCGAGAGCGCCTCGATGGCATCCATCAGGCCCCCGCGAACGTCAGGCGTTCCCCGGCCTCGGACTGCTCGAGCCTGCCCAGCCAGGTGCCTGCCGACACGCGGTCACCCGCGCCGTCGAACGCCACGGCGATCAGCTTCCAGATCTGCCGCAGTCGCAGCGGCGCGACGTGCTGGGCGACACGGGACTCGGCGGGGAGCAGCAGCTCCAGGGCTCGCGAGGGTTGCCCCGCGCGGATGAGCGCGAAGCCCAGGAGGGAGAGTGCCTCATCGAGCGACTCGGGATGGTGCTGGCCCGCCAGTGCAGCGGCCCGCTCGAACACCTCCACCGCCCGTGCCCAGTCCTCCTTCATGCTCGCCAGCAGGGCCATGTTCTCCAGTACCTGGACGCGGTAGCGGTCGCCGACGCGCGGCTCCAGGGTCAGGCTCGCGGCGGGGCTGGCCTCCAGCTCCCGCCACGCCTCGCAGATGAGCACCTCCGCTTCGTCCAGCCGCTTCGCACGCACTCGCGCGAGCGCCCGGAGGTTCTTCACCAGCGCACCGCAGAACGTGGCGTCCGGTGCGTGAGGAAGTGCCGCGGCCAGACGGGCTGCCTCGTCGAGCGCTGCCTCGGTGCGCCCGGCGTCCAGCAGCCGCTTGAGCTCCGCCGCCGCGAGGCGGAGCTGGGTGAACAGCCGCTGTTGCGGATCCTGCCAGCGTACGCTGGCCAGTTGGTAGAGCTCACGACAGGCCGGGTCCGCGCTGGTTGCCAGGACGTTGGCGGCGCACGTGAGCACGAAGGCGGGAATGTCGCCCGACTTCAAATCCCGAGCGACGGGGACCAGCGGGCGCACCAGGCTCTCCGCGTCCTCCCAGCTCCCCAGCACATTCACATAGCAGTGCAAGACCTGGCTAAGTACCGACACGTCGTTCGCGGCCGCGTCTCGCACGAACGGCCCGAAGTCGAAGGAGGGCGAGAGCGCGGGCCCGCCGCGACGCACCGACAGGGCATGGAGGCAGTGGTCGACCCCGCCAAGCGAGCCAAGGACGTCGCGAGGCATGCGCTCATCAAGCAACGCACTCGCGTGCGCGTGGAAGTACTCGCGGGGCTCCGGTGAGCGACGCAGCCCGAGGTCCGTGAGCCAGTTGGGATCGCCAGCGGTGATGCAGTTGAAGTCTCTTCCAATCGCATTCACCCGGGAGAGCGCCCGAAGAAAGGGCCCAGGGGTGCTCCCATGCGCGCGAGACGCCTGTTCTGAGAGGAGTCCGGCGAGGTGGATGGCGGGCAGGCTGTGGGGATTGATACCAGGGCTCACGGAGTGCTCCAGGGAGAGAGAGCAGGGGGCTGCACTCCGGGCGCGCGCCCAAATACAGACAGGCGCCCGGAGCGTGACGAACCGCTGGCTGCTGCTAGTTGCCGCCGCCCGGACCGCCGTGGTTCCACTCCATCAGGAGCTGCTTCGTGAAGAGGACGGTGTTGTCCAGCTCGGCGCGCAGCGCCGCGAGGCGGGCATCAATCTGCATGGCGTTCTCGTGATTCTCCCTTGGATGAACGTGAGGTTCCGCAGGGAGAGTGGCGGGGAGCCTCATCTTTCAAACGGGACGCCCCCAGACTTGTCGCATGGGCATTTGTCTCAGACTTTTCATTTGGGGATGCACCGGGCGCGTTCGCGTTCGGACCGAGCGACAAGCTTCCTCGCGTGCCGACCTGCCGCGAGCAGGGGGCCATCCGGAAGCGTGGATGGCCGTACGAGAAGTGGGATGGGCGTGGGCTGCAAGTGTTTGACGGGACTGGGATGGGAGTTGGCGGAGGGGCTGCAACCGGGCGGGGCTTCTCGTGCCTGCGAAAGGGCGCCCGCATGTCCCGCATCCCTTCCCCGACGTCTCCTGTCTCCACCCCCGGCCTCGTCGACACCGAGGGGGCCAACGCCGCACACGCCCTGTCCTCGACACGGCCGGCGCCTTCCCGTGCCCCGGCCTCCGCTCCGGCCATCTCCGTGGAGGTGTACCGGGGCTTCGAGGGTGGGACGCGGGAGGGCACCCCGGTGACGGGGCCCCGCTCCGGCCCGAAGACGGGGGCGGACAACCGCTTCGACTTCGCCATCGGCGGCGCTTTTCCTCCGCAGCCCATGGGCAACCTGGCCGAGCAGGTGAAGCAGGCGGGGCTCACGGCCGCGCAGTCCAACGCCGCGGCGGCCAGCCTGGTGATGGGGGGCGGCGCCATCGTGGACGCGTACGCCCGCCAGCACCTGCGGATGCTGGACGCGAGCCCGCCCATCCAGGGCGCCCCCACGTCGCTGACGGACTACACCAGCGCCATCCCGGGCGTCGCCCCGGAGTCGGTCTACGCCTACTTCGTGCGCAACCCAGGGGCGGTGTTCGAGGCGGCGGGCATCCAGGTGCGGCCCGCCGTGGCCACGCTGACGGACGGGGCGAAGCTGTTCCTGGAGGAGAAGGGCATGCCGCCGGTGTGGGCACCCATCACCGTCCGGCTGGAGCCGGAGTCGAACACGCTGCACATCACCACCCTGGACGGCCACCCGCTGCGGGGGACGAACCGCTTCGTCTTCGAGGGCGACGGAGAGGGGGGCACCCGGGTGCGTCAGTACTCCGCCTTCCAGGGCAGCTCTCCCGCCACCGCGGTGGGGATGGCGGTCATGGACCCGATTGAGCGGCAGCACGGCATCTGGCGCAGCGTGCATGCGCACCTGCATGACACCCTGCGGGAGCACTGAGCGTCACGGCGGGCGTCGGCGCACTTCTATTGAGGCGACGGCGGCGGATAGCATGGGTGCCATCCCCGCTACCCCTGGGTCGTCCGTGCACGCTCCTCAGCAGCCCCCCTACCTCCAGGCCGCCCGGGCCTTCCGGCACTTCTTCGGCGAGCTCCGGGACGCCTACCTGGAGCGAGAGACGCTCTTCACCCAGCTGGAGCTGGCCCTGCTGGGCCGGGAGCACGTGCTGGTGGTGGGGCCTCCGGGCACGGCGAAGAGCGCCATCGCCAGCGCGGTGCTGGGGCGCATCATCGACGAGCGCACGGGCCTGCCGTCGCTGTTCTCCAAGCAGTTCACCGAGTCCACCGTGCAGACGGACCTCATCGGCCCGGTGGACTTCAAGGTGCTCACGGAGACGGGGCGCACGGAGTACCTCACCGACGAGGGCATGCTGGGCTCCGAGCATGCCTTCCTGGACGAGGTGTTCGACGGCCGGGACATGCTGCTGCGCTCCATCCTCAACGTGCTGTACGAGCGCGAGCTGAAGCACGGCAAGCGGGTGACGGCGGGGCGCACCGAGTGCGTCATCATGACGAGCAACCGGTACCTCTCCGAGGTGCTGGCACGCTCGCCGGAGCTGCTGCTGGCCTTCGCGGACCGGCTGAGCTTCATCTGCTTCGTGCCCAAGTCCTTCGCCCGGCGGGAGAGCCGGGCGGCCATGCTCCAGCGTTACTCCACCGGGGCGCGGCCGGATTTGCGCGCCCAGCTCACGCTCCAGCAGGTGGACCTGCTCCAGGACGCGGTGACGAAAGTGAAGGTGCCCAGCGACGTGCTGGAGGGCGTGGAGTTGCTGGCGGACGCGCTGGAGCGGGCGCTGGCGGCGCAGGTGTCCAAGCTGCCGGACTACGTGCCCACGAAGTACTTCTCCCAGCGCTCGGCGGTGAAGGCGCTGTGGGCGCTGAAGGCGGCGGTGGTGAGAGATCAGCTCTACCGGCGACCGGACCGGCCGCTGGAGGCGACGGTGGAGGACCTGGACTCGCTGCGCTGGTTCTTCCTGCTGGGCGGCCCGCCCGCGGCGGAGACGGAGGCGCTGCTCAAGTCGGTGGTGGACCCCCGCGAGCGGGCGCAGCTCGAAATCGTCCGGCTGGAGCAGCGGGCCTTCGACGAGGCCCTGGCCAAGGTGCGGCAGGAGCTGGGCGGCGGGGTGGAGCGCGAGGCCGCGGCGCTCAACTCCAGTGAAGAGGTGACGGCGGCCGAGGCGCTGGGGCGCAACTGGCAGCCGGCCCTGGTCTCCACCACCGCGAAGGGCCTGCTGGCCAAGCTGGTGCCAGGGCCGCGCCACGCGCAGAACCGGGCGCCCCTGCTGGTGGCGGCGAGGGCGCTGGTGGCGGCGCTGGAGCAGCGGCTGGCGCGCGGCATGGCGGGGCAGGGCGAGGGCCGGGGCGGGCTGGCGCTCCTGACGTCCTTCCGGGACGCCCTGGAGCTGTGCCGCACCCTCCCCGAGCTGCGTGGCAACTTCGCGCCGCTGTGCGAGGCCACCGCGCGCTTCCTGGAGGGGGCGCTGGAGATGATTGCCCTGTCCGCGGAGAGCGTGGACTTCGAGGACGGGCTCAAGCTGGAAGGGCTGGTGGGGCTGGCCGACAACCTGGAGGAGGAGCTGTCCCAGACGACGGAGCTGGCCGGACAGCTGTCCGAGGGCGCGCCGGCGGCGCTGGAGCGCCTGCGCGTGGCCGAGGTCGCCGTGCGGCGGCGCGTGGTGTCCGCCCTCCGGCGCCGCGCGACGCTGGCCTTCCAGGGCTCCACGGGGCGGGCCCGGAGGGAGCCGCTGGATGCGCTCTCCGCCGACTCGCGGCGCCTCACGCAGCTGGAGCACTCCCTGGCCGTGCTGGACCCGTCGCAGCAGGGGCTCAAGCAGGAGCTGCTGCTGCCGCTGGGCCTGGCCTACGCGCGCGACGTGCTGGGCACCACGCCCTTCGAGCGAATCGAGCAGTACGGCCGCGCGGTGCAGTCGGTGGCGGAGAACCTGCGGCGTGAGGGCCTGTCCGTGGAGGGAGTCATGGGCGAGTGCCGCGACATCCTCGAGGCCCGGCTGAAGGAGCACGCCCGACTCCTCACGCGTGAGGTGGCCAGCCCTCCGCTCCAGGCCACCGCCGTCATCAATGGCGACGCGTACGTCTTCTACCGTGGCGAGTTCTCCGCCCGGGCGCCGGATGGCGAGCTGGCCGCGCTGCTCGGGCTGGACGGACAGCTCTCCGTCGCACGCAACGGCTCCGGGCCGGGCTTCCTGTCGGAGAACGTCCGCTCGGCGGTGGCGCAGGCGGAGCTGGCCTTCCTCCACTCGCGGGTGAAGTACCTGCGCAGCTGGCTGACGCAGCTGCTCACGTCCCTGCCGGCGCCGGACTCCATCTCGGAGCGGGCGGAGGCGGAGCGCACGGTGGACCGGCTGGTGCGCAGCCGCTTCCCGCTGCTGGCGCTGAAGGAAGGGGAGCTGGTGCGCCTGCGGGGCGTGCTGTCCCTGCTGGGTTCCATGCCCGGAGACCTGGGCGAGAGCGCGCGCCGGCTGGAGGGCCAGCTCCGGGGCATCGACGACGACTTCGGGCGCTTCAGCCGGCAGGTGCTGGAGCGGCGGTCGGCGTCATGAGGCGGCCACTCCCGGGCCCCTGGCGTGAGCCCGCCTTCCCGGGCGGGGCGGAGAGGGGACGCTGAGCGTGCTGGCCCGGCGGCTCACGGAACTGCGACGGCGCCTGGACGCCCTGCACCAGCCCGCGCCAACCCCTGGCGGCTGGCGGGGGTGGTCGCTGGGCCGCCGTGCCCGGGGCCCGGAGGACCTGGCCCTGCCGGTGCTCACGGCGCTGGACCGCGAGCTGGACCGGGTGGGCGTCCACACCGCGGCGGACGCGCAGCTGCTGCGCGAGCTGGGCGTGCGCAAGGGAAGGGCGGGCACACTGGCCCAGGGGCTCCAGACGCGGGCCCAGCAGGCGCTGGAGGAGGTGGAGGAGTGCGTGCTGCGCGTGGAGCGCGCATGGCGGGCGGGCGAGCCTCCGCCGGGAGCGCTCACCCTGCTGGAGCGGGCCTTCGTGCAGCTGGCGCGGGCGGTGAAGGTGGCGGAGCTGTTCGCCCGGCCTCCCGCCGCCGACGTGGACGCGGACGCGGACTTCGAAATCTACGTGCGGCCGGACGTGACGCGGAAGGACCGCCCGCCCACCAGCGCCCGCATGGCCGCGGCCGAGTACTTCGCCGAGCGGGCCCGGGAGAACGTGGCGGACGTGGTGCAGAAGCGCAGGGACCTGGACCTGGCGCACGAGCTGCTGCTGCGCCTGGGCGCGGACCATGACCGGGAGCGGGGCCTCGCGCTGCGCCGGCAGGTGGTGGAGGCCCGCGAGCGCGTGCGCTCGGTGCCAGCGGTGCGCTCGTTGGAGGAGCTGGTGCGGCACGTGAGGCATGCGGCGCGGCGCGAGCCCCAGGTGGCCTACCGCTCGCTGCGTGCCCTGTACGAGCGGGCGCTGGAGGCAGGAGACAAGCAGCTGGCGGACGCCGCGCGCACGGCCCTGGAGCCCCTGCTGCCCGCGCGGCCGCGCCTGTCGTCCCTGCTGGAGGGCGCGGAGCAGGACTCGCTGGCGCACTGGTTCGGAGAGGTGCAGGAGGAAGGGAAGCCCGAGGCCGCGCCGCCCAAGCCGGATGAGCTGCTGGCGGACCTGGCCTTCTCCCTCAAGCCCGAGCAGCTCTCCACCTTCGAGCTGGCGGCCGGCTGTGCGCGGTACTTCGACGTGGAGGACGCGCTGTCCGAGGAAATCGTCCTGGCGGACACCCGCGCCACGCGGCCCGTGCCCCGGCGCGTGCCGTACCCCACCCAGACGATGACCTACGAGACGACGGGCAGCCTGCACGAGGTCCACAACTTCGTGCTGACCGACCCGCGCATGCTGCTGCGGGACCTGGCCTCCAGCCGCCAGCTGGTGCGCACGTACCTGGAGGAGGAGCCGCCGCCGCGCCCCCGGAAGGTGAAGCGCACCGCGGTGCGCGTCTACGTGTGTGACGCCTCGGGCTCCATGCACGGCGGCCGCGCCCGCTTCCGTGACGCCATCGTCATCGCCGAGCTGAACAACCTGCGCGTCAAGGCGCGCCGGGGCGAGCAGTTCGACCCGCTCTACTTCAGCTTCTTCAACGACGTGCCCACCGAGCTGGCCCGCGTGGACACCGCCGTCGAGGCCACCCGGCAGATTGAGAAGCTCTTCCGGGAGTCACCCGCCGAGGGGCAGACGGACATCACCCTCGCGCTGATGTCCGCCTTCGACTCCATCCGCGCCGCGCAGGGGAGGGACCCGTACCTCGCCCGCGCCACCGTGGTCATCATCACCGACGGCGAGGACCGGGTGGACCTGGAGCTCATCCGCCGCACCCGCGCGCCCATGGGGGCGCTGGACATCGCCCTGAGCTTCATCTCCCTGGGCGAGGAGAACCCCGACCTGCGCATGCTGGTGAAGGAGCAGCGCGCCGCCGGAGGCCGCGCCTTCTACCACCACCTCTCCGACGAGGAGATTCTGTGGGCGCGCACCGAGTTCGACACCCCCTGGCGCACGCTGCTGCCCCGGGACGTGCCCGCCACGGGGGACGCCCTGGAGCAACTGGCCCCCCACCTGGAAGCGCTGGAGGCAGTGGCGGCCGGGCGGGGCACGCCGACGCAGGTGGCGGTGGACGCGTCGTTCGACGCGCTCTTCCCGGAGGAGCCCTCCGCGCCGGCCAGCCGCGAGGCGCCGGGCCCGGACGTGGTGAACCGGGTGGTGGACATCCTCGCCGCGCTGGTGGAGGCGGCCTCGCTGGCCCCGGCGGACCGGCGGGCCTCGGAGAGCGTGGTGCTGTTGCAGCACCTGCTGTCCGTGTACGGACTCACCCCGGCGCGCTACCTGTCCGCCCTGTCCGCCGGTGGGCTTCCGGTGCGCGAGGCCCTGGAACGGGTACGGCTGTTGTGCCGGCCGTTCGGCTAGGCTTGCGGCCACGCCATGTTCTTCGGCCTGTGGAATCGCAAGAAGAAGGAGCCCTCCCGGCCGGCGGACCCGCTCGCCGCGCTGGACCAGCTCATCGAGAACCTGGAGCGCCAGGGGGCCCAGGTCCGCAAGTCCGCGGCCACGCTGCTGGCCCTCAAGGGAGACCTCACCCGCGCCGTGGAGCGGTACACGCGCCGGCTGGAGGACATCGCCTCGCGCCACACCACCGCGGAAGGCCGCGGCGACACCCGGGCCATGGCCGTGCTGCGCAAGGACAGCGAGCAGGCGGAGTCGCTGCTCGCCTCCACGCGGGACTCGCTGGAGCGCGCGGACGCGGACGGGAAGCTGCTGCTGGAGGCCGCGGCGGAGCTGGGAGACCGGGTGCTGGAGCTGCGCCGCGAGCGGGAGAGCGCCTCCGCCCGTATCACCGTGGGCGGCATCGTCACCGAGGCCATGCGCGAGCGCGTGGCCCGCTTCGAGCAGGCCCTGGTGGTGGACGCCGCGCGCGACGAGGTGGAGCGCGCGCATGCCCTGGCGGACATCTACCGCGAGGAGCTGAAGGAGCAGGAGCGCTGAAGCTTCAGGTGCGGCGCGCCGTCTGGTGCAGCTCCAGGACGATGTTGCCGCCCTTGAAGAGGCGCACCGCGCCCGACGTCTGGCTCACCACCAGCGCGATGCACTGCGTGGTGGAGGTAATCCCGGCGGCGGCCGCGTGACGGGCGCCCAGGCCGAGCGGAATCTTCACCGCGTCGTCCGTGGCGGAGAGGTAGCGGCCCGCGGCCAGCACCACGCCGTCCTCGCGGATGACGAAGGCCCCGTCCAGCACGGAGAAGTTCTTGATGGCCTCCCGAATCTTCGGGTCCAGCACGTTCCGCTCCGACTCGGAGATGCCCTGGAACGGGTTGATGGTCATCTGCCGGCTCTTCTCCAGCACCGTGGTGTGGTCACCGATGGTGATGATGGTGCCGATGGGGTGGCCCTCGAAGCCCTCCTGGCCAATCTGCAGCGCGAGCTGGATGAGCGCGTCCACCACCTGGGAGTTGAACTCCTCGCCCAGCTTCACGCCTTCAATGGCCAGCCGGTCGTCCAGCGAGCCTCCGATGCGCATCTGCATCAGCGTGTCCGGCGCCCGGCCCACCTTTCCCGTCATGCAGAGCACCAGGTCGCCTTCCTTGAACGCTCCCTGGGACAGCGCGGACACGAGCGCCACCTTCACGCGCTCCGTGCGCGAGTAATCGTAGGCGGGGATGACAAGAGCGCGTACCTTCTTGGCGAGGTGTTCCTGTGCCAGCTTCGGCATCGTCACCGCGTACACGAGCTTCTTGCGAGCAGGCCGGCCCCGGAACTCTTCGGAAGGAATGGGTGTGTCACAGATGTAGAGGAAGTGATCCACTTCGCTCTTGCCCGCCAGCGAGAGGGCCGAGCGCAAGAACTCCCGATCGAACTTCGTGTTCTCGGACAAGAACCCCTCCCTACACCCACAGTGTATACCCAGGTCAGCTTGACACCGAAGGTTACATGAATAAAGCTTTCGGGCCCTTTTTTTGGGGGACAGGGCCCCAAACCCTCGCTGGACTGGAGCGAAGGCTGTGAACCAGAAAGATCTCAAGCGTTACAAGAAGATGCTCGAGGACAGCAAGACGAGCCTGCTCGAGAGCGCCAAGAAGACCCTGGTGGAGGAGTCCAACTTCGACACGGACGACCTCCCCGACGAGATCGACCTGGCCTCTTCCGAGTATGCGCAGTCGATGGTGTTCCGCCTGCGCGATCGGGAGAAGTTCCTGCTGCAGAAGATCGAGAAGGCGCTCGCCCGCATCGAAGATGGGACGTTCGGCATCTGCGAGCGGTGCGAGGAGGACATCTCCCCCAAGCGGCTGGAGGCGCGTCCGGTGACGACCCTCTGCATCCGCTGCAAGGAGGAGCAGGAGAAGAAGGAGAAGTCCTACGGCTGAGCGCCGGGGCGCCAGGGGCCGCGCGGGGAAGCTCCCGTGCGGCCCTCACGGACTCCTGAGCTGACAGGCGCGAGCTGACAGGCGCGGGCTGCCAGGCGCCCCTCAGGCCGCGGGCGCCTGGATTTCGACGCGCAGCAGCTGGCGGCCGATGAGGAAGTGGTCCCCGTTGTCCACGAAGGTGGGGCCCGCCAGGCGGATGAAGGTGCCGTTGGACGAGCCCACGTCGCGGACCTGGAGCCGGTCCTGACGCACCTGCAGAACGGCGTGACGGCCGGACACGAAGCCATCCGTGGGGAAGGTGAGGTCGCCCTGCTCGCGGCCCAGCAGGTTGTCTCCCTCGCGCAGGGGGTAGGCCCCGCCCCTCAGTCCACCCTCCAACAGTTGCACCAGGCGCAGGCGGTAGCCGGGATCCGGCGAGCCCCACACCTGGGTGCCGCCCGGGCCGGTGGCCGCGGCGGGGATGGGCTCCAGCACGAGGCGCTGACGTCCCAGGCGGAGCTCTCCGCCGGGGGACACCTCGCGCTCCTGGCGCAGGCGGACGAAGACGCCGTTGGCGCCGCCCACGTCCTCCACGGCCAGCCGGGCTCCGGAGAAGAAGAAGCGCAGCTGGACGGGCATGATGAAGGGGTCGTCCGGCAGCGCGATTTCTCCCTGCTGGCCGCAGGTGAGGGTGTCGCGCTGCATCCGGACGACGGACTCGGGGCCTCCGTCCGCGCGCACCACCCGGATGGAGACCTGCGGGCGCGAGGTGATGCTGGCGACGGCCATCACCATCGTCCCGGAGCGCAGGGGCGAGCCACAGGCCCGGCAGACGGTGGCGTCCCGGGCATTCTCGGTATCACAGCGGGGGCAATATTCCACGGCGTCCATGGCGATCTCCGCGTTCTACCAGGGGCCGAGCCTGGTTGCTCGCCTTGTGCGCGGCTTGCCCCTCACCCGAGCGACGTGATGAAGTCCGGACCCCACCCGACTGTGGAACGCTGACTTGTTCTGCCCCTCCTGCGGCGCTGACGCCCAAGAATCCTCCCGTTTCTGTCCCGCATGCGGGGCGACGATCGTGCGCGCGGCCGACGCCGACGAGTACGTCGGCATGACCATCGCCCAGAAGTACCGGGTGGAAGCCCTCATCGGCGAGGGCGGCATGGGCAAGGTGTACCGCGCCCGCCAGCTCGCGCTGGACAAGGTGGTGGTGCTCAAGGTGCTGCGTCGCACGCTGCTGTCCGACGAGCGCACCGTGGCGCGCTTCCAGCGCGAGGCGAAGGCCGCCAGCCGCCTCAACCACGTCAACTCCATCAGCGTGCTGGACTTCGGCCAGGCCGAGGACGGCGCGCTCTTCATCGCCATGGAGTACGTGGCGGGGCAGGACCTGCACCAGATTCTCAGCCGCGAGTGGCCGCTGAGCGAGGCGCGGGTGGTGAAGCTCGTCAGCCAGGTGCTGAGCGCGCTGTCGGACGCGCACGGCGCCGGCGTCATCCACCGGGACCTCAAGCCCGAGAACATCATGGTGGAGCAGCGCCGCAACGAAGGTGACTTCGTGAAGGTGCTGGACTTCGGCATCGCCAAGATTACGGACTCCACCGACGACGGGCCGGCGCTCACCCGCGCGGGCTTCGTCTGCGGCACCCCCGAGTACATGTCCCCGGAGCAGGCCCGGGGCGCGCAGCTGGACCACCGCTCGGACCTGTACGCGGTGGGCGTCATCCTCTACCAGTTGATGACGGGCCTGCTGCCCTTCGAGTCCGACTCGGCGGTGGGCTTCGCCACCAAGCACCTCACCGAGGAGCCTCCGCCGCCCACGCGGCGCCGGCCGGATGCGCGCATCTCCCCGGGGCTGGAGCGGCTCATCCTCCGGGCGCTCTCGAAGAGCCCGGATGACCGCCCGGCCAACGCCGAGGCCTTCAAGGCGGAGCTGCAGGCCGCGGAGAAGGAGCGCCGCCGCGCCGAGGCCTCGCCCCGCCGCGCGCAGCCCTCCGCGGTGCTGGCGCCGCTGCCGCGCAAGTCCACCGGCGGCCCGATGAACGAAGGCCGGGACGCCACCGTGCCGGGCTGGGACAGCAACGAGGTGACGGTGGAGGCCACGGTGCGCGCGCTGCCGGGCGTGCTCGCGCCCCTGCCGGCGAACGCGCACGACATGCCCACCGTCGCCATCGAGCAGACGGACTCGCTGGTGCCCACCAACCCGGGCTCGGGCGGTGGGAGCGGCGTTGCGTTCTTCTTCAAGTCGCTGACCATCCTGCTGGTGGTCGCCGCCGTGGGCTTCTTCGCCTACTACTTCACGGTGGGCCCCGGCAGCGGGGCGCAGGACCTGCAGCCGTACTCCGTGCCGAAGAACGCGCCGGTGCCCGGCGGCGGCTCGGGCTCCGTCCAGAGCGGCGGCTATGTGCCGCTCTACTCGCGGCAGATTTCCTCGAACGACCGCAACGTGGAGCGCGCCCGGAAGCTCACGCGGGAGGGGGACCAGGCCCTGCAGCGGCTGGATATCGGCCTCGCGACCACGAAGTACCTGGATGCGTTCGGCGTGAGCGGGGACCCGGAGCTGGCGCTGAAGCTGGGCGACGCCTACTGGAACCGCCCCAACCCGGACATGGCCGAGGCCCGCGGCTGGTGGGAGCGGCACCTGAATGAGGTGCCCGACTCCAAGGCCCGCGACCTCATCAAGCAGCGCCTCGGCGAGGCCCTCGCGCGGCCCGGCACTCCCTGAAGAGGACGCGCTTCTCGCCCTGAAGCCGGGCAGCGGATGAAGTCCGTCGCGCGGCCCGGCGCCGTCACCTCGGGCCCACGCCGCCTCGGGGAGGCGGCGCGCGACAGCCGCTCAGCCCAGGTTCTCCACCTGCAGCACGTGCTGGCCCAGGCGGACGCGGTCTCCCGGACGCAGCGGGCGCTCCACGCCCGACGCAAGCCGGATGTACGTGCCCAGCCCGCCCGACAAGTCCCTCAGCAGGGCGCCCGTCGGAGTGGGGGAGAGCTCGCAGTGGCGTCCGGCCAGTCCCTCGTCGCCCGGGAAGCTCAAGTCACAGTTCGCCTGTCCGATGGTGAGCAGTGGCGCCGCCGTCACCACCGCGCGGCCCGCGCGGCCACCCACGAGGACCTCCTCCACGCCATAGACGGCCTGCCCGAGCGGCACGGGTGCGCCGTAGACGTGGGGGCGGCCCGCCACCGGCGGCGCCACTTCCAGCCGGCCGGTGAAGCGGAACAGCCGCTGGCCCGCGCTGAAGAGCGTCTTGGGAGCGAGGGCCTCCGTCCCGGCGACGGCGACGAAGACGCCCGAGGCGCTCGACTCGTCGCGCACGAAGAGGGCCCCGTCCTTCACCAGGAAGGTGGCGTGCAGGGGCGACACGTACGCGTCGTCCGGGAACAGGATGGCGCCGCGCTGGCGGCCGACGACGCAGCCGGTGACGGGCAGCTTGTAGCGCTGGCCCCGCGTGGAGCCGGAGATGACGGCCAGTCCGAAGCGGGAGGCGGCCGGGGGCGCCGGGCGCGCGGCTCCAGGCGCCGCCACGGGGGGCGTCCCCCCCACGGAGGGAATCCCCGACCGGGAGGGCATCGCACTGTCCGGAACCGGGGGCGGAGGCCGGGTGACGGCAGGGCCCGGAGGCACCGGCGCCGGGCTTCCCGACACCCGCGCGGCCACGGGAGGCGCCGCGGGCCCGCCGGCCGGGGCCGTGGCGCGCATCCCCACGGGAACCGGCCGCTCCACCTGCAGTCCCGCCGCCGCGGTGGGCGGAGGCGTCCTCGCCGAGGGGCGCAGCCCCGGGGGGATGGCGCTCGGGGGCAGCGGAGTGGTGGGGGGAGTGCCCGACTCCCCCTTGGGGCCGGGGAAGGTGGACACCGGCACGGGACGCCCGGGAGGCGGCGCGACGGGACGGGGTGTGCCTCCGGCCGGCTTCAGGGCAGGCGGGCGGGCGGAGGGGGCCTCCCCCAGGGCCTGCCCACAGAGGACACAGGCGGCCGAGCGAGGCGGATTATACCCGTCACAGTTCGGGCAGACCACGGCAAGGGCGGACAGCAGGAGCTGTGACATGGGAGAAGCCGAATCTAGGGGCCCGTAAAACGTCGGGTCAACGAAAGCGAACGCGCCGGGTGGGATACTCGGACAGCCCCGGACGTGAATTGGAACACCTCAGTGTGGGGCAACGTTGCCCCCCCATGGGGTCAAAGTTACGATTACCGCTCCCTCGATGATTCGCCTGAACGACATCCTCCAACGGGTCTCCTCGTATCACCCGGACCCTGACCTGGACATCATCAAGAAGGCTTACGTCTACTCGGCCAAGGTCCACCAGGGCCAGCTGAGGAAGTCTGGCGAGCCCTACCTCGTCCACCCGCTCGAGGTGGCGGGCATCCTCGGAGAGCTGAAGCTCGACGAGGCATCCATCGTCACCGGCCTCCTCCACGACACCATTGAGGACACACTCGCCACCGCCGAGGAGCTCACGGAGCTGTTCGGCGCGGAAGTCGCCCAGCTGGTGGACGGCGTCACGAAGCTGTCCAAGTTCTCCGCGTCCGCGACGCTCTCCCAGGAGGAGAAGCAGGCGGAGAACTTCCGGAAGATGATCATCGCGATGGCGCAGGACATCCGCGTCATCCTCGTGAAGCTGGCGGACCGCACGCACAACATGCGGACGCTGGACCACATGTCCGAGGAGAAGCAGGCGCGCATCGCCCAGGAGACCCTGGACATCTACGCGCCGCTCGCGAACCGGCTCGGCATCTCGTGGATCAAGACGGAGCTGGAGGACCTGAGCTTCCGCTACGTGAAGCCGCAGGAGTTCTTCGCGCTCCAGGAGAAGCTGAACAAGCGCAAGAAGGAGCGCGAGAAGTACATCGAGGACACGTGCGACCTCATCCGCTCGAAGCTGGCGGAGCGCGGGCTGAAGGGCGAGGTGAGCGGCCGCTTCAAGCACGTCTACAGCATCTACAAGAAGATCAAGGCGCAGGGCATCGACTTCGACCAGATCCACGACATCATCGCCTTCCGCATCATCGCCCCCGCGGCGCCCGCCTGCTACGAGGCGCTCGGGCTGGTGCACGAGATGTGGAAGCCGGTGCCGGGGCGCTTCAAGGACTTCATCGCGATTCCGAAGCCCAACATGTACCAGTCACTGCACACCACGGTGATTGGCCCCTTGAGCGAGCGCGTCGAGGTGCAGATCCGCACCGCGGAGATGCACAAGATCGCCGAGGAGGGCATCGCCGCCCACTGGAAGTACAAGGAGGGCAAGGCGGTCATCTCCAAGGATGACGAGAAGTTCGCCTGGCTGCGCCAGCTGATGGAGTGGCAGCAAGACTTGAAGGACCCGAAGGAGTTCCTCGAGACGGTGAAGGTGGACCTCTTCACCGATGAGGTCTTCGTCTTCACGCCCAAGGGCGACGTGCGCTCGCTGCCGCGCGGGGCCACGCCGGTGGACTTCGCGTACGCCATCCACTCGGACGTGGGCAACCGGTGCGTGGGCGCGAAGGTGAACGGGAAGATTGTCCCGCTGCGCTACAAGCTGAAGAACGGCGACACGGTGGAAGTGCTGACCAGCCCGCAGCAGCACCCGTCCAAGGACTGGCTCACCTTCGTCAAGACGAGCCGCGCGCAGCAGCGCATCCGCGGCTTCATCAAGCAGCAGCAGCGCGACAAGAGCCTCCAGCTGGGCCGCGAGCTGACGGACCGCGAGCTGAAGCGCTTCCAGCTCAACTTCAACCGGCTGCTCAAGTCCGGGGAGATGAAGAAGGTCGCCGAGGAGCTGGGCTTCCGCGTCGAGGACGACCTGCTGGTGGCCATCGGCTACGGCAAGGTGACGCCGCAGCAGTTGGTGCAGCGGCTGGTGCCGCAGGAGAAGCTCTCCGCGGCGGAGACCGCGGCGCGCGGCGACGGCAACGGCGTGCCCGGGGGCAACTCCGTCAGCAGCTCCATGCTGCCCGGCCTGTCCCGCGTCACGGACCTGGCCAAGCGGCTGGTGGGCCGCAGCAACCGCAGCGGCGTGCAGATTGGCGGCGTGGACGACGTGCTCGTGCGCTTCGGACGGTGTTGCAACCCCGTCCCCGGCGACCCCATCGCCGGCTTCATCACCCGGGGACGGGGAGTGACGGTGCACACGGTCGGCTGTGAGAAGGCGCTGGCCACGGACCCCGAGCGGCGCGTGGACGTGACATGGGACGTACGCGGGGACTTCAAGCGCCCCGTCACCCTGCGCGTGCTGACGGCGGACCGGCCGGGCCTGCTGGCGGACATCTCCAACACCTTCTCGAAGAAGGGCGTCAACATCTCCCAGGCCAACTGCCGCGCCACGGGGGATGACCGGGCGGTGAATACCTTCGAGGTCACCATCTCCGACCTCAAGCAGCTCACCGACCTGATGCGCACCATCGAGCGTCTCAACGGCGTCTACTCCGTCGAGCGAATCTGACGGCCGCCGTTTCGTGCTAGAGCGCCCCGGAAACCCAGGGCGGCCCTTCCGGCCGCCTCTACTTCCGAGGTGCGCCTCATGGCTCGCAAGGCAATCCACTCAGACCAGGCCCCCAAGGCCATTGGCCCCTACTCGCAGGCGGTGCAGGTGGACGCGGGGAAGATGACCTTCCTCTCCGGCCAGATTCCGCTGGACCCCTCCACCATGGAGATGGTGCAGGGCGACGTCGTCGCGCAGGCCGAGCGGGTGATGGAGAACCTGAAGGCCGTGCTCACCGCGGGCGGGCTGGACTTCTCCCACGTGGTGCGCTGCACCATCTTCCTCACCGACCTGGGCGACTTCGCCCGGGTGAACGAAGTCTACGGCCGCTACTTCACCGGCGCGCCCCCTGCCCGCGCCACCGTGCAGGTCTCCGCGCTGCCGCGCGGCTCCAAGGTGGAGATCGACGCCATCGCCGTGTCCTGAGGTGACGCCCGCCGGGGCCCGCGTCACGGCGGGCCCTGGTAGACGTCCGAAAAACACAGAGGCCGCCGGACCTTGAACGGTCCGACGGCCTCTCGTGCTTCAAGCCCGGGGGGCTGGAGCGGGGACTACTTCGCGTCCGCCGCCACCGCGCCGCCGGCCTTCTTCAGCTCCTCGTCGATGACGCGCTTGAAGGCCTCGAAGGGCTGCGCGCCGACGAGGGTGCGGCCGTTGATGAAGAACGTCGGGGTGCCGCTGGCGCCCAGGCGCGAGCCCTCGGCGGCGTCCGCCTCGATCTGCGCGGTGTACTTGCCGCTGTCCAGGGCCGCCTTGAACTTGCCCATGTTGAGGCCGAGCTCCTGGGCGTACTTCTCCAGGGAGGCGCGGTCCAGGGCACGCTGGTTGGCGAACAGCTTGTCGTGCATCTCCCAGAACTTGCCCTGCTCGTTGGCGGCCAGCGCGGCGGCGGCGGCCGGCTTGGCGTTGGCGTGGAAGGGCAGCGGCTGGTTCTTGAAGGCCACCTTCACCTTGTTGCCGTACTGGTCCTCGATCTGCTTCATCGTGGGCAGCACGCGGCTGCAGAACGGGCACTCGAAGTCAGAGAAGGCGACGATGGTGATGGGGGCGTTCTTCGGGCCCTTCACCGGGGCGTTGCCGACGTCCACCTTCTGCACCGGCGGCTCGGCCGGGGCACCCGGGGGGCCACCCGCGGGAGCGGCGGGAGCGGCGGCGATGTTCTGGGCGATCAGCTTGCCGTACAGCTCTTCCGCCTTGGTGCCGCTGGCGATGAGCTTGTCGGCCTTGGCGATCTCCTCGTCGATGAGCTTCTTGAAGTTGTCGAAGGGCTGGGCGCCGACGAACTCACGGCCGTTGATGAAGAACGTGGGGGTGCCGTTGGCGCCCACCGCGCTGCCGGCGGCCATGTCCGCCTCGACCTTCGCCTTGTACTTGCCGCTGTCGAGGGCGGCCTTGAAGGCGCCGACATTCAGGCCGAGCTCCTTCGCGTACTGCTCCAGGGAGGCGCGCTCCAGGGCCTTCTGATTGGCGAAGAGCTTGTCGTGGAACTCCCAGAACTTGCCCTGCTCGTGCGCGGCCATGGAGGCCTCGGCGGCGAGCTTCGCGTTCTTGTGGAAGGACAGCGGCTGGTGGCGGAACACCACGCGCACGTCCTTGGCGTAGTTCTCCTTGATCTGCGTCAGCGTGGGGCCCACGCGGCTGCAGAAGGGGCACTCGAAGTCGGAGAACTCGATGATGGTGACCTTGGCGTTGGTCGGGCCGAAGGAGGGCGAGTCGGACGGGACGTCCACCTTGCGGACGGCGGCGGCGGCCTGCTGCGCGGGGTTCTGCTTCGGGGCGGCCTTCTCGGTGCCCTTCTCGATGATCTTCGCGTAGACCTGGGAAGCGGAGACGCCACCCTTCACCAGGGCCTCGGCCTTGCCCAGCTCCTCGTCGATGAGGGCCTTGAAGTTGTCGATGGGCTGCGCGCCGGAGAGGAAGCGGCCGTTGATGAAGAAGGCCGGGGTGCCGCTGGCGCCCAGCTGGCTGGCCTGGGCCTGGTCCTTCTGGATGGTGTCCTGGAACTTCGGGTTGGCCAGGTCGGCCTTCCACTTCGCGATGTCCAGCTTCAGCTCCTGCGCGTACTTCTCCAGGGACGCGTCATCGAGCGCCTTCTGATTGGCGAAGAGCTTCTCGTGGTACTCCCAGTACTTGCCCTGCTCACCGGCCGCCATGGCGGCGATGGCGGCGGGCTTCGCGCGGGGGTGGAAGGAGAGCGGGTTCTGCTTCATGACCACGCGGAGCTTGCTGCCGTACTGCTCCTGGAGCTTGCGAACGGTGACGTCCGCGCGGCTGCAGAAGGGGCACTCGTAGTCCGAGAACTCCACCAGGGTGACGAGCGCCTCGGGGCTGCCCTTCACCGGCGCGCCGTCGATGGGCACCTTGAAGACGGTGGGGTCCACCGGGCGGCGGTTCTGCGCCTGTGCGGAGGGCGCGGTCGCGGCGGGCTTGGCGTCATCGGTCTTCGAGGGGCCGCTAACGACGCGGCCACCAAAGAAACCGAGCACCAGGCCCACGATGAGGGCCACGATGACATTGGGCTTCATGGGTTGGTCATGCTCCTTCGCCATAGGTCCGACTCCGGGCCCGAGCGTGGGGGTTTTTACGAGGGCAGAGGGCGGGGTACTTAACAGAGGGAATTCCAGACACGCAAGCAAGCCGGTCTGCCCTTTGCGGGGGGTACAGGCCCCTCAGGGGCCCGGAAACATGGGAGTTTTTGGAAAAATTCCGTCAGAGTGAGGATCATGGACGAAGCGGTCCGCCTGGACACCTCGGGGGCGCTGTGCCCCATGCCCATCCTCGAAATCGCCAAGGCCATGCGGCGGCTTCCGCCGGGCACGGTGGTGGAGCTCATCTCCACGGACCGGGGCCTGGAAGCAGACCTCCCGGCCTGGTGCGAGGCCACCGGAAATCCGCTCCTGCGCCTGGAGCGCCGGGGGGAGAGCTACGTGGGGTGGGTGCGCAAGGCGGGCTGAGCGGCCCCCCGGCCGGCCAGCCCGGGCCCGTCAGAGCAGCTGGAGGACGCGGTCTTCCAGGCGCTGGCCCCTGCTGACGCCGAGGATGAGCACGCCGTGCTGGAGGAGGTGCCCCACCACGCGGCTGATGACCTCCTCGGGCTTCACGCCGCCACGGATGCGCACACGCAGCACGGACTCGCTCTCCATGCGCGCGTCGGTGACGTCGGCCAGGGCGGCAATCTCCGGAATCAGCACGTCGCCCCGGGCAATCTGCACGCGGAACTCGGAGCCCTGGCCGGTGAGCTCGGACATGGTGCCGGCCTTCGCGAGCGAGCCCTTGTCGAGGATGGCGGCGGCGTCGCACAGCTCCTCCAGCTCCTGGAGGTTGTGGCTGGAGACGACCACCGTCTGCTGGTGCTCCCTCATGGTCCGGATGACCTGGCGCACCTGGGCGGCGATGCGCGGATCCAGTCCGGCGGTGGGCTCGTCCAGGAGCACCAGCGGCGGGCGCCCCATGAGGGCCTGGGCCATGGCGGCGCGCTTGGCCATGCCGTGGCTGAGCGCCTGCGTCTGGACGTTCCACGCCTCCATCAGCCCCACCTGCTCCAGGGCGTCGCGGGCCTCGCGCTCCGGGTCGGCCAGCGCGGACAGGCGGGCCCAGTAGGTGAGCAGCGCGCCCGTCTCCCAGCCGGGGGGCAGCACCGCGTCCTGGGGCAGCGCGCCGAGCTTCCCCTTGAGGGCGCCGGGCTGCGCGGGGTCCACGTCCATGACCTTGAGCGTGCCGTCGGTGGGGTAGAGGTAGCCGCACATCATGGAGAAGGTGGTCGTCTTCCCGGCGCCGTTGGGGCCGATGAGACCGAACACCGAGCCCCGGGGCACGGCGAAGCTGACGGCGTTGACGGCCACCTTGGGGCCGAAGCGCTTGGAGACTCCGAACAGCTCAATCGCCAGGTCGCTCACAGGTCCCTCGCGCGCAGGACGGCGTAGGCGCCCAGCAGGAAGATGGTGGCGAAGCCCGCGTATGCGGCTCCGCTGGCGCCGAACTCGGCCAGTCGGGGGTGCAGCAGGTTCCCCGCGTAGTACGAGGGCGACAGGTAACGCAGGAAGCGCAGCGCGCTCTCCTCTCCGGCCCACCGGCCGATGGTGTCCATCAGCCAGAAGACGAACAGCAGGATGAAGTTGAAGACGAGGCTCACCGCCGGGGCGCGGAAGAGGCTGGAGCACAGCGTGGTGAGCGACACGTAGGACAGCGAGAAGACGATGGCCGCCAGCCAGAACTTGAGCAGGTTGAGCGCCACGTCCGCGAAGCCGAAGGTGGGGTTGGCGATGCGGGCGTACACGAAGATGGCCAGGTCGATGATGAGCACCAGCCCGAGCAGCAGCGTCGCCTGCGACAGGAACTTGCCCAGCAGCACCGACGAGCGGCGCGCGCGCACGGTGAGGTAGCGCATGGAGCGCGGGCCCACCTCGCCGCTGATCTGGTCGAAGCCCATCAGCGCGACGTAGGCCGGGAGGAAGAAGAGGGTGATCTTGAAGACCACCAGCACCTCCATCGGCACCTGCGCGAGCGCCTCCATCATCGCGGAGTCATTGCTGGTGAGGAAGCCCAGCATGCCCTTCCGCATCTCCTCGCCGACCTGCGCCGAGGCATCCGCGCCCGCGCCGGCGGACTCCAGTTGCTTGTTCACCTCCGCGCGTACCTGGGCCGCGAGCCAGCCCACCACCATCAACACCAGCGCGGAGAACATGCTGTAGAGGCCGAGCAGCACCACCGCGCGCCCACTGCGCACGGCCCGGCGCAGCTCGGCGCTCCAGATGACCAGGGTTTCTTTCAGTCCGTCCAAGGTGTGGGGGAACCTAGCGGAGTTGCGCACCCGTCCGCCAAGTTTCTAACGCCAGCGGTCGGCGGGAAGCAGCCAGGGAAGCGTACGTGGACAGCGCGCCACCAGCCGGTAGGATTCGCGCTCAGCTCATCTCCGGGCGCTCGTCACCGAGTCTCGGAGCCCCCCTGGAGCCCCTGCGCAGCAATGACGATCCGCCGCCGTCTCCTGTCCGCCGCAGCGCTGTTCCCCCTCACCCTGTTGCTCGGGGCCAATGAGCCACAGCCGGAGGCCACGCTGGCCGTGGCCGTGGACTCCGGCACCGGAAGCGCGGGCCTGGCTGTCGCCGTGGACTCTGGCACCGGCGGCGCGGGCCTGGCTGTCGCCGCGGCCACCGGCACCGGAGGCATGGGCCAGGCCACCGCCGAGGCCTCCGTCGACGCGGGCAGCCCCGAGTCCCATGCCACGGCCAACGCCGCGGTGCTCGGGGGGGCGCCACCGGATGGCGGGCTCGCCGCGCTCGCAGCAGAACCGGGGCTGGTGCCGCCCGTGCCGGTGCCCTCGCGGCAGTCGGCGCCGCCCATCGCGAAGCTGCAGCCGCTGCCGCGTGCCGCGGACCTGCTGGCCCGGGCGAAGCTGGAGGGCGACCGGCTGGTGGTGAAAGGGAAGGACGGCCGCAAGCAGGTGCTCACGGTGGACCCGGGGCTCCAGGCCTCGCTCACCAACATCATGCGCGACTACGAGGTGCCTTATGGCGCCGTCGTGGTGCTGGAGCCGTCCACGGGGCGGGTGCTGGCGATGGCGGAGCACTCGGTGGCGCGGCCGGAGATGCGTGGCCTGCCCGTGCGCGCGGTGTTCCCCGCGGCGAGCATCTTCAAGATTGTCACCGGCAGCGCGCTGCTGGAGGCGGGCGTCCCCCCGTCCATGGAGGAGTGCTTCCACGGCGGCAAGCGGCGGCTGTCCGAGAAGCACCTGGAGGACAGCGAGCGCGATGGGGCCTGCTACTCGCTGGCGCTGGCGATGGGCAAGAGTGCCAACGTCATCTTCGCCAAGCTGACGCACAAGCACCTCACCGCGGACTCGCTGCGCCGCATGGCGGCCCGCTTCCGCTTCAACCGCGAGATAACCTTCCCCGTCCCCGTGGACGTGTCGCTCGCGTCGATTCCAGAGGAGTCCTTCGGCCTGGCCAACACCGGCGCGGGCTTCGGCGACGTGTACCTGTCCCCGCTGCATGGCGCGCTGGTGGCGTCCGTGGCCGCCAATGATGGCCGCTGGGTGGACCCGGTGCTGGTGGAGCCGGACTCCGGTCCGCTGCTGCCCCCCGAGGGCGAGCCCGTCCTCACCCCCGAGGCGGCGAAGGACCTCACCGCCATGCTGGAGGAGACTGTCACCCACGGCACCGCGCGCGGCATCTTCCGCGAGCGCAACTTCCGCGTGGACGGCGCCGTGGGCAAGACGGGCACGCTGGCGGACCGCAACCCGTTCCGCGACTACTCGTGGTTCGTGGGCTTCGCGCCCAAGGACAACCCGCGCGTGGCCGTGGCCGCCGTCATCGTGAATGACCCGAAGTGGCGCATCCGGGGCACCTGGCTGGGCCGCGAGGCCCTCCGCCTGGGCCTGGAGCGGGTGCCCGCGCCGGTGGAGCTGACGGCCCCGGCGTCCGCAGCGGGCAAGCACTGAACGCGCGGGGGAGGCTCTCCGCCCTCAGCGGGCCGTGAGCTTCACCAGCCCCCGGTCCACGAAGCCCTGGAAGAACTTCAGGGCGTCCAGCTCCTGGAGCGGGGACACGTGGACGATGGCGGCCACGTCGCGCCGGCCGTCGATGCGCGACAGGAGATATCGCTCGGGCGCGGAGAGCTGGAGCGTCTTCAGGTGCGCGGGCGCCACCTGCAGCGCGGGCACGCGGGGCGGCTCCACCAGCTCCCGGCGCAGCTCCACCACCAGCCGCTCCTGCGCCGCCTTCAGCAACTCGGCGGTGCGGGGGGAGGACGACATCTCGTGCGCGCGGCGCGCCAGGGCCTCGGCGTCCCGCACGTTGCCGGCGTCCAGGAAGAGCTGCGCCGCCTGGAGCACCTCGTCCGACGAGGACTCCGAGCCGATGACGCCCGCGTCCTCTTCCTCCTCCACCACCACGGCCGTCTCCGGCTCGGGCTCCAGCTCGGACACCTTCACCGCGTCCAGCCGGTAGAGGGCGTACAGCCGCTGGTAGAGGAAGAAGTCCGTGGCGTGCAGCGCCAGGGCCAGCCCGTCGATGGTGAGCCCTTCCTTGATGAGCTGGACGATGCGCTCGTCCATGCTGCCGGGCTTGCGCTCGGGCAGCTTGCGCTCGTCCACCGCCAGCCGCACCCCTCCGGAGGGGAATACGGCGCGGATGGCCTGCCAGGCCGTCTCGCGGAACTCGCCCTCGCGGTGGATGTCCAGCAGGTCCACGCTGACGTCCAGGCCGGGGATGTCCGGCGCCGAGTCAGAGGGGTCGAAGGCGAAGCCGCCGTCGTCCCAGTGGAAGGCGTCCAGCAGCATCTCCCGGAACTTATGACTCAGCGTGCTACGGACGGTGGCCTCGGGCACCAGGCCCGTCATCACCAGGATCTTCCCGAGGAAGACGCGCGTCTGGGCCTGGGTGGCGAAGGCCTTCTCGAGCTGGTCCTCCGTCAGGTGCCCCATGTTGATGAGGAATTGACCGAAGAACTCGCGCGGCTGGTTGGAGCTGGCGGTCACCACGTGGCCGTCGCGCAGCTCCAGTTGCTTGCGCACGTCCCCCCGCTCCACCTTCAGCGCACCGGTGACCCTTCGGTTCCCGAGGTAGACGACGAGGTCCTTGAGGGGCATCGTCGAAAAGTCACCAGACAAGCCACGCATGGACCGACCATCCTGCACCGCATGAGAGTCGATATCTACTCGAAACCCAACTGCTCGCTCTGCGACAAGGCAGCCAGCGTCGTGGAGTCCGTGCGAGCTCGCATCCCCTTCGAGCTGCGGATCATCTCCATCCTGGAGGACGCGGCGGCCTTCGACGCCTGGCGCTACGACATCCCCGTGGTCGTCATCGACGGCGTTCCCGCCTTCAAGCACCGCGTGGACCCGGCCGAGCTGGAAGCCCGCCTGCGCGAGGCCCAGGGTGGCACAGCCATTGCTAAAACCGCTGCCCAGGATGGGTAGTCCAGTGCCCATCTCAAGTAAATCCAGGGAGTTGTAGCGGTCGGTGAAGGGCTCGGGACTGTAAATCAGGGTGCGAGCCGGAGGCGCGGTGAAGAAGAAAATTCTGGCGGGGAGGGTGGCGCGGTGGGCGTGAGACGAAAGCGGGTGGGCAAGGCCGGTCAGCCGCCCACCGTGCTCGTGGTGGAGCCGCGAGCGGAAGACCTGGAGCGGACCCGGACGCTCCTGGGGGAGGCCGGCTTTCGGGTGGTGCCGCTGACGCGCTTCGACGCGGCGATGCCACTGTTCGAGGTCATCCGTCCGGACGCGGTGCTGATGGCCGCCCAGCCGCCGGACTACGGCGCGGTGCAGGTGGCGCGGCGGCTGCGGCAGGTCAGCCGGGGCACGGTGCCGGTGCTCTACCTCGTGGACCCGCATGACATGGAGGCGTACCGGTACTGCCTGGAGAAGGGGCAGTGCGTGGACATCGTCTCGCGCGGGATCAGCGGGGCGGAGCTGGCCATGAAGCTCCACGCGCAGCTGAAGCTGAAGGCGGCGGTGCTGCGGGCGGCGGCGGGCGAGGAGTCCGGCACGGCGCTGGCGCTGCATGACCCGGTGACGGGGCTCTACAACCGACCCTTCCTGCTGGCGCTCATCGGGCTGGAGGTGCGCAGGGCGGAGCGGTACGGCGGGACGTTCTCCCTGGTGGCGGCCGAGGTGAGCGGCTACGGCGCCTTCCGCAAGGAGTTCGGGCGCGGCATGGCCGAGCGCCTGCTGGTGTACAGCGCGGTGGTGCTGGGGCAGACGGTGCGCGAGGCGGACGCGGTGGCCCGGGTGGCCGACAGCGAGTTCGCGCTGCTGCTGCCGGGCACTCCCGCGGAGTCGGTTCCGGAGGTGATGGCCCGGGTGAGCGCCCGCTTCGAATCGGCGCGCTTCCAGGTGGAGGGCCGGGTGGTGCGCACGGCGCTGGAGCTGGGGGCGGTGAGCTTCCCGGACTCGGTGGGCACGCCCACGCAGCTGCTGGCGGCGGCACTCCAGGAGCTGAGACGGACGCGAGAATTTCGTCGAATGGTCGGGGGACCAACCCGACTGTCGGTGTGAGGATGGGTGGAGGTTCGATGCACAGGGCGAGCGGAGGCGTGGGGATGGATCGGATCGCGGTGCTGGTGGTGGATGACGAAGAGTCGGTGCGCACGTTCCTGTCAGAGCTGCTCGGCAGCGCGGGCTACCAGGTGCGCTGTGCCGCGAGCGGCGCCCAGGCGCTGGAGATGCTCTCGGGTGGCTCCTTCGATGCGGTGCTGCTGGACGTGGTGATGCCGGAGATGAGTGGCCTGGAGGTGCTTCGCCGCTACAGGGGGACGGGAGGCAGCGCCCCCGTCATCGTGCTCAGCGCGCTGGCGGGCGCCGACGACGCGGTGCGGGCGATGAAGATGGGCGCCAGCGACTACCTGCCCAAGCCCTTCGGCAACGACGAGCTGCAGGACGTGCTGGCGCGCGCCCTGGGGACTCGCGCTCCGGAGCGCCAGACGGTGGCGCCGGTGGTCATTCCTCCCCGGGTGGCGTCGCCTGCCGTGGAAACGGCGCAGGACGCGCGGGTGCTCATCTCCACGTCCCCGTCCATGCGCCGGGCGCGGGCGCTGGTGGAGCGCATCGCCGACACGGACGTGCCGGTGCTGCTGCTGGGTGAGTCCGGCACGGGCAAGGAAGTCATCGCCCGGGAAATCCACGCGCGCAGCCAGCGCAAGGGCAAGCCCTTCATCAAGATCAACTGCGCGGCGCTCCCCGCGGAGCTGCTGGAGAGCGAGCTGTTCGGCCACGAGCGCGGCGCCTTCACCGGCGCCACGGCGGAGAAGCCCGGCAAGTTCGAGCTGGCGGACCAGGGCACCATCTTCCTGGACGAGATTGGCGAGATGGCCATCCGTCTCCAGGCCAAGCTGCTCCAGGTGCTCCAGGACGAGGAGTTCTTCCGCGTCGGTGGCAAGAAGAGCGTGCGCGTGGACAGCCGGGTGGTGGTGGCCACCAACCGCGACCTCGAGAAGGAGATTGCCCTCGGCAACTTCCGCGAGGACCTCTACTACCGCCTCAACGTGGTGGCCATCCGCCTGCCGCCGCTGCGCGAGCGCCGCGAGGACGTGGTGCCGCTGACGGACCACTTCCTGAAGAAGTACGGCCGCCAGTACATCACCGGCGTGTCGGAGCTGCCGCGCGAGGTCCTCCAGGCCTTCGCGGACTACGACTGGCCCGGCAACGTGCGCGAGCTGGAGAACATGGTGCGCCGGCTGTGCGTGCTGAAGGACGCGACGCTGGTGCTGGACGAGCTCAACGCAGGAGGCCGCACCCCCGCGAGCGCTCCGTCGCTGCCCACTGCCTACGGTGGCGATGACGGCACGTATGGCCGCGTGCACGACGAGCCCGTGCGTGCGCCGCCGTCCTCGTCCGTGCAGGTGCTGGAGATGCCCTCGCGCGGTGCTGCTGCCCAGGTGGTGGCCTCCGCCGCGCCCGCTCCGGCGCCCGTCATGCTGGAGCCCGCGAACTCGGTCCTCCCGACGCCGCGCTACCTGAACCCGTTCGACGTGCCGCAGCCGCCGCCTCCTCCTGCTCCGGCGGGGGAGCCGTCGCTGAAGGACATCGGCAAGCGGGCGGCGATGCTCGCCGAGCGCGAGGCGATACTGTCCATGCTCCAGCGCACCGCGTGGAACAAGCGCCGCGCGGCCACCAAGCTGCGCATCAGCTACAAGGCGCTGCTGTACAAAATCAAGGAGTGCGGAATCATCGACCCGCGCTCCAGCGCGGAGCTGTAATCCGTCTGTAGCAGCAGCTTGCTTTCCCCCCCGCGGTCCCGCTATCGCGGGGGGATGACTGCTCCTCTCGTCCTCCTGGGCTGTGGCTACACGCTCACGCGGCTCGCCGTGGCCGAGGCCCGGGCGGGCCGCGACGTGCTGGCGGCCACGAGAGACGCCGCGCGCCGCGCCGAGCTGGAGCGCGCCGGGGCCCGCGTCACCTCGCTGGAGGACGCGCTGACCCAGACGGAGGGAGCGCGGGTCGTCAGCTCCGTCCCGCCGGACGCGGGGCTGGACACGCGCATCGCCGAGGCGCTCGCGCGGAACCGTCCCTCGCGGCTCGTCTACCTGTCCTCCACCGGCGTCTACGGTGGCGCTCGCGGGCACGTGGACGAGGACACCCCGGTGGAGCCCGCGTCGCCCTCGGCCCGCGCGCGAATCGAAGCGGAGTCCTGCTTCCTTCCGCTGGGCGCGGTGGTGCTGCGCATCGCCGGAATCTATGGCCCGGAGCGGAGCCCGGTCGCGCGGCTGCTGGCGGGCGCCGTCCGGCTGCCGGAGAGCGGCGGAGGGCGCATCTCCCGCATCCACGTGGACGACCTGGTGGAGGCCATCCGCGTGGCGCTCCAGTGGGGCGAGCCCGGGGCCTTCTACTGCGTCGCGGATGACCGGCCCGCGCCCCAGGCGGAGCCAGTCGCATGGCTGTGCGAGCGGCTCGGCATGCCGCTGCCGCCCCGCCTTCCCCTGGACAGACTCCACGAGTCCGTGCGGGGCGACCGCGCGGTGTCCAACGCACGCCTGAAGACCCTGGGGTGGCGGCCGCGCTACCCGGACTACGTGGCCGGCTACACGTCGCTGCTGGAGTCCGAGGGCCGCGCCGGAGGGCCCGGAGCCCGCACCGTCCGGAAGCTGCGTCCGGACGAGGCGGAGACCTTCTGGACGCTGCGGCTGCGGGGGCTGAAGGAGCACCCCGAGGCCTTCGGGGCGTCGTACGAGGAGGATGCCGTCCTTCCCATGGAGCGGGTGCGCTCGCGGCTCGAGGGCCCCTCGCAGTGGGTGCTGGGCGCCTTTGACGGGGAGCGGCTGGTGGGCGTGGCGGGCCTGTACCGTGACACGGGGCGGAAGCAGTCCCACAAGGCCCACGTGTGGGGCATGTACGTGCTGCCGGAGGTTCGCTCGCGCGGCATCGGCCGGCGGCTGATGTCGGCGCTCCTCGACGAGGCCCGGCGGATGCCCGGCGTCGAGCGCCTGCTGCTGACGGTGGCGGTGGGCAATGCGTCGGCGCAGAAGCTCTACCGGGCCCTCGGGTTCCGGACCTACGGCGTGGAGCCGAACGCGCTGCGGTTCGACGGCGCCTCCGTGGACAACGAGCTGATGTGCATGCCCCTGTGAGCCGAAGCCGTGCGCACAGTGTCGCACCCTGGCTCCACCCCCCTGTCAGCGAGGGCCGGGGTGGGGCGGACACAATCGTCGTGTGGAAGTGTCGTGCTCGGGTGACAGTTCCTCCAGGCGCCGGTGTTCGATGGACGGCGCGTCGTGCCGCGCTGGAGGCTCCCTGAGCATGGCCCTGTGTATCCCCCACTGGTTGCTGGAGCGTGTCGCCCTGGGCGAGCTGTCCCCGGACGCGCTGGCCGACGCCCGCGCGCGGCTGGCTCGCGAGCCTGAGGGGGATGGCCGTCTGGCCCGGCTGGAGGAGGACTCGCGCCGCATCCTGGAGCGCCACCCGCCCGAGGCCGTGGCCGCCGAGGTGGAGCGCCGCCGCGCCGCCCGCGCTCGCGTTGCCGCCGCCGGGGAGCCCGAGCGCGGTGGTTGGCATGGCCTGTCGCTCGGCATTCCGGTGGCGGCCTCGCTCGCGCTGCTCTTCCTGTCCACCCAGCCGGAGCTGCCCGCGCCCGCCCCGGTGCGGTCTCCCATCGTCTGGACAGGAGGGGAGCGCATCAAGGGCACCCCGATGCTGCGAGTCCACCGGCAGCAGGGCGCCGGTGAGCCGGAGCAGCTCGAGGACCATGCCCGCGCGCGCCGGGGCGACGTGCTCCAGCTCAGCTACGTGTCTGGAGGCCGCCCTCATGGCGTGCTGGTGTCGGTGGATGGGCGCGGCGCGGTGACGCTGCACCACCCGGCGACCCTCTCCAGCCCCACGGCCCTGACGCCGGGCGAGGCCGCGCCCCTGGGCCACGCCTACGAGCTGGACGATGCCCCCGGCTTCGAGCGCTTCCTCTTCGTTACCTCCGAGCAGCCGCTGGACGTGGCCTCGGTGCTGGAGGCGGCGCGCGCGCTTGCCCGCCAGCCCTCCGAAGCACGCACCCGGCCGCTCCCGCTGCCGGCTACGCTGGCCCAGACATCCTTCACGTTGGAGAAGGTGCCGTGATGACGCGGTCGCTCCTGTTCTCGCTCCTGCTCCTTCCCACGCTGGCCCTGGCGGCTTCCGCCCCCCGTGCGGCCTCCGCGCCCGGCGCCGCTCCGTCCCAGTCGGTGCGCCGCTTCGCGCTGCTGGTGGGCGTCAATGACGGCGGCCCCGGCCGCGCCAGGCTCCGCTATGCCGTCACCGACGCGCGCTCCTTCGGCGACGTGCTGGAGGAGCTGGGCGGCGTCCAGCCCCAGGACCGGCTGATGCTGATGGAGGGCGGCCGCGCGGAGCTGGAGAACGCGCTGACCCGCTTCAAGGCGATGATTGCCGCGGCGAAGGGCGCGGGCGGCCGGACGGAGGCCCTCGTCTACTACTCGGGCCACTCGGACGAGGAGGGGCTGCTGCTCCAGAAGGACCGCTTCGGCTACCGCGAGCTGCGGCAGGCGCTGGAGTCGCTGCCCGCGGACGTGCGCATCGCCATCCTCGACTCGTGCGCGTCGGGCACGCTGGCGCGGCAGAAGGGCGGAGTGCGGCGGCCGGCCTTCCTGGTGGACGCGTCCACCGCGGTGCGCGGGCACGCCATCCTCACGTCGTCCTCCGAGGACGAGGTGTCCCAGGAGTCCGACCGCATCGGCGGCTCGTTCTTCACCCACAACCTGGTGTCCGGCATGCGCGGCGCGGCGGACGCCACCGGCGACGGCCGGGTGACGCTCCACGAGGCGTACCAGTTCGCCTTCCACGAGACGCTGGCGCGCACGGAGAAGACGCGGGCCGGCGCGCAGCACCCCGCCTACGACATCGAGCTGGCAGGCACGGGCGAGCTGGTGATGACGGACCTGCGCTCCACCGCCGCCGTGCTGGTGCTGGGGGAGATGCTCGACGGGCGCCTCTACGTGCGCGACGCGCCGGGGCGGCTCGTCGTCGAGCTGAAGAAGTTCGCCGGCCGCGCCACCGAGCTGGGCCTGCAGCCGGGCCGCTACACGGTGATGCGCGAGTCGCTCGGAGAGGGCTCGCAGGCGGAGCTGGTGCTGGACCAGGGCGGGCGCGTCGTGCTGGCGGAGAGCGCCTTCCGCCCGGTGGGCGTGGAGATGACGGCCATGCGCGGCGGGGGCACGCCCCGGCTGGACGGCCTGGCCCCGGTGGCCGGTGGCGGGCTGTCGGCCCCGGCCCTGTCCCTGGACGAGGGCCCGCCGCGCAGGCGCGTCTTCGCCAACGTGGGACTGTTCCCGGGCGTGGACACCAATGCGCTGTTCGGTGGCGCCGTGGACAACCACTTCTCGTTCTCGCTGGGGGCGGGCCGCACGGGGCGGCTGGACGGCCTGGCGATGGCGCTGGGCGCGAACTGGGCCTCGCAGGCCGTGAGTGGCATCCAGATGGCCATTGGCGGCAACGTGGCGCGCGCGGACGTGACGGGTGCGCAGCTCGCCGTGGGTGGGAATCACGCCACCGGCCCGCTGGGCGGCGTGCAGGCCGCGGTGGGCCTCAACATCGCGCGCCAGGGCGGCCTCGCGGGGCAGTTCGCCGTGGGCGGCAACCTGTCGAGCACCTCGCTGGACGGCGCGCAGCTGTCGGTGGGCTCCAACTGGGTGCAGGGAGACTTCGGTGGCTACCAGGGCACCGTGGGCCTCAACA
Source organism: Pyxidicoccus trucidator (assembly GCF_010894435.1). Taxonomy (NCBI): domain Bacteria; kingdom Pseudomonadati; phylum Myxococcota; class Myxococcia; order Myxococcales; family Myxococcaceae; genus Pyxidicoccus; species Pyxidicoccus trucidator. The sequence continues at coordinate 88,411 of NZ_JAAIXZ010000009.1, read as the reverse complement.
TGGTCCGTGGGCGCATGTCAGGCGTGCAGATGTCCGTGGGCATGAACTATGCGGCCACGGCGCACGGGGCGCAGGTGTCGCTCCTCAACGTGGGCGGGGACGTCGCGGGCATGCAGCTGGGCCTCATCAACGTCGCGGAGAAGATGAACGGCCTGCAGCTCGGCATCATCAACGTGGCGAAGGAGGTGGAGTCCGGCGTGCCGGTGGGCATCCTGAGCATCGTGAAGAACGGCCAGTTCCACGTCGAGGCGTACGGCAGCGACATCACCTTCGCCAACACCGCCATCAAGGTGGGCAGCCGCCACTTCTACACGACGGTGGCGGTGGGCATGGGCCGCGTCACGGGCTCCCAGGGGCCGAGCCACTGGACGCTGGGCGCGGGCATTGGTGGGCACATCCCGGTGACGGACCGGTTCTTCGTCGACGTGGATGGGATGACCCACTCCGTCTACGGCTGGGATGCGAGCTTCACGACCGAACGCTTCCTGCACCAGGTCCGGGTCATTGGCGGGTTCCAGGTGGCGAAGCACTTCTCCATCATCGCCGGGCCCACGATGAACCTGCTGCACTCCGTGGACGGCGAGGCCACCACCGCGCTGAGCAGCTTCTCCCGCCAGGGGCCCAAGCACTTCATCTGGTGGCCCGGCGTGCAGGCCGGTATCCGGCTGTGACGCCGTCGCGGTGACTGCGCGGCCGTGCCTGATGGACCGATGGTTCCCATCAGCAGGACGCAAGCCACCGTGACGGACGCCTTTTCAGCCCCTCCCTCGCGGTGACAGGCTTCCCCCGGGCCGCGGCGCGCGGCCCCAGTCACCATGCCTGGGGGAACGATGTCCAAGCTGCTGTTCGCGGCATTCAATGAGGGCGTCAAGCTCTCCATGTCCGGCAACCATGAGGCCGCGCTCCTCGCGTTCGACAAGGTGCTCGCCGTGGACCCGAAACACGCCCCGGCTCTCACCGCGAAGGGCTCCGCCCTGGTGGCGCTGGGCCGTGGGAAGGAGGCCCTGGGCTGCTTCGAGCGGGCCATCGACGTGGACCCCACCGCGGCCGACCCGCACCGCGACGCGGCCCTCTGCCAGCTCGAGCTGGGCGAGCCCGAGGCCGCCTCCCAGCTCATGCAGCGCGCCGTCCAGCTCAACCCGGAGCCCGGTTACCGCGAGGCCGCCGCCGTGGAGGTCTACACCCTGGGCAACGCGCTGCTCACGCGCGGCTCCCGCCGGCCCGACAAGGCCCGCTTCCGGCAGGCCCGCCACGTCTTCGAGCTGGCCCTGGAGCTGTCCCCCGCGTACGTCGAGGCCGCCAAGGCCCTGGCGGACGTCTGGGAGCACCTGGGGGACACCGCCCAGAGAGACCACTACGCACAGCTGGCCATCCGGCTCCGGCCCGTCGCGGGCTGAGCGGGCGGGCAGGGGTGCAAGCGCCCCACACGCTCGACGGTGACTCGCGAAGGAGGCCCGTCACCGCTGACCCGGGGGGTGGACGCTCGGGGCTCCATGGGGTGTTACACCCGGCGCGGCCTTATCCGTTATTCTTCACGGTAGGTACGACAACGCCGCCCGGGAGAACCCTAAAATGATCGTCATGCTCGAGCCGGACTCGCCTGAGTCCGTGGTGTCCACCGTCCTCAAGGTTGCCTCGCAGTTCAAGGGGGTGACTCCTCGGGCGCATGTCATGGAGGGCGCCGAGTACACGGTCACCGAGGTGTACCTGCTCGGCCCCACCGCGCAGGTCCCCACCGAGCCCTTCGAGGCGATACCGGGCGTGCGCCAGGTCGTCCGCGTGTCCCAGAAGTACCGGGTCATCGGCCGGCACAAGGGGCAGCGGGCGTCCTCGGGCTTCGAGTACAACGGCATCACCTTCGATGAGAAGTCGGTGCAGCTGTTCGCGGGCCTGTGCGCCGTGGACAACCGCGAGAACGTGGACACGATGATGGCCGCGCTCGCTCAGTGCGGCATCAAGACGACGCGCATGGGCGCGTACAAGCCGCGCACCAACCCCTACGAGTTCCAGGGCCTGGGCGCCGCGTGCCTCCCGTGGGTGTTCGAGTCCGCCGGCAAGCACGGCATCAAGGTCATCGCGATGGAGGTGACGCACCCGCGCCACATCGACGAGATTCGCGACGCGCTGGAGAAGTCGGGCAACGCCACCGGCGTCATGCTGCAGGTGGGCACGCGCAACGCGCAGAACTTCGAGCTGCTCAAGAGCATCGGCCAGCAGCGCACCTTCCCCGTGCTCTTCAAGCGCGGAATGGGGATTACGTTGGAGGAGTCGCTCAACGCCTGCGAGTACGTGGCGAGCGAGGGCAACCCGAAGATTGTCTTCTGCCTCCGCGGCGTGAAGACGCACCTGGGCGACCCGCACCGCAACATGGTGGACTTCGCCCACGTGCCGGTGGTGCGGCGGCTGACGCGCATGCCGGTGTGCGTGGACCCGTCGCACGCGATTGGCCAGGCCCCGCCCCCGCCGGACGGGCTGCCGGACATCTTCCACGCCATCGGCCAGGGGCTCATCGCCGGCGCGTCCATGGTGCTGGTGGACTTCCACCCGCAGCCGGATGCCGCCCTGTGCGACGGCCCGCAGGCCCTGCGCATGGCGCAGCTCCCGGCGCTCCAGAACTACACGCGCATCATCCGCGAGGCGTACGTCGCGGGCGTGAAGAACGGCGACGGCCTGCAGCCCGCCGGGGCCTGAGGCTCACGGCAGGTGACAGCAGCACGCCCGTCGGGCCCTGAGACGCACAGGCCCGGCGGGTGACTGAAGCCCCGGGAGACCGGGGCTCGTTTCCCGGCAAGCAAGGGGCGGTTGCCCCGCCGCCTGAGGCGCGGGCCCGGCAACGGGGCTCACGCCACGCCGTAGCTGCCGAGCACCCGCAGGGTGATGCAGGCGCTCTGGGCGGCGTCCACCGCCTCGCGCACGCGTGGGTCCTCCAGCGCGCCGTCCACGTCCATGCACCACACGTACTCCCACGCGCGGCGCTGCGGCCGGGACTCCAGCCGCGCCACGTTGAGGCCGCGTGACGAGAAGGCGCTCAGCACCCGGTACAGCGCGCCGGACGTGTTCTCCACCGTGAAGGCCAGCGCCGTCTTCCTCCGCGTCCACGCACGCTCGGGCGCGGGGCCCAGGGTGACGAAGCGCGTGTGGTTGTCCGGCGAGTCCTCCACGCCCACGTCCAGCACCGCCAGCCCGTACAGCTCCCCCGCCACGCGGCTGGCGATGGCGGCCGTGCGGGGCGGCGTCTCCTCGGCCACCCGGCGCGCGGCGATGGCGGTGTTCGCCTCCGGCACGGGGGTGATGCCGCGCCTGCGCAGGTAGCCCGCGCACTGCGCCAGCGCCTGCGGATGGGACATGGCGCGGTCGATTCCGTCCAGCGTCCGTCCCGGCGGGGCCAGCAGGCAGTGGCGGATGCGCAGGGACAGCTCGCCGGTAATCTGGAGGTCGTGCTCCAGCAGCAGGTCCACGTTCTCCGCCACCGGGCCACCGAGGGTGCTCTCCACCGGCACCACGCCGCCTTGCACGCTCCCTTCCGCCACGGCCTCGAAGACGGCACGGAAGGTGGGGAAGGGCACGGACTCCACCTGCGGGCCGTGCAGCGCGCGCACGGCTTCCTCTCCGTAGGCGCCGTGCTCTCCCTGGAAGGCGATGCGGCGCTTCGGCTCAGCCATGAGGACCCTCGGCGCGCGCATAGGTGCCCAGCACGCGCAGGAACGACGTCAGCGGACGGATGTCCTCCAGGGCCGCCATCAGCGGCGCGGAGGCGGCGTGGCCCTCCACGTCCAGGTAGAAGCGGTACTGCCATGGCCGGCCTGGAATCGGCCGTGACTCAATCTTGCTCAGGTTGACGCCGCGCAGGGTGAGCCGCTGCAGCATCTCCCCCAGCGTTCCCGGCTTGTGCTCCAGCACCATCAGGAGCGACGTCTTGCACGGCACGCCCGGCGCCAGCGGCGTCGCCTCGCGGCCCACCTCCACGAAGCGCGTGTAGTCCGACGCGGGCTGCAAGTCCCTGGCGAGCACTTCCAATCCGAAGCGCTGCGCCGCCGTCTCGCTGGCGATGGCGGCCACCGCCGGGTCATTCCGCTCGCGCACCTTCTGCGCCGCGCCGCCGGTGTCCAGGTCGGGCACCGCGCGCGCCCAGGGCACCGTGGTCCGGAGGAACGCCTCGCACTGGGCCAGCGCCTGCGGGTGGGAGAGCACCTCGCGCAGCCCCTCCAGCTTCGCGCCCGGCAGGCCCAACAGCCGGTGGGCCACCTGGCTCACCAGCTCGGCGGTGATGACCACGCCCCCATCGGCGAGCAGGTCATACGTCTCGTTCATGCTGCCGGCGGTGGTGTTCTCAATCGGCAGCAGCACCAGGTCCTGCTCACCCTTGCGCAGGGCGTCCACGGCCTCGCGGGGCAGGTCGAAGCCGGTGAGCAGCACGCCGCCCGGCCGATTCGCGTAGCGCTGGCGCGCGGCCAGGTGGCTGTAGGAGCCCTCGACGCCCGGGTAGCCCACGCGCAGCGGCGTGGTGTCCAACCGCGTGACGAGCTCCTGCTGCCGCGCCACCGACATGTCGATGAAGAGGCGCCAGATGCGCTCCACCTCGTGCGGATCCAACCCGTGCTCCGCCGCGCGGGTGCGGATGCGGCGCAGGAGCAGGTCCTCGCGGCGCTGATCTCGGAAGGGCGCCGCCGCGGCCAGCTTCGCCCGCGCCACATCGTCCGCCAGGCCCATGCGCCGCCGGAGCGCATCGAGGATTTCCTCGTCGATGCTCTCGATTGCGACGCGCACCGCCTCCAGGTCGGGAATCGTGCTCATCGGGAGGACTCCAGGGTGCGCCACATGAAGTGGTGGGGGCCGATGCCGGGAAGCTCGAAGGCGTCCCCCTTCTGGGAGAAGCCGAGCGAGCGGTAGAAGCCCGAGGCCGTCGTGCGGGCGTTGCACCACACCTGGGAGCCCCCCTGCTGGGCGGCGTGCTCCATGCAGGCCCGCAGGAGGGCGGCGCCGTGGCCATGGCCCTGGAGCGTCTTGTCCACCGCCATGCCCCGGAGGCGCCAGGCCGTGGTGGCCCGGAGGGAGTCCGGGGGCGGCTCCCGGTAGAGGGAGGCCACGCCCACGAGGCGGCCCTGTGTGTACACGCCCAGGTGGAGGGTGTCCCCGTCCTCGTCCCCCGGGTAGACGGCCATCTCGGGCGGCTGGTTGGGGCGGAGCACGGTGTGGCGGAGACCGCGAGTCTCGGCCGCGGGAATCCGGCGGATTTCTGGGGCACTCACGACTTCGAGTATGCCGGTTTCCCCACCCGTGCGTCCTCATTCGCGTGGAAGTCGATGGGAGGTCGTTTCACCGTGAAGGGCACCGCCATCCTGGAAGAGCCGACAAGCCCGCCGCGCGCCACGGCCGCGGTGGACTTCGACGCGCTCCTGGAGGCGGAGCAGGGCGGGCTGCTGCGCCTCGCCCGGCGGCTGGTCTGGGATGGGGAGGAAGCGAGAGATCTGGTGCAGGCCACCCTCGCGGACGCCTACGAGAAGCGCCACTCGCTGAGGGACGTGAAGGCCGGGCCCGCCTGGCTGCGGAGCATCCTGGTGTCCCGCGCCATGGGCCACCTGCGCCGCCGCCGGGTGTGGACGCTGGTGCGTGAAGCGCTGGACTTCGGGCCCTCCCTGGAGCCCTCCCCGGAGGAGCACTTCGCCGGGGCCGAGCGCTGGCGCACCTTCGGCCGCGCGCTGCGGACGCTCCCCGCGCAGCAGGCCACCGCCTTCACCCTCCGCTACCTGGAGGGGCTCGACCTGGACGCCATCGCCGGGGCCATGCGCATCGGCCGGGGCACCGTCCGCATCCACCTCTACCGCGCCCTCAAGAAGCTGAAGGCCGCCGACGTACTGGAAGGAGACACCCCATGAGCTGCCACGACGCGGCCGCCGCCCTCATGGACGGGCAGGCGTCCCGGACGCCGGAGCTGTCCGCGCACCTGGAGGGCTGCGAGGAGTGCCGGGCCCTGGCCGCGCTGCACGCCTCCGCCTCCGCGCTGCGCCTGCCGTCACCTCCGGTACTGGCGCCCATCTCCCGCGACGCCGTGCTGGGCGAGGTTCGCCGCCGCGTCGTCCGCCGCCGCGTCGCCGCCGGAGCCGTGGCGTCGCTGTGCCTGGCGGCCCTGCTGCTGTGGCCGCGCCCTCCCGAGCCGGTGCCGGAAGGGGAGGCGCCGTCCCCGTATCATTATATAGAGGGCGAGCCCGCGCCCCGCGCCGAGCTGGGCCTGGCGCGAGAGCCTCGCGAGGACGCGTTCTCCGAGTCCGAGGAGGACTCCGCGCCGACGCTGGTTGCCGCGCGGGGCTCCCTGATGAACCTGATGGGCGAGGTGCGCGGCTACACGCGCCGCGACCTGGTGGTCCACGACGAGACGTACCGACCCTACGGGACGCTCGCCGTGTGGCTGCGCCCTCCCGATTCCCGCGCGCTGGAAACGCCGCCGTTCCGAACGGCGGTGCTGCCTGTTCTCTATCCTCAGGAGTGAAGCGATGAAGACACGCGTTTCGAAGCTGTTGAGCACCACCGTGGCCGCCCTGCTGCTGGCGGCGCCCGCCCTGGCCCGGGAGCAGGCGGAGGACGAGGACGTCCTCATCCAGGGCCCCGGGCCGGGCGGCCCCACCCGGACGCTGATGCTCTCGGGCGGGCCCGGGGCGATGCCGCTGGGCTCGCTGCCCGCGCCCGCCTACGGCATCCCCCCGCACCTGGTGGAGAAGCTGGGCGTGCCGCGCGAGCTGGCCCAGCGCATCCAGGACCTCACCTTCGAGTCCAACGAGGCGCTGATTCCGCTCGAAGCGGACCTGAAGCGCGCCCAGCTCCGGCTGGAGCGGCTGCTGCGTGCGATCACGGTGGACGAGAGCGGCATCCTCAAGCAGTCCGAGGAAGTGGGCCGCGCCGAGACGGCGGTGCGTCGCAACCGGCTGACGCTGATGGTGCAGATCAAGAAGCTGCTGGGGCCGGACCTCTGGCAGAAGCTGGAGGCGGAGATGGGGCCGATGCGCGTCGAGAAGCGCCTCAAGATTCTCCGGGGCCCGCCCGGCGAGGAGGCCGAGCCGCGCCCGGGCGTCATGCCGCTGCCGCGCAAGCCGTAGCGTTCCGGACAGACGCGGGCCCGGGGTGACTGCCCCTCCAAGGCCTACTGCTCCGGGCCCGCGTATCCTGGCGCCATGGCCAGAGACCGTGAGCGTCAGCTCGAGGAGGACGCCGCCCAGCTCCAGCGACTGGGGTACGCGCAGCAGCTCCTGCGCGACATGGGCGGCTTCTCCAACTTCGCCGTCTCCTTCTCCATCATCTCCATCCTCACCGGCGCGGTGACGCTGTACGGCCACGGGCTGCGCTTCGGCGGGCCCTACGTCATGGGCGTGGGCTGGCCACTGGTGGCGGTGATGACGCTGGCGGTGGCCGCGAGCCTCGCGCAGCTCGCCTCGTCCTTCCCCACGGCGGGCGCGCTCTACCACTGGGCCGCCATGCTCGGCGGGCCCCGGGTGGGCTTCTTCACCGCGTGGCTCAACACGGTGGGGCAGTTCGCGATTACCGCGGGCATCGACTACGGGCTGGCGGAGTTCCTCGCGGACATGCTCGGCCTGCCTCGCGAGCGCGGGGCGGTGCTGCCGCTCTACGCCGCCATCCTCGTGTCCCACGCGGTGCTCAACCACGTGGGCGTGCGCGTGGTGGCGTGGCTCAATGACTTCTCCGCCTGGTACCACCTGGCCGGAGTGGCGGTGCTCATCGGCGCGCTCGCGGCGCTGGCGCCCCGGCAGGACGTGTCCTTCCTCCTCACGCGCTTCAGCGCGGAGAGCCCCTCCTGGTACATGTACGGCTTCCTCATCGGCCTGCTCCAGGCGCAGTGGACCTTCACCGGCTACGACGCCAGCGCCCACATCTCCGAGGAGACGAGAGACCCGACGCGCAACGCGCCCTGGGGCATCTTCCTGTCCGTGGCCGTCAGCGCGGTGGTGGGCTACGTGTTGCTGGGCGCGGTGACGCTCGCGATTCAAGACCTCCCCACGGCCGCCGCCGCGCCCAACCCCTTCCTGTTCGTGCTGACGAACGCGCTGGGCCCGTCTGTTGGAGGCGCGCTGGTGTGGGTGGCCATCGGCGCCATGTGGTTCTGCGGGCTATCGTCGGTGACGTCCAACTCACGCATGCTGTTCGCCTTCGCGCGGGACAACGGCCTGCCCGGCTCGCGGTGGCTGAAGCACGTGTCGCCGCGCTTCAAGAGCCCCTCCGTGGCGGTGTGGGTGTCCGTGGTGGCGGCCTTCGTGGTGGCGCTGTGGGCGCAGGCGTACGCGGCCATGGTGGCGCTGAGCACGCTGGCCCTCTATGCGTCCTATGCGCTGCCCATCTGGGTGGGGTGGAGGGCGCGCCGCTCCGGGACGTGGGCGCACCAGGGGCCGTGGGACCTGGGCCGGGCATCTCCCTGGGTCAACGCGGTGGCGCTCGTCTGGTGCGCGGTCATCATGGTGCTCTTCGTGCTGCCGCCCAACCAGCTCGCCGGCTACACCTTCGCCGGCGCGCTGGTGCTGCTGGGGCTCTACTGGGGACTGGTGCAGCGGCACACCTTCACGGGGCCCAAGGTGACGCTGCTTCGGCCCCCGGTACCGCCGGCTATTTCGGAAGCGCGGTCTTCCCCATCTTCAGGATGAGCTTGAAGTGCGGCGCGGTGATGGGCACCACGCTGATGCGGCTGCGCGTGAGCAACTGGCAGTCCTTCAGCGCCGCCGTGGCCTTGAAGGTGGCCAGGTCCACCGGCTGGGCGAGCGGGACGACGGGGCCCACGTCCACGGAGGCCCAGTCCTCGCCGGGCGCGGTGGGGTCGGGGCCGGCGGCGGTGAGCGCCTTCGCGACGGCGACCACGGCCTTGCCCTCGTTGGAGTGGTAGTAGAGGCACAGGTCGCCGGGCTTCATGGCCCGGAGGTTGTTGCGTGCCTCGTAGTTGCGTACTCCGGTCCACGCCGTCTTCCCGTCCTTCTCCAGTTGGGCGTACGGGTAGACCGAAGGCTCGCTCTTGATGAGCCAGTACTGGGGTTTCGCCATGGCGGCGGAACATAGAGCAGGGCGGGGCGCCGAGGGCCAGTGGTGAATGTGTCGCGCCGCGTGCGGGAGCCCCGGACTCCAGGCCCGGGCCCGGGAGCGGACACTCGCGGTGAAAGTGGTGTGCGCGCGTGGAGCTTCCGGGACAGGCTGCGCCCTCTGCACGGAAGCGTGCGCCCGGCCGCGCCCATCGTTAAAGCGTGCGACCAACTGCGGGAGTGGAACGGATGGACCTGGAACTGAAGGACAAGGTTGCGCTGGTGAGCGGCTCCACGGCGGGCATCGGCCTGGCCATCGCGGAGGCGCTGGCGCGCGAGGGGGCAGAGGTCATCGTCAATGGACGCACGCAGGAGCGCGTGGACGCGGCGCTGAAGGAGCTTCGCGGGAAGCAGCCGGGCGCGAAGCTGCGGGGCGTGGCGGGCGACCTGGGGACTCGCGAGGGCGTGAGCAAGATGCTCCAGGCGGTTCCGCGCGTGGACATCCTGGTGAACAACCTGGGCGCGTTCAAGCCGCACCCGTTCGAGGAAATCACCGACGAGGACTGGTTCAACATCTTCGAGGTGAACGTGATGAGCGGCGTCCGGCTGAGCCGCCACTACCTGAAGGGCATGCGCGAGAAGAACTGGGGCCGCATCCTCTTCATCTCCAGCGAGTCGGGCATCCAGATTCCGGTGGAGATGGTCGACTACGGCGTCACCAAGACGGCGCAGATTGCCCTGGCGCGAGGCATCGCGGAGAGCACCGTCGGGACGAACGTCACGGTGAACTCCATCCTCCCCGGCCCCACGCGCTCCGAGGGAGTGGAGGAGTTCCTCAAGAACCTGTCGAACCAGCAGGGCGTGGACGTGGCCACGGTGGAGCGCGACTTCTTCAAGTCGGCACGTCCTTCCTCGCTGCTCCAGCGCTTCGAGCGGCCGGACGAGATTGCCTCGCTGGTGACCTTCGTCTGCAGCCCGAAGTCCTCGGGCATCAACGGCGCCGCGCTGCGAGTGGACGGCGGAGTGGTGCGCGCCATCGCCTGACGGGGGCGCTTCGCCCTCTGGGCATGAGTCAGCCCCCCACGCTTCCGGCTGCGGGGGGCGCAGGTCGCCCGAGGGTGGCGAGTCGGCCACCAGTCCTTCTGTCACTGCGGGCGCAGGCGCTGTCGCGAGGCCACCGGGCGTCGAGAGTGAGGGCCCATCCGTGCCCGAGGGAGCAGTGCCGGAGCCTCGGGGACCGGAGTCTTCTGCACGCGCCAGGGCTCGCCAGAGAGCGTGGGCCGAGGCACGCACGTCGGCTTCGCCCACCTGCGCGCCTGCCTGGACCGCCGCGCGAGCAAGCTCCACCAGCGTCCCCCATACGAGCCCCTCGCCCATCCGGACGCAGCCGGGCATGAGTATTCCCTCGCGCGCGCCTGACTCCAGCACCTGGCGGACCAGCGCCCGGGTTGCGCCTCCGTTCGACTGCTGCTGGAGGAGGGCTCCTGGCACCCGAGGCCCGGGGGCAAGGGGCGAGTGCGGCCCGTACTCATTCGCGTGCCAGTGCAGGAAGGTGAAGTTGAACAGGTCCGGATTCTGTAGCGCCCACCAGGCCAGCTCGGACCAGAAGGCGTGGAAGGCCCGGCCGAAGTCCACGCCCGGTTGCACATGCTTCATGAAGAAGGCGACGTCGGCCTGGTAGCTGAGCTCCTTCTCGGCGAAGTCGCGCACCGCCAGCGCCAGGCCCTGCTTGCTGCCGTAGTACCGGTACAACGTACCCACCGAGATGCGCAGGGCCCGCGCCAGCTCGCAGGCCTGCACGTTGTCGTATCCCCGCCGCGCCAGCAGGGCCGCCGCATCGCGCATGGCCTCGGCGTGCATCATCTCCAGAATCCGCATCCCCGTCCCCCTCCCGCCCCGGGCGGCTGTCGGCAGGAATGAACGTTCCTTCCGCCAGGACCTGTCTACCGGGTGGGTCTGACATGGGGATGCACTGTGGCCAACGCATCGGGTTGTGAGAACTCGCGACCGGGGCAGTCGTCGGGTGCGGCTCACTACATGGGCTTGCGGCGGAGAGCCTTCACCGCCGACCTTGCAGCGGAGAGTTGTCACCGCCGACCTTGCAGCGGAGAGTCGTCACCGCCGACCTTGGGGCGGAGAGCCTTCACTGCCGACCTTGAAGCGGAGAGTCGTCACCGCCGACCTTGGGGCGGAGAGCCTTCACTGCCGACCTTGAAGCGGAGAGTCGTCACCGCCGACCTTGCGGCGGAGAGCCTTCACCGCCGACCTTGCAGCGGAGAGCCTTCACCGCCGGTCTTGCAGCGGAGATTCTTCACCGCCGGTCTTGCAGCGGAGAACCTTCACCGCCGGTCTTGCAGCGGAGCTCCTTCGCTGCTGGCCTTGCAGTGAGCGAGCGTCAGCACGCGGCCCAGGCCAAGGTCGCCAGGCTCGACCCTCTCCCCATCTGCGTACGTCCTGGTTCAGCGCCGCGTCTACGCGCACCTGCGTACGTCCTGGTTCAACGCTGCCTCCACGCGCACCTGCGTACGTCCTGGTTCAGCGCCGCGTCCACGCGCTCTTGCGTACGTCCTGGGTGACGCCATGGTGCCCGCGTGCGAGCATGAGCGAGGCGCGCTGGACGCCCATGACCATGGACTCGCAATCCACCTTTCGCCGCGTCTTGCATCACCCGTTCACCCGGCTGGTGCTCTGCCTCGTGCTCGCGGTGGTGCTCTCCGCGCTGTTCCACTGGCTCGGCGCCGTGCTCCGGCTGGACCGGCTCCCGTCCGCCAACCTTCGCACGGGAGTCTTCGCGCTGAAGAACGCCGTCACCGTCGTGCTGGCGCTGTGGCTGGTGGAGTGGGGCATCGGTCGCCGCACGCTCGCGCAGTTGGGCCTGGGGTGGCAGGGCGCTCTCCGGGACGTCGGGTGGGGCCTGCTGCTGGGCCTGGGGCTGATGAGCGCGGTGATTGGAGTGATGGCCCTGGCCGGTTGGTACCAACTGGTGGAAGGACCCCCGGAGTCCTTCCAGGAGGAAGCGAGGGACGCGCTCGTCTGGGCAGCCATCTTCTCGGCGGCGGGCTTCTTCGAGGAGGTGGCCTTCCGAGGCATCGCCTTCCGGCTGCTGGAGGAGTGGCTGGGCTCGGCCGCGGCGCTGCTCGTCAGCAGTGCCTTCTTCGGGCTCGTCCATGGGACGAATCCGCATGCCACGTGGTTCGCCACGCTGGCCATCGCGCTGGAGGCCGGGGTGCTGCTCGGCGCGGCGTACATGCTGACCCGCTCGCTCTGGTTCGCCACCGGGGTGCATATCGCCTGGAACTGGACGCAGGGCGCGCTCTTCGGCGTCGCGGTCTCGGGCCTGGACGTGGACCGCCTGCTGGAGAGTCGGCTGTCAGGCCCCGAGGCGTGGACCGGAGGCGGATTCGGCGCGGAGGCGGGCGGAGTGGCGCTGCTGCTGTGCACCACCGCCGGAGTGTTGCTGCTGGTGTACGCGGCGCGCCAGGGGCAGTGGGTGCCCTTCCTTCCACGGCGCCGCGCCCGGCGGGAGAGCGCCCCCGCGACGGCCGGTTGACGTCGCCGTCGCGGCTTCAGCGGGCTCCGCGCCCCGGCACCGGGGGCACGGGCCTACGTCACATGCGTTCTCAGAAATGCTCGCGGAGCCTCGGGCAGGTGAGGTCAGTTCACGTCACATGCGTCTTCAGGAAGACGCGCAGCGCCTCCGCCACGCTCCACGCCTGCGCGATGCAGCCTCGCGGCAGGTAGGGCTCGGTGGCGTCGAAGATTTCGCTGAGCTGCCCGATGCCCGTATGCAGCAGGTGCTCCTCCAGCCCTCGTAGCAGCGCGCGGGCCGCCTTCACGTCCGGGTCCACCTTCATCGTCGCGTCCACGTAGTGGCCGATGAGCCAGCCCCACACGGTGCCCTGGTGGTACGCCGCGTCCCGCGCGCGCAGGTCGCCGTCGTAGTTCTCCTTGTAGTCCGGGTGCCCCGGCGTCAGGCTGCGCAGGCCCACCGGCGTCACGAGTTCGCGCCGCACTACCTCCAGCACGGGCTCCCAGCGCTCCCGGTTCAGCACCGGGTGCTTCAGGGAGATGGCGAACATCTGGTTGGGCCGGATGGCCGCGTCCTCCTTCGCGTGCTCGCCATCCACCACGTCGAAGAGGCACTGGAGCTTCTCGTTCCAGAAGCGCCGGTTGAAGCTGCCGTAGGCCTTCTCCGCCGCCGCCAGGTAGGGCCTTGCGTCGTGCCCGAGCCGCTCCGTCCAGGTGGCCATCAGCCGCAGGGCGTTGAACCACAGGGCATTGATTTCCACCGCCTTGCCACGCCGGGGTGTCACCACCCAGCCGTCCACCTTCGCGTCCATCCAGGTGAGCTGATAGCCCTCCGCGCCCTGCCGAAGCAGCCCGTCCTCCGGGTCCACGCCGATGTGGAAGCGCGTGCCCTTCTGGTGGTGCTCGATGATGGAGCGCAGCGTGGGGAAGATGGTCCGCAGCAGCTCCTCGTCCCTGGTGGCTTCGAGATACCGGTCCACCGCGTGGAAGAACCACAGCGTCGCGTCGGCCGTGTGGTAGACGCCCTCGCTCTCGCCGTCCGGGAAGTAGTTGGGGATGAGGCCGTCGCGCACGTAGTGCTGGAAGGTGAGGAGGATGGCCGCCGCCTCGCGGTAGCGGCCGGTGCACAGCGTCAGGCCGTCGAGCGAAATCATCGTGTCCCGGCCCCAGTCGGTGAACCAGTGGTAGCCGGCGATGACGCTGCGCGCGTCCTGTCCCATGGAGCGTGCCCAGGCGTCGTCCGAGGCGCGCATCGGGTCGATGATGAACTGGTCCGCCGCCAGCACCAGCCGCGCGGGCACTCCGGTGCGGGCCTCCTCGGGCGCCCGGCCCAGCAGCCGCCGCTCGCGCTCCAGCTCCAGCGCGAAGACCTCGGCTGGCGCTCTCTCCAGGCAGGACGCGCTGTCCGTGGTGACGCCCAGCGCGAGCATTTCGCCCGGAGCGACCTTGCACTCGAAGTAGCCGGGGGAGTGCTGCACCTCCGTGTGCTCGTAGCCCCGTGCCTTCTCCACGCGGTAGAGCTGCGTCGCGGACGTCTGCTCCAGGCCCACGAAGGGTGACGGGCTGCCGCCGTACACGCGCAGGCGCAGGGGGGGCACCTCGTCACCGACCAGCAGCTCCACCTGCGGGCCCTTGAGGACGACGGTGGAAGTGAGGTGGCGGGCGGGGATGGGCCTGTCGTGCGGACGGTCCACGGGGAAGGGGCGCAGCCGCAGGGCCACCTCCGGCCCGGACACGTGCTCCCAGGCGATGAAGACGGTGTTCTCCCCGTGCACCATCACCAGCTTGCGTCGCAGCCGTGCGGGGCCGAGCTGGTACTCCCAGACGGGGATGAGCCCGTCGAGGTGGAAGTCCCGCAGGTGCAGCGCTCCGTCTTCGTCCGTGGCGCCGTCCGCGCGCTCCTCGGAGTCCAGCCGGTACGCCTTCCCGCCCACGTACGCGTGCTCCAGCAGGCGTGCCAGCAGCACCGTGCGGCCGCGCTTCTCCAGGTTGGGAATGAACAGGCCGTGGTAGCGGCGTGTGTTGCAGCCCACCACCGTGCCGGATGCGTAGCCGCCGCGGCCATTGGTGACGAGCCACTCGTGGCCGAGCTCCTTGCGGAAGTCCGGGCCTTCGGGCCACTCGAAGCCAAGTCGGGGAAGGGCAGGGGAGGAATGGACCGGGTTCACGCCGTCGTCTCCTCGGTGCGCGTCAGCACCCAAGCAGTCTGTCCGGGGACGCGTACCCTGCCGTCGCCATCAATGGGGGCAGTCCCCATGCCGCCTTGGCGGGCATGTTCACTGGACGGCAGGACGCGCCAGTCCCTGCCCGCCGGAGGCCCCGTAGAGCCACGGCCCTGGAGGCGGAACCCGGCAACATCTACAGGCCGGGCCCGCCTCCGTGAAACCTCTACGCCTGCTTCGCCACGCCGCCGGGCGTTGCCGTGGCCACTGCCTTGCCGTTGAGCAGCGCGCTGCTCGCGTACAGGGCCAGCCCCACGACTCCCAGCACCGCGGCCTCCATATGAGCGGCGAACGTCACGCCCATCACCGCCATGGCTCCAGTGCCCATTGCGAACGCCGCCGCCACCGCCCCCGCCGCCTTCCTCATCCGCCTCTCTCCCGGGCCCCCCGGCCCGCTGTGTGTACCTGGTTGCCTCGCCCGTCTTCGTTATCAAGACGCGTGCCACGCACAGCGCGTATGGAATGGGAACGTGTGTGGCCCGGGGTGGGCAAACCTCTTCTCCGATCTGTCCCCAGGCTGCAGAAAGCACTGGATGGGACGCCGGTACGATGCCGGAAAAATTTCCAGGAACCGGCGACCCCTCCCGAAAGGGCATTTCGTAACCCACGACGATCCATGGACTTTCCCTCCCCGAGGCGCGTGGCACACCCGCTGCTATGGGACTGCCGCCGGAAGCGTGGCGCATCAGACTTCAGGCCACGTGCAAGACATCCGCAGCGAGGGAGAGCAGACGATGGGCAAGACGAGCGCGGGGTTCTGGACGGTGTTGGGCGTGGTGCTCCTGTCGGGGTGTGCCCACCAGCCGCAGGTGAAGGTGGACAACTCGGAGCAGCCGTACCGCATCGGCCGCGAGGACGTGCTGGACATCGCGGTGTGGCGTGATCCGGAGCTGTCGCGCACCCTGCCGGTGCGGCCGGACGGCTTCATCTCCATTCCGATGGTGGGCGAGGTGCAGGCCGCGGGCAAGACGCCCACGGAGCTGGCCGAGGACCTCAAGAAGAGCTTCCAGTCGTATGTGCAGGAGCCCCGCGTGACGGTGATTGTCCGCGAGGTCAACAGCAGCCGCGTCTTCGTCACCGGCGAGGTGGCCAACCCCGGCGCCTACCCGCTGCGCGGCCGTGTGTCACTGCTCCAGGCCATCGCCCTGGCGGGCGGCTTCACGGACTTCGCCAACTCGGACGGCATCGTCGTCATCCGCACCGACTCCAAGGGCGGACAGATTCCGGTGCGCTACAGCGACCTGATTTCTCCCGACGGGGGCCAGGAGCTCATCCTGCGGCCGGGTGACACCATCGTCGTGCCGTGAAGGGCTCTTGGGGCGTGGGCGTCGTGGACTGGGACGGTGGGTGGCGTGTGGGACGGAGGGCGACGGTGAAGGGCAACTGGAAGAAGGGGCTGCTCGCGGGTCTGATTCTCGCCGCGCCAGCCGCGCAGGGAGCCACTGTCTTCGAGCCTCGGCTGCGGCTGACCGCGGAGGAGCGCTACGACGACGACCTGCGCCTGGGCGACGGCGAGGCCGGTGGGCAGTTGATGACGAAGCTGACCCCGCGGCTGGGCCTGGAGGCGAAGGACGGGCGGCTGACGCTGAACAGCTTCTACGCGGCGGACCTCCTGATGCGGCACGGCTCCGGCAAGGTGACGCTGGACCACCGCGCGGGGCTGGAGGCCCGGCACGTGCTGACGCGGCGGCTGCGGGTGGACTCGGCGGTGCGCGTGTTCCGCGTGACGGACCCGTCCTCCCTGCCGCGTGACGGCCTGGCCCGCTCGACGGCGCCGACGTTCTTCACGCAGGCGGGCCTGGGCTTCACGACGCGCGCCACGGACAGGCTGGACGTGCGCGCCGGCTACAAGTTCGAGGCGGTGCGCATCCTCGAGTCGGGCCAGTCCCCGGGCTACGCGCATACGCCGTCGCTGGAGGCGTGGTACCGCTCCACGCGGCGGCTCAGCCTGGGCCTGGAGTACCGGTATCAGGCGTTTCTCTACGAAAGGTCCATGGGGCAGGCGCATGGCGCGGCGGCGGGGTTGCGCTACCGGCTGACGCGGCCCACGACGTTCATCGCCCGCGCGGGGCCGGTGCGCTACCTGGCGCCGGATGGCCAGGCGGGCGGCTGGGTGCCGCGGGTGGGGCTGGAGCTGCAGCGGGAAGGAGAGCTGCTCGACGTGGGCGTGGTGGTGGGCCACGACCTGGTGGGCGCGAGCGGCTTCACCAACGCGCTGTGGGCGGACTACGCGGGCGTGGTGCTGGCCCGCCGCTTCACCCAGAAGCTCAACGTGTTTGGCGCGGCGAGCTTCTTCCGCAACGGGCGGGCCCCGTCCCAGGACTGGGGCGTCTTCAGCGGCTCGCCGACGGTGTCGCAGGGTTATGCAGTGAGTGGTGGTGTGGAGTACCGCATTGACCGGCGCATTTCCGCGCAGGGTGCGGTGGACAGGATTGCTCAGGTCGGTGTGGCGGATTCGGCGGGCGCGGCGGACCTGACGCGCAATGTCTTCGCGGTCCGACTGGTGGTGACGCCTTGGTAGCAACATCGAGAGGGATGGAGGAGGAGCGGAACATGGAGCGAGGGATGACGGCGGACCAGCTGCTGGCTGCCCTGTGGCGCCGCAAGGCCTTGGTGGGAGCCATCGCAGCAGCGGTCTTCGCGGTGGGCGCGGCCATCGTGATGACCCGGCCGAGCATGTACGAGGCGTCGGTGGTGGTCCGCGTGGAGCCGCAGCGGCCGGGCGAGGAGATGGTGCAGCGCACGGTGAGCGAGCTCATCGAACAGCGGCTGCTCACGGTGAGGCAGGAGCTGCTCGCCCGCCCCGTGCTCCAGAAGGCCATCGAAGAGATGAACCTCTACCCGGACATCGTGTCCGAGAAGGGCATGGAGTCCGCGGTCGCCCAGATGCGCAGGGATTTGACGGTGCGCGTGGAGGGTGAGACGGCCTTCGAGCTCACCTATGCCAACCGTGATCCGCAGGTGGCCGCGCAGGTGGCCAACCGGCTGCCGGACATCTTCTCCGCGGAGACGCTGAAGCTCCGCCAGGCGCAGGCGGCTCGCGCCACGGACCTCTTCAACGAGGAGATGAACCAGCTCGGCACCGCCGTCACCTCCTGGGAGCGCAAGATTGCCCAGTTCAAGGTGGACCACCTGGGTGAGCTGCCCGAGCAGATGGAGATGAACATGCGCGGGCTGGAGCGGGTGTCGCATCAGCTCCAGACGAAGTCCGAGGAGCTCCGCGTGGCCGAGGCCCGCCGCTCCGACCTGGCCCGGGCCCGCAACGCCGTGGACAGCGAGGCCGGTCGCCTCGAGGCCGCCGAGAATGGCCTCACCCGCGCCCTGGTCAACGCCCGCACCCAGTGGACGGAGGACCACCCTGAAATCAAGCGCCTGTCGACGGAGCTCGACGGCATGACGAGCAAGCGCAAGGACGCCGAGGGCCGGCTGTGGGCCGAGCGCGCCGAGCGCACCCGGGTGGCCCAGCTGATTACGTCCATCCAGGGCGAGATTGTCGACCTCCAGAAGCAGGCCGAAGTCTATCAGGGCCGCCTCACCAACACGCCCCGCTGGGCGCACGAGCTGTCGGTGATGAACCGCGACTACGACATCACCCGCACCAAGTACCAGAGCGTGGTGAGCCGCAAGGTGGAAGCGGAGATTGCGCAGGAGCTGGAGGCCCGGAGCGCCAAGAGCCTCTTCAACGTCATCTCCCCCGCGGGCGTGCCGGCGATTCCGGCCCGGCCGGACCGCGTGACGGGCATGCTCATCGCCCTCCTCGTGGCCCTGGGCCTGGGCATCCTCACCGGCGCGGTGCTCGAGATGCGCGACGACAGCCTGCGAGACGGCTCCGAGGTGCGCGAGCGCCTCACCCTGCCGGTGCTCGCGGTGGTCCCGGATATGCATGGCAAGACGGAGCGGCGGATGTTGATGCCGGCTTCGGGGGCTCGAAACAATGTGTCTTCCCCCACGTCGTTGAACTGAGTCGCCGAAGAAAGGACGGAGGACCAACAGATGGATCAGACGATGGAGCGGGCGGGCAACTTCCTCCCCCGAGTGGATGACAACGCGTCGGGCGGGAACGTGGTGGACCGACGGGTGGTGACGCTGACGGCCCCGGCTTCGGCGGCGGCGGAGCAGTACCGCAGTCTTTATTACCGGCTGGAGCGGATGCGGGACCTGCGGCCGATGAAGGTGGTGGCGCTCACCTCGGCGATGCCCGGTGAGGGCAAGACGGTGACGAGCGTCAACCTGGCCCTCGCCGCGGCGCGGGCGAACCCGGAGCGCCGCATCCTGCTGGTGGATGCGGACCTGCGCCGGGGCGGGGTGGCGGCCACGCTGGGCATGCGCAACAAGACGGGCCTGGCGGAGCTGCTGGGAGGGGAGTGCGAGGTGCGGGACGTGGTGCGGCGCTTCAACTCCACGCGCCTGGCCGTCATCCCCGCGGGCGCCACGCCGGAGGAGCCCACGCAGGTGCTGGCCAGCGCGCGGATGAAGCAGTTCCTCAAGGCCGTGCGCGAGGGCTTCGACGAGGTGTACGTGGACCTGCCGCCGACGCTGCCGTTCGCGGACGCGGCGATCCTCAGCCACCAGGTGGACGGGGTGCTGATGGTCATCCGCGCCAACGTCACGCCGGGCAAGTCGGTGCACCAGGCGGTGGAGAGCCTGGGCGGCGCGCCCATCGTCGGGTGCGTGCTGAACGGCGCGGAGACGCAGGCGACTCCGTACCTGAAAAACTACGAGAAGAAGTAGCAACGGGCGGCCTCTGCCTCGCTCCCTGGCAACGGGGGGCGGGGCTGGAGGCGGAAGCGGGTCGGGCGGGTTGGTTGGAGGGGCACGTGCTCCGCGTTTTTCACCACTACTTTTCTGCAAAGAAGCTGACTTTCTTCCTCGCCGAGAGCTCGGCGATTGCGTTGGCCTGCGTGATGGGCGCGGCGGCCTGCGCGGCACTCTTCGCGCCCGAGGGGACCTGGCCCCCTCTTCTCGAGTTGTGGCCCACGTTGCTGGGACTGGGCGCCGCATTCGTCGTCACGTTTCAATTCACGCTGTACCTGCTGGACTTGTATGACCTCCGCGTGGCCGCGGAGGACCGGGAGCGGGGCTACCGCTTCCTCAAGGCCGCCGGCGTCACCGCGATGGTTGCCGGTGGGGTGATGCTGGTGGTGCCGCTGGTGATGCCGGTGGCGCTGCCTCCGGGCACGCTGCTGGGCGGGGCGATGGGCGCCCTGGCCGGCACCCTCATGGTGCGGGTGTCCATCCGCGCCCTGGTGGGAGCGCCCGACAGGGTCCTCCTCGTGGGAGACGGCCTCAAGGCCCGGGCGGTGGCGAGCGCCATCGACGCGGGCGGCGAGGGCAGCTACCGCGTGGTGGGCATGGTGGACCCGCGGAACAACGCCTCCGAGCCGCTGGAGAAGATGGCGGCCCGGCTCAACGCGTCCTACGTCATCCAGGCCGCGGACGACATGCGCGGGGCCAACTGGGTGGAGTCGCTCTTGAGCTGCCGGCTGCAGGGGCGGCGGGTGTACGAGGCGGCGGGCTTCTGTGAGCGGGTACTGCGCCGCATTCCGGTGCAGTTCCTCCGGGCGAGCGACTTCGCCTTCGCGGACGAGCTGACGGTGTCGCCGCTGCGGCGGGCGCTCAAGCGCGGCTTCGACATCCTGGTGGCGTCGCTGCTGCTGCTGGCCGCCGCGCCCTTCCTCTTGCTGGTCGCGGTGGCCATCAAGCTGGACTCCAAGGGGCCCCTCTTCTACCGGCAGGAGCGGACGGGCCTGGCGGGCAGCACCTTCCACCTCTGGAAGTTCCGCAGCATGCGGACGGACGCGGAGAAGGATGGCGCGGTGTGGGCCAAGGCGAATGATGACCGCGTCACCCGGGTGGGGCGCTTCATCCGCCGCACGCGCATCGACGAGATTCCCCAGGTCTTCAACGTGCTGATGGGGGAGATGAGCTTCGTGGGTCCTCGTCCGGAGCGGCCCATCTTCGTGGAGCAGCTGAAGACGCAGATTCCCTTCTTCGGGCTGCGCGAGGCGGTGAAGCCGGGCCTGACGGGGTGGGCGCAGATTCGCTACCCCTATGGCGCCTCGGTGGAGGATGCGCGGAACAAGCTGGAGTTCGACCTGTACTACGTGAAGAACGGCTCGCTGTTCCTGGATGTGGGAATCATCTTCCACACCGTGAGACATGTTCTTCTCGGTCGTGGGGCTCGGTAGGACATTCGATAGCGTATTGGCTGGGCAGTGAGATGGACCGCGGCCCTGGCCCCTTTCTTGGAAGGGGCTGGGGCAGCGGGCCCCGCCTGGAGTTGGGAGGGCGGGTTCGGGCGTCGTGGATGGGGGTAGGGTCATGGTGGGAATGGACATGGAAGCGCCGCTCCCGGAGGGTTGGGAGGACACGCGGCGCCGGTTGGAGCAGGAGCGGGAGCGCAACGAGCTGCTGCAGCCTCACGTGGAGCGGCCGACCCGCATCGTCGCCATCGGCGGCGGGACGGGGCTGCCCATGGTGCTCCGCGGCCTGGCCCGGCGGGCGCTGCCGAAGGCCGGCGACCCGGGGGTGGACATCACCGCGGTGGTGGCCATGAGCGACGACGGGGGCAGCTCCGGCCGCCTCCGCCGCCTGCACGGGGCGCTGCCGCCGGGGGACATCCGCAACTGCCTCGTGGCGCTCGCGGGTGGCAAGAATGCGCTGAAGGACGTCTTCCAGTTCCGCTTCGGCGGGGCGCGCGGCCTGGCGGGGCACGCGGTGGGCAACCTGCTCATCTCCGCGCTCGCCGAGCTGAAGGGGGACTTCCTCGAGGCGGTGCGCATGTCCGGCGAGCTGCTGGGCGCGCGGGGGCAGGTGCTGCCCTCCACGCTGTCCTCGGTGCAGCTGGTGGCGCAGATGCATGACGACACGGAAGTCGTGGGCGAGCGCAACATCTGCCGCGCCCACGGCCGGGTGCGCCGGGTGTCGCTCAGCCCCCGCTCTCCGCCGCCGGTGGACGGGCTGCTGGAGGCCATCTACACCGCGGACCTCATCGCCATTGGCCCCGGCTCGCTCTACTCGAGCCTGCTGCCCAACCTGCTGGTGGACGGCGTGGCCCAGGCGCTGAAGGAGACGCGGGCGCTGAAGGTCATGGTGTCCAACCTCATGACGCAGCCGGGTGAGACGGACGGCATGACGTGCCTGGACCACGTGCAGGCGGTCATCGACCATGTGGGCCCCGTGCTGGACGCGGTGCTCGTCAATGGCGCCCCGCCCTCGGACGAGTCCATGAAGCGCTACGCCCGGCGTGGCTCCTTCGTCGTCCCGGTGGACCGCCGGGACTTGATTGCCGCGGGCGTGGTGCCGGTCCAGGCCGACCTCCTCAAGGAGGGGTCGAGGATCCGACATGACAGCCGCAAGGTTGCCTCCTGCCTGCTGAAGATGGCTCGCAGCGGCTTGTAGCCGGAAGACTTCGTCACCACCTTTGGCGCCCGATAATGGAAGCTAGACACCTCATCGCCCGGCCGTCCGTCGTGGAAGTCACCGACCGGGCGGCCTTCATGACCCTGGAAGCGGAGTGGAACGCGCTCGTGGAGGCCACCTCCAACGAGCTGTTCTACCGGCACGAGTTCCTCCGCATCTGGCTGGACAACTTCGCGCCCGGTGCGCGCCCGCGCGTGCTGACGCTGCGGGACGCGCAGGGCCAGCTGACGGCGGCGCTGCCGCTGTGGGAGGAGCGCACCTCGCTGTACGGCGTGCCGGCGCGGCAGCTGTCCGCGATGGCCAACGCGCACTCGTGCCGTTTCGACCTGCTGGCCCGCGAGCCGGACGTGGCCGCGGAGGCCTTCCTCGCGCACCTGCGCTCGGTGGGCGGGTGGGACGTGCTGCGGCTGACGGACGTGCCGGACGGCGGGGCGGCCTGGCGGCTCCACGCGCTGGCACGCGAGGCGGGAATGCCGGTGGGGGAGTGGGAGTCGCTCCAGTCGCCCTACATCCCCCTGCCGTCCACCCGGGACGCGTACCAGGGGAAGCTCCAGTCCAAGTTCAAGGCCAACTGCCGGCGGCGGCGGCGC
Source organism: Pyxidicoccus trucidator (assembly GCF_010894435.1). Lineage (NCBI taxonomy): Bacteria > Pseudomonadati > Myxococcota > Myxococcia > Myxococcales > Myxococcaceae > Pyxidicoccus > Pyxidicoccus trucidator. Next base: position 65,638 of record NZ_JAAIXZ010000009.1, on the reverse strand, counting down.
AAGCTGGAGGAGAGGGGCCGCGTCACCTTCGAGCGGGTGGACGGCGGGCTCGACCTGGAGGGCACGCTGGAGCAGGGCTTCCTCCTCGAACAGAGCGGCTGGAAGGGCGAGCGCGGCACGGCCATGGCGCAGGACGCGCGCACGCGCGGCTTCTACACGGAGCTGGCGCGGGATGCGGCCTACCGCAAGCGCCTGGCGCTGTACTTCCTGCGCGTGGACGGCAAGCCGGTGGCCTTCCACTACGGCCTGGAATACGGCGGGCGCTACTTCCTGCTGAAGCCCGGCTACGACGAGAGCCTGCGTGAGTGCAGCCCTGGGCAGCTCCTCGTGGAGGAGGTCGTCGGAAGCTGCATCGACCGCGGCCTGGGCGAGTTCGACTTCCTGGGGCCGGACATGGTGTGGAAGCGCGACTGGACGGACCAGGTCCGGCGCCACACCTGGCTCTACGTATTCAATGACTCCGCCTTCGGCCGGGCGCTCTGCGCGGCCAAGTTCCGGTGGGGACCCGCGATGAAAGAGGTGGTGGCGAGATGGAAGCGATGAAGCCCTCAGGGAAGCTGTTCGTCCCCTCCCTGCCGACGCTCTGGCCGCACATGTTGATGTCGCGGCCGAAGCCGGGGGCGCTGCCCCCGTTCTCCTCGCCCAACGTCCGCTACTTCTACTTTGCCCGCAACGCCATCTGGCTCACGGTGAAGATGCTGGGGCTGGACGCGGGCGAGGTGCTGATGCCCGCCTACCACCACGGCGTGGAGGTGGAGGCACTGGTGGACGCCGGCGCCACGCCGCGCTTCTACCGCGTGGGCAGCCGCTGGGACGTGGACCTGGAGGACGTGGCCCGCCGCATCGGCCCGAAGACGAAGGCCCTGTACCTCACGCACTACGCGGGCTTCCCGGGCCCCGTGCAGGAGATGCGCAAGCTGGCGGACCAGCATGGCCTCATCCTCATCGAGGACTGTGCGCTGTCGCTCCTCTCGTCGGACGGCGCGGTGCCGCTGGGCACCACCGGCGACGTGGGCATCTTCTGCCTCTACAAGACGCTGCCGGTGCCCAATGGTGGCGCGCTCGTCGTCAATGGCCCGCGCCAGTACAGCCTGCCGGAGCCTCCGGCGCCGCCGTCCGCGTCCACCTTCAGCCACACGGTGTCCGCGCTCTTGCAGAACCTGGAGCTGCGGGGCGGGGCCTTCGGCCGCACGCTGCGCAGCACGGTGCGCGCGCTGGGACACGGCACGGTGAAGGCGGCCAGCATTGAACGCGTCGCCACGGGCACGCAGCACTTCGACCGCAAGCACGTGGACCTGGGCATGAGCCCGCTGACGAAGCGGATCGCCCTGGCGCAGGATTTGGAATCCATCGTCGAGCAGCGCCGCCGCAACTACTTCTTCCTGCTGGGCCGGCTGCGCGACGTGTCGCCGCCGCTGTTCAACCAGCTGCCGCCGGGGGCCTGCCCGCTGTTCTACCCGATGGTGGTGCAGGACAAGGCGGAGGTGCTGGCGCGACTGCGGGCGCAGGGCATCGACGCCATCGACTTCTGGAAGCGCTTCCACCCGGCGTGTGACGCGTCGGCGTTCCCCGAGGTGGCGCAATTGCGGCGGTCGATTGTGGAGATTCCGTGCCACCAGGACTTGTCGCCGGAAGTCATGGCGGACGTGGCGGCGGCGGTGCGCGAGGCACTGAAGTCGGACCGTCGGACGAAGAAGCGCGCGGGTTGAGCAGGCCACAGGGGAAAGGGGAGGGACGTCCGTCCCTCCGGGAGGACGGGCGGTGATTCGCGAGGAAGAGCTGACGCAGGGGCCGCGTGCGGCGCAGTGGCTGGAGGTGGGGGCCGTGGGCAACCCCTCCACGCTGGCGGGCATGCGGGCGGAGTGGGACGCACTGCTCGACGCGAGCGACGCGGGCCCCTTCAACGCCTGGGAGTGGCTCTACCCCTGGTGCCGGCGCATCGCCACGAACCGGCGTCCGCTGGTGCTCACCGCGCGGGACAGGACGGGCGCGCTGGTGGGGTTGCTGCCGCTCTCCGTGGAGTACCGGGGCGTGACGGGCGTGCCGGTGCGGCGCCTGAGCTTCCTGGGCGAGACGCACGTGGGCAGCGACTACCTGGACGTGGTGGCGAAGCGCGGCCACGAGCGGGACGTGGCCCACGCCTTCGCGCGGATGCTGTACGCGCTGCGCGACGAGTGGGACGTGCTGGACCTCACGGACCTGCGTGAGGGCTCGCCCACGGTGGACGTGCTGCGCGAGGTGTTCTCCGGTGGAGACGTCCGCGTGGCGGCGCGCTACGTGTGCCCGTACGACACGTTGGACGCGAAGGAGCCGTTCGACGCGTTCCTCAAGCGCACGGGCCGGCGCGACAACTTCCTGCGGCGGCGCAAGTGGCTGGAGAAGCAGGAGGGCTACCGGATTGAGCGCACGGAGGCGCCGGGCGAGCTGGCCGGGCCGCTGACGGACTTCTTCCGGCTGCACTCGGCGCGGTGGGCCGCGGACGGCGGCTCGCAGGGAATCAAGGGCACGGGCGTGGAGGCGTTCCACCGGGATGCCACGCAGTTCCTGGCCGAGCGGGGCCGGCTGCGCATGTACACGATGAAGGTGGGCGGCCGGGCCGTGGCGTCGGTGTACGGCATTCTCCACCGCGACAGCTTCGTGTACTTCCAGTCCGGGTATGACCCGGAGTGGCGCAACCGCAGCGTGGGCCTGGTGCTGGTGGGCGAGACGTTCCGCGACGCGCTGGCGTCCGGTCTCACCGAGTACGACTTCCTCCGGGGCACGGAGACGTACAAGTCCGACTGGGTGACGAAGCAGCGGCACACGGTGTCCGTGCGCGTGCACGGTGACGCCTGGGCCGGGCGCTGGTTCACCCGCTCCGAGGAGCTGGCGCGAGAGCTGCGCAACGGCGCCAAGGCGGTGATGCCCGACACCCTGGTGGAGAAGGTGCGGCGCTTCCGCCGCCGCCAGGCCGCGGTGGAGTGAGCCAAGGCGCCGCACCAATCCCTGTCACTGTTCTTTTCTTTCCCTGCCGTACAAGGGGGCTCCCCGGCGGCGACTTGCCCGCGGAATGACTGTTCCTTCCGCGCCTGCTCGCGCCAGGGAGGTCCGCGCCCCAGGCGGTACGCTCAGGGAATGACAATCTGCGAGTGCAGGCTCCGCCCGTCGTAGGCCGTGGCGCCGCAGCGGGCCTGGGCCCAGTTTCCATTCACGGCCGAGCAGATGCGGAACGCCTGGATGTTGGAGTACGGCACGTTGATGCCCGGCGTGTCGCAGCGCCCCAGGTAGGTCCACGAGAGGCTCTTGTTCACGGAGTTGACGCCGATGCAGGGGCCAATCCACGCGCCATTGTCCCGCCGCTGCACGTCGATGGAGTACTGGGCGGCGGTCTCCTCCTCGCTCCAGCTCAGGTCCACGAAGGGCGTGTAGCCGCCCGGCAGGTCCAGGGTGACGTCGTCGGAGATGCCGTCATAGGCCCGCTCGACGAAGGCGCCCCAGACACCATTGTTCGAATAGAAGATGCGGAAGGCGGCGATGTCGCCCTTCGTCACCACGCGGTCCCCCGCGCTGCGGCACACGCCGTCGAACACTGTCTTGTTGGACTGGCCGAGCACGCCCACCGCGAGGCACGGGCCAACCACTGTTCCGTCGCGGAGCACGACGTCGAGCGAGTAGCTGTAGCCGGTGAGCTTGTTCCAGCGGAGGTTCACCTGGTTGAGCGAGTGCATCGACCCGTCCGGCTTGAAGGCGACGCGCTGCTTGTACGTGCTGCGCGAGGTGAGGTTGCCCGCGGCGTCGAAGGCTCCGACGTGGAAGATGTTGAAGTACTCACCCCGGCGCTCGACGATGACGTTGTGGCCGTGGCTCTGCACCAGCCGGCCCGCCGAGTTACGCAGGGGCTGCGAGAGCCGCCGCACCGCCCGCGCCCGCGTGAGCTGGGGGATGGAGTCCCCCATCACGTAGTACATGGCGTACTGGCTGTTGTACCAACCGCCGCTGAGGAGCAGGTAGTACTGCCCGTTGCGCTTGAAGACCTCGGGGGCCTCGTTGATGCCCTCCTCGTGGGCCGGCGTCGCGAAGATTGCGGGGCCCGCGTGGTTGTAGACGGTGCCGGGGGCCGCGGTGTTGAAGGAGGAGATGTTGTTGCCCCGGTCGAACCAGACATAGAAGAACCAGCGGCCGGACGTGTCGTTGTACGTGGCCGAGTCGATGCGGATGTTCCGGTTGCAGCCCTGCGGCAGGCACGCCGTGCCGGTGGAGGTGCGCGGCCACGTGGTGTTGGCGTTGATGGGCTGGGGCGCGCTGAAGTTGAAGTTCAAATCCGGCGCCGTGGCGACGAAGGTCGTCACCTCCTGGCCAGCCGGCGGGCACGCCGCGCCGTTGGGCACCCGGTGGGCCGAGAAGTAGAGCTGGTAGGCGCCGTTGTACTTGCCGAGGTCCGGCGCCCAGAGGAAGCAGTAGTCGTAGACGGGGTCGGCCGCCGACGGGTTGTAGTCGCGCTTGAAGTGGAAGCTCCGCAGGTCGGTCGACTCGTAGAGGGGCAGCAGCACCCCGTTGCCGGTGCCGGTGAGGAAGAACAGGTCGTCGTGCTCCTTGTAGACGTCAGGGTCGGCCAGCCACTGCATGAGCAGCGTGCGCGCGCCGTAGTCGGCACCGCGCGTGGCGCAGGCTGGCCCCGTGAAGCCCTCATCACAGACACATAGAGCGCTGCCTGCGTTGTCCCTGCAGACGCCATGGCCACCGCACGTGACGCCATCGCAGACCCCGGCGAGCTCCTGGGGCTGCGAGACCTCCTCTGGAACGGGCTCGGAGCCAGGCGAGTGCCCGTCCCCGCAGCCAGCGAGGGCCGCGCAGAGAAGGGATAGCGGCACGAGCATGCGGACAGGTTTCATGGGTCCTCTCTTCTGAAATTGGTAAAATAAGAATTTCAAGAGAAATAGGAGAGAACGCAAGCGTGGAGTGAGGCAGGCAACTGCGCGGTGTGGCGAGAACAGCACCTGCGCGCGGGCCCCACCGCATCGCGCGAGGCGCCGCTCCTTCAAACAACCCAGGGGCCGCGCCTTGGCGGGCTGCGGCTAACGCATGATGGCTTTGCGTGACGCGCTCCGACTTTCCGCACGGAGGTGAGACCCGGCGTGTGGCCGCGTCGCTGTCTGGCATGACCCGGTTGTGCACACGGGGGCGTTTGAGGTTCCGTGCATTGCATGGACGAAAGCCTCCAGCCGGGCATCCAGCCCTTCGATGCGACGTCGTGGCGTGAGACTCCGTCCGCGCTTCACGAGGGAGATTCCCGCCGCGCGCGGTGCGCCTGCGGCACGGTGGCGCCGCGTGAAGCGGAGTTCTGCCCGAGCTGCCTCGCGTCCCTCGCGGGGGCCTCCGTGGCCGTGAAGTCCGCGGCGGCGCTGCCGTCCGATGCGGCTCCGGGGGGCGTTCTCGGGGCGGTGCACCCGGACGGTGCACCTTCCGTCGACGCAGGGCCGCGCTGTCCTCGACATGTGCAGGTGGAGGAGACGCGCACCTGTCCACGCTGCGGTGGCTTCTACTGTGATGCGTGTCTACCGGAGGCGCTCGAGGCCGAGCGGACGCACTGTCCTGCCTGTCTACAGCGTGAGAGGGACGTGGACCCGGTACGGCTCCGCCGCACCCTCGTGCGCGACATGGCCTGGGTTCACGGTGCCGTCGCGGGAGGGCTGGTCGTCACGGGGCTGCTGGGCTCGATGAGCGCTTCCTCGGGCACGCAGCTCAACGCGCTCGTGGGAGGTGCGTGCTTCGCCGCCATCTACCTCGGGCTTGCCGGCCTGCTGGCGCTCACCCGGAACACGGTGGTGGGCTGGTTCGTCTTCGCGTTCGACGTCCTCATCGGAGGGGCGGCCTTCGTCCTGGGCGGCTACCTGGATGGCGGCGCCATCCTCGTCGCGGCCGTCATCTCCTGCATGCAGCTCATCAAGGCGAATGGCCTGTCGCGAGCCCTCGAGCCCGCCTGAGCGGCCGGGTCAGCTCACGGCAGGCCGCCGCCAGCGACTTCGGCGCGGAGCTGGGCAATCGCGGGCCCCAGCTGCGGCGGCTGCATGTTGCGCGGCACCTCGACGGCGAAGCGCTCGAAGTGCTCCAGCGCCTTCTCCTTGTCTCCGCGCCGCAGCGCGAGGCTGCCCAGGAAGATGAGCGCCTCCTGCGCGTCCGGCCACGTGTCCACCAGCTCCGTCAGCTCGGCCTCCGCGCCCGGCAGGTCGCCCTGCGTGGCGCGCAGCACGCCCCGGTGCACGCGCAGCTCGACGTGGAACGGGTCCGCGGCCAGGCCCTTCGCGGCCACCTTCGCCGCCTCCTCGAACTCCTGGCGGCGGATGAGCTCATGGCTCAGCAGCGCGGCGGACTCCACGTCACCGGCGTTCGACTGCAGGCGCGCGCGGGCCTCCACCATGTCCGGGCTCTCCTGCTGCCCGCCCATGCCGTCTCCCTGCTGCTGCTCCTGCGGTCCACCCGGCGGCACCCGGCCCGTGGCCTCGCGGCCCTCCGTGCGCGGCTGCTGCTCGGACACGAGCAGGTAGCCCAGCCCGCCGAAGAACAGCACGATGCCCGCGCCCCACACGGCGCCCATGAGCTGCGGGTTGCGCGCCGCCCAGCCGGTGGCCACCGGAGCGGGAGCCCGCGTCCGCGCGCCCTCGCCCGACGCCTTGCGCTTCAGGTGCTCGTCCTTGGCGCGCAGCGCGGAGGCGGCCTCGCGCTCCAGGCGGGACTTCTCCGCCGCGTACTGCTCGGCGCCCAGGTTGTGCTTGTCCGCCTCCAGCGCGCGGAGCTGGTCGATGAGCGTCTGCGCGCGCTGGGTCAGGTCATCCATCGCGCCATCGCGAGGCTCGTTCGTCGCGAGCGCGCCCCGGCTGCGCATGAAGAGGAGCCAGACGGCGGCGGCCACGAAGGCGACCGCGAGCACGATGATTCCGGGCAACCAGTTGGTCGTCTGCGGCTGCATGGCTTAGCGCTCCAGCTCCCGGCGCACGGCCTGGAGGTACGGGTCTGCGTCATCCGGCGCGGGAGTCCCCGCCGGGTCGGCCGGGGCCGCGGTCTGCTGCGAAGGCTGCGCCTCGGGAGGCCCACGCTGGAGCTGTCGCCAGATGACGAAGCCGCCAATCGCGACGAGCGCCACCGGGCCCAGCCAGACGAACCAGTTGAAGCCCTGGGCGGTGGGCTCCAGCAGCACCCACTCGCCGTACCGGGCGACGAAGTAGTCGACGACTTCCTGGTCCGTCTTCCCCTCGGCCACCAGCTCACGCACGGTGTCGAGCTGGGCGCGCGCCATGGAGGCCGGGCTGTCGGCGATGGAGACGCCCTGGCACACGGCGCAGCGCAGCTGCTTGCCGAGCGCCTGGACGCGAACCTCCAGCTCCGGCTTGAGGGGATTGCTCCCGCCCTGCTGGGGCGCGTACTGGCCGGTGAAGAGGCTGAAGGCGAGGGTGAGTGACAGGAGGGCTGCGGTCATCGGGCTCCCGGTAACCCTCCCTACGTAGCGCTACCGGGCCCTCCTTGGACAGCGAAACCTACGCGCCGGGCGCCTGTCCCACCGCCCGCCCTGGAGGTGTGGGAGCAGGGCCTCCAGCATGCCTGCCGGGCCGCATGAGAGACGGGCGTCCAGTCAGCGGAGCATTTCGAAGGAGGCGCCCAGGGTGGGGTCCACGGTGAGCAGGTAGGTACCGTCGCCAAGGTATAGCTCCAGCGGCAGGGCCGGGGGGTGCTTCGTCGTCATGGGGCCCTGCCAGGTGCCCTGATGCAGCAGCCTGCCATCCTCCATGAGGATGGCCCACGACAGCTCTCCGTTTCGCTGGGCCCTGGAGTGGTGGCGGGCCACCGCGGCGCGAGGAGCCACGGGCAGCCTCCCCAGGGGCGTCAACCGGGCCGGCGCTTCCAGTCTCCCGTCCGCCCGGTAGCGCAGCTCCGCGAGCACGGCCTGACGGGGGTTCTTCAGCGAGGCCGTCACCAGCGCGGCGTGCAGCCGTCCCGCCGGGTCTATCCACAGCCCCGGCTCCGACTGGGGCATCGCGCGCACGCCGCGGAGCAGGGTGCTGGCTACGCGGGTGAGGCGGCCGGTGCTGGTGGTGCGGATGTGGTGGAGGTCCAGCCCTCCGAGGGACTCCTCCACGACCAGCACGCTGAGACCATTGCCGACCGACGCGGGCTGCACCGTGGCGCGCGCGGCCACGGGGACTCCCGGCAGGGGGACGCGGCCAACCTCGCGGCCCGGAGTGACTTCCGTGGCATCGGAGGAGGACTGGAACCGGATGAGCCGCAGGTTCTTCCCTCCGGCACCCACCATGGCGACGAACAGCTCTCCGGCCACGGTCGCCACGGGAGGACGGACGATGCGCTCGGGAGGCTCGCCCAGGTCGAAGCGGAAGGGGTTCTCCGTCGTGGCCGGCCAGGCCAGCGCCAGCAGTGAGGCACCCTTGCGCCACGTCGTCCACCGGACGGAGGACAGGCCCTGGGGGTCATTCGACCAGGGGTACATCGCGTCCGTGGAGCCAGGCTCGACGGGGCCCAGCACCGTCGCCGGTCTCCAGGTCACTCCTCCCGTTTCCACGGCATCAAAGTCGTCGTAGCCGCCCGCCAGGAGCAGCGGCTGTCCGCCCGTGTCCTGGAGCCAGGCCGCCTTGACCCCGGGCGTGAAGTGGCCGTCCACGTCGACCCCCAGCGAGGCAGGGCCAGCCGAGGAGGGCACGATGTCGAACTCGACAGGTGCGGCTGTCGCGGTGAGGGGCTCCTGGGTCAGCTGGGCGCTCAGGCGGTAGCGCCCGGGGCGTGTAGCGGGGAGCCACGTGTGCACGTCGACGAAGAACTCGATGGCCTGCCCGGCGTCCAACCGGATTCGCGGCGCCACGTCCATCGTGAGGTTGTAGGCCGGATCCATCAGCGCGAACGAGCGCCAGCTGACGCTCCGGCCCTCGGGATACTCCGGCCCGGTCAAGGTGTAGGTCAGCGACTGGTCCGCGTCCCTGAACGGGTCCCGCAGCTCCACGGGGGCGGTGCCCTGGTTCCGTAGGGTGAGGCGTACGCTGCGTTCCTCCGCCGCGAGGAAGCGCTCCTTGGGCAGCTTGAATTGGATGCGCACGGAAGATCCTCCGGTTGTGGGGGAAGGGCGTGTCGCGGCCTGGCTCGGGGGCGGGCGCGCCGAGGCGCTGCCCGCGAGCGAGACGACCATGAGCAGCACCGGACAGAACAAGGCGTGCGTGCTCATGGGAGGGTGTTCCGGCTCCCGTCGCTGCTCAGCCTTCGTGGGTCCCATCCTCGCAGCCGTAGGAGGCAGAGTCCGCACAGCCGCCGCTCCGTGGAGTAGTCGTAGCCCATCAGACAGTCACGTCCGTCCTGGTCATGTCGTGCCGCGAGTGCACCGCCCGGCAGCCGATGCACGGGGAAGGGCGCATGGGGCAGGAAGAGCTGGTGGCCCAGCTCATGAGCGATTGTCTGTTCCAGCGAATTGGAGTTGCCGGAGTAGTTGGTGGGCGAGCCGCACTGGACGACCACGCAGCGAGTCCGCGTGCTTGAAGGAAGCTCCTTGGAGAAGCCGTTGACCGCGACGCCACCGAGCGCGCGCTCCAGGTTGTAGAGGCCCGCGAACTGGAGAATCACGATGCCCGGCTCGCGGCTCGGGGTGTCGTCGAACGCGGTGACGAGGAGCTCCTTCGCCCAGTCCTTGCATTGCAGGTTGTAGACCGTCTCCTTTGTCAGAAGGGTCTTGTTGCTGCGGGACGAGACGAACTTGGAAAGCGAGGCTTCGTCACCGCCCTTCTGCCGCATTGCCTCCACCAGGAACTCCGCATGCGTGCGGAATGTGAGCGCGTGGCCTCCCGCGGCGTACTGGTCCACCGAGGGATCGATGGCCACCTGGATCTCCCAGGGGAGCGTCTTCACCGCCACCGCGATGCGCCTGTTGTAGTCAGCCGCATCCAGGTCGGTGACGCCGCCGCTGCGGTCCACGAGTCGCAGGAATGCGCGCTCGAACTGCGCCTGCACGGGGGCCAGTGCAAAGCCGGCGACGGTGGGGTGTTTGCGAACGATGCGGGAGAGGTGGACCTCACGCCACGTCTCGAAGGTGCCGGTGGTGGCGCGCACGGCGGCGGGCAGGGGCGCGGCGTCCTCCACGTCCAGCGCCACGGCGCCGTCCTTGCGCCGCTCGTACGCGAGCTGCACCGTCACGCGCCACGCATCCCCTGCGATGCGCGAGGGCTGGAACAGCACCCCCGTCCGTCCCGCGAAGGCGCCGGACGTCCACGCCTGGGTGTACGCCGCCCACTTGCGCTTCCCGCAGGTGACGACGCGGAAGGGGAAGACGCCGTCGCGCGGGGTGTCTCGCGGCGCGTACCCCGCCTGCTTCGGGAACACCGCCGAGGAGGGCAACCCCCGCTTGCCGCCGACGTCCCGGTGCGCGTTGTCACCCGTGGGCCGCGAGGCCGAGCACTGGCGGTTCAGCGTCTGCTCCAGGTAGGTGCGCGCGTGCGGAGAATGGACGGAGAGGTCCTCGGCCTCGTCCTCCCAATCCCAGAGGAAGCGCACCCGGCCCAAGGCCTTCGGCGCATCCACACGGCGGCCCGCCGAGTCCTTCAGCCACGCGCGCGCGAAGATGGGGATGTCCGGCCCGTTGCCCCAGGTGGCGCGGAGCTGCAGGAAGTCGGTTTCGTCCGCCATCTCCTCGGGCTTCGCTTTGAAGAGATTGCCGACGAGCCGAACCTCCGCCTTCTCTCCGGGCGCGGGCAGCCGGCCCACTGCTTGGGCCAGCTCGCGGTCCCGTTGTTTCGCGAGCACGCGCGGGTCTCCCAGCTCCAGCTCCAGGCCATCCACCAGCACGTGGAAGTACGTCCAGGCCACGGGGCACTCCGCCCAGCCGCTGCCCTGGAGCGTGAGCCTCAGCTTGTAGGGCGAGTGCTCCACCGTGACGACGCCATCCGGGAAGGCCTCGCACACGGCCACGCGTCCGTCCCAGCGCAGGCGGTGGTCGCCCGACGTCACCTCCTCCGAGGACAGCTCGCGAGACCACAGCGGGGCCTTCCGGTGGCGCGTGAAGAGCTCCAGCCTGCCCACGCGCGCCAGGGCGGCGCTGTTGGTCAACCTGTAGACAAGCTCCACCGGCTCCAGCTCGGGCGCGAAGTGGAAGCCGTCCTCTCCGCCGTCGGGGGCGCGAAAGGGCGTGGGGAGGTGGCACCGGGACGAGGCGCCTCCCGGAGTGGAGAGCCGGAAGTCCGTGACTCCGAAGCTGGCGGGCCGCAGCCGGTTCCGGTTGTTCCCTCCAGGCGGAGCGAGGGCGACGCTGGCCGTGAGCGCGATGCGAGGCATGGGGCGCGTCAGGCGTCGTGGTGGCGGATGAGCTCGCGCTGTACGTCCGCGAGCTGCCCGGTCTCCGGCAGGCCATGGCTGCGCTGGAAGGCGCGGACCGCGGCCCGGGTGCGAGGCCCTGGGGCACCACGCTCACCGTCGGCGGGGAAGCCCAGGTTGTGCAGGCGCTCCTGCGCGGCGCGAAGCGCGTCCGCGTCGAAGCTCATCAGCGGGTGAAGCTGAAGCGCCCAGCGCAGCGTCACCGGCTCTGGCCCTGACTTCCGCTTCGAGCGGGCGGGGCTCGCGTCCGGGAAGTCCGTGTCGGAGACGGGGGGCGGGTAGGGTGGTGGCGCTCCGGGTGGGGCCACCGAGACGGGGGCGGGCGTGGGCCCGGGGGGCGCCGGGGGCGCGGGGAGGTTCAGCACCAGCTCACCGCTGGGGAGGGCGGGCACCTCGTGGGAGAGCGAGCCGTCCGCGGCCGTCCTGCCCCGGTGCTCCGTCCGGCCCACGGTGAGCACGTACTCGTGGCCGGCATAGGGCGCCTCGCGTGGGTCCAGCAGGACGAGGTGCAGGCGCTTCTGCTTGAGCGTGAAGGTGCTCGTGCTTCCTGTCCTGATCTCTGCCGTCCTAGGGCTGACCATTCCGCGCTCCCCCGTGCCTGGACTCGCGATGGTGCCGGTACCGTGTTGAAGGCGGCGCCAAGGTACGCGAAGACCGGGGAAGCTCAAGCACGCAAGAAAAGCGGAATCCTTCGTTTTGTTGGTTGGGTTAACTCAACCGGACCTCCCAGGTCGGGGAGGCGACGCTGCTCCCGCCAGCCGTCCGGCGGGATTGATCGCTGGCGGACGGGCGCCGAGGCGTTTCGTTCGCTCAGTCACAGTCCTGGGATGAGACCTCCAGGGCCGGGCGTCGACCTTCCGTCGCCCGGCCGTCCGGCTTCCCGCGAGCCGCAGCCCTCACGTTGAGAGCCCCGGCTTTCCGTGGTCATGCGTGACTCGTGGCTCGCCCGGGGTCTGTCTTGAATCAGTCGCGCAATCGATGACGCGCTCTGGCAATCGCTGTCATGTGAGCGTCATTTTGCATTGCGAAACGGAATGCCAGGGTTGGTTTCGCTGCGCGGAACCCAGGCCCCGGAGCGTTCCGCAGGACGGAATCAGGGGCGGACTCACGGCTTCATTTCGCACGGCGAAACACATTCATTGCTCATGGCCGGCGATGTTTCGCATTGCGGAATCAAACAAGAAAAACCCGCCCAACTTTCAAAACGGGTATGGACAAGAATCTGTTTTTGGGGAATTAGAATGTATCAACAGACGCCGGATTGATGAGCTGACGGCGCCGCGCTCTCGCGGCGCTGGCGGTACCCGACTGTGCAGTGCCCCCCAACGACGAGGAGAAGTCATGAAGAGTGCAGGTTCGAGCTTCCTTCTGGGTGTGTTCCTGACGCTGGCGTTTGCTCCCACGGCCGATGCGCAGACGCTGAGCAGCTTCACCGGGACGTACTCCGGTGGCAGCGGCCTCATCTGCGGCACGACGTACAACATCCGGGGCCGGGAGCCGGCGGCGACGGGCCGCTACCCTGTGTTCATCTACACGGTGGGCACCACGGAGACCTATGACCACTCATCGGCCCTGGCCGCCGTGGAGGAGATGGCGGCCCGCGGCTACGTGGCGGCCACCGTGGAGTATGACAACGCCACCTTCGGCTCCTGCACCACGCTCCAGGGCCGCGCGAAGTGCATCTATGACTCGAGCCGCTCTTCCAGCGCCATCAGCCGCATCTGTGCGCGGGCCAAGGCGGACTGCTCCAAGGGCGTGGTGGTGTCGGGCTTCAGCCAGGGCTCCATCATGGCCATCCTGGCGAAGAACCATGACTCCCGCGTTCGAGCGGCCTACGGCCTGGGCGCGGGCGTCCAGTACTCCATCTATGACCTCCGCTCCTGCGTCGCGAACGGCAACCGCACCCTGCCGAGCGACCGCCTCCGCGTCGTGAACGGCGAGGAGGACACCTTCGTTGGTCCGGGCGAGTCCGCGGTGCGCAGCCAGAGCACCACGCTGACGGGCTACTCGTGCCCGCTGGCGACGTCGTGCCTCCAGGCCAACAACAGCGGCTGGTACATCATCGACAACACGCAGGTCTCCGACGGCAACGCAGACCACTGCTACATGCGCAATGGGAGCTGCATCGGCCTCACGCTGGACTCGACGTGGCGGAGCGGCACCGCCCCGTGGTCGCTGCGCACCAACCTGAACTGGCTGACCCAGTTCACCACGCCATAGCGAAGGCGGAGGCGGCCGGGCTACCCCTGCTCCGAGTCATCGAACTCGGGCGGGGGAGGCTCCGGCACCACTGCAGCCAGGCCGCCCTCCCGCAACTCGATGACGGCGAGTATGCCCACCGCGCCCAGGCCCACGATGAAGCCGATGGGGCCCGGACGCAGGCTGATATTCACCACCGCCCAGACGAGGGCCAGGCCCACCGCGCCCACGGGCACGAAGCGCGCCCAGGAAGGACGCTCCACCTCCGGGCGCAGCGCCAGCAGCGCGAGCACGGCCAGCAGCGCCAGCTCCGCCACCACCGACGCCGGCATGTCCCAGCCGGACAGGGTGACGCGGCTGGCCCCGGCGTAGAGCACGTCGTCCGACGGCCGCCGGGCGTTGATGACGCGCAGCTCCGGAGGCCCCTGCGGCACGGGGGCGTTGTCCGGGAGCGTGGGCAGGGACGGGTTGAGCACGCCCCACGGTGTGAAGAGCGACAGCAGGCACACCGTCACGCCCACCAGCGCCACCAGCCGGGGCATGAGCAGCAGCTGGCGCGGCTCGAAGTAGTGGGCCACGCCGTCCTCGCCGACGATGACCTTCCGCCACTGCGAATGGACGACGAGCCCCGCGCCCGCCAGCCACAGCAGCGGGGTGAGGCCCAGGCCCAGCGTCCGCACCGCGACGGCCGCCAGCACCACCGTGGACAGCGCGCCGGCCTCGGGGCGCAGCAGCACCTCCGGCACCAGCTCGGTGAAGCCGGGCGCCTCGCCGGCCTCGCGCAGCTCGCGCGCCACCAGCACCGCGCCGGCCACCAGCGCCAGCAGCGAGCCGGGCACGCCCGGGCCGGAGAAGAAGGGGAGGATGCCCAGCACCAGCGCCACGGCCAGCAGCCCCACGCCCGCCACGGTGGGCGAGTGCGCGGGCACGTGGGCCAGCCACTTCGGGCCGTCATACGCGGGCCGCGAGCGCCCGGGGTCCGTCTTGTCCTCCGGGTCCAGCTCGGGCGCGGCGGCGGCCTCGCCGACGGGGTAGGGCCGGGAGTGGGCGTCCACCTCCTCGAGGATCTCCGCCGCGTACGCGGGCTCCGAGGCCCCACGCTTGGGCCCCGAGGAGCGCAGCGCCGGACGCGAGCCGGTGGCCTGGGCGGACACCGGCATCTTCGCGCCGCAGTTCTCGCAGTACTTCAGCCGGCCATCGCCGGCCTCGCCGCACTCCGGGCACCGCATGGGTACGTCCTCACTGACTCGGGGTTGCTAGCGGTTCGCCTCGACGGGGGTGGAAGGCGCGCTCCCCGTCAGCTCGCGGATGCGCGTGGCGAGCGTCTGCGGGTCGATGGGGCCCACGTGCTTGCCCTGGATGATGCCCTTCGGGTCGATGAAGTACGTCTCCGGCACGCCGGCCACGCCGTAGTCCACCGCCATGCGCGAGCGCGGGTCCACCAACTGCGGGAAGCTGGCGCCGAACCGCTGGAGGAACTGGCGCGCGTTGTCCTCGGTGTCCTCGAAGACGACGCCGAGGAACACCGCCTGCGAGCCGAACTCGCGGGCGCCCCACTCCAGCACCGGGTGCTCCATCTGGCACGGCCCGCACCAGGACGCCCAGAAGTTGATGACCACCGGGCGGCCCTTCAAGTCTTCCAGACTCACCCGCTCGCCGGTGTCCAGCGCGCGCAGGGCGAACGTCGGAGCGGCCTGGCCCTTCATCATGAAGGGCACCTCGTGCGGGTTGCGGCCGAAGCCCTTGTAGAGCACGGCGATGAGGCCCACGCTGAGGGCCACGAAGCCCAGGGTGTAGCGCCAGCGTCCCATTTAAGCCGCCCCCCGCTCCGCGTCCCCACCGGCCAGCGGAGGCGACGCGCCCACGCCAGGCGCCGTGGCCATCGCCACCGCCGTCTTGCGGCGCGGCCAGATGGAGATGAGCGTGCCCAGCACCAGCAGGGGAATGCTCCACCAGATCCACCCCACCAGCGGGAAGACCCAGACGTTGAAGCTCGCCGTGCCGGACTGCTCGGAGAAGGCCATCAGCGAGATGTAGAGGTCCTCGGCCGCCGTCTCGCGCACCGCCGGGGTGCCGATGGGGTCCGTGCTCCGCTCGTAGTAGTTCAGGCGCGGCCGCTGCTCGAGCGTGCTCCCGTTGGGCGCGGTGACTTCCAGGCGCGCCGCCACGAAGGTGCGGTGCGGCTCCTCGCCGCTGACCAGCCCCAGGTACTTCATCTGGTAGCCGTCCAGCTCCAGCGACTCGCCCTTCCGCACCGTGCCGGACGTGTGCTTCACGTACGCGGACGAGGCCGCCACGGCGACGATGATGAGGACGATGCCCAGGTGCACCACGTAGCCGCCGAAGCGGCGCTGCGCCTTGGTGGCGCTCGTCACCAGCGCGGTGAAGAGGCCCTCCTTGCGCTCGGACATGCGCACCCGCACCGGCGACACCAGCTCGCGCACGGTGATGACGGTGACGAAGGCCGCCAGGCCGAACGTCATCAGCGGGTAGACGCCGCGCAGCCCCCAGGCGTAGCAGGCCGCCGTCACCAGCAGCCCCACCACCGCGGGGATGATGAACTGCCGGCGCAGCGTGGCCTTGTCCGGCGTGCCCCACGGCAGCACCGGGCCCACGCCCATCAGGAAGAGCACGGCGATGCCGCCCGGCACCGCCATCTTGTTGAAGTAGGGCTCGCCCACGCTGACGCGGACGCCGCGCACGGCCTCGGACACCAGCGGGTACAGCGTGCCCAGCAGCACCGTGAAGGTAATCGCCACGAACACCAGGTTGTTCACCAGGATGCTCGTCTCACGCGACATCGGCGAGCTCAGCCGGCCTTCCGGCGCCAGCAGGTGGCCTCGCGACGCCAGCAGGCCGATGCACACCACCAGCAGCACGCCGAGGAACACCAGGAAGGTGGGCCCGATGTCCGACTGGGTGAAGGAGTGCACCGAGTTGAAGATGCCCGAGCGCGTCATGAACGTGCCCAGAATCGTCAGCACGAAGGACGCGAGCGCGAGGCTGAGCGTCCACAGCTTCAGCATCCGCTTGCGCTCCTGCACCATGGTGGAGTGCATGAACGCCGTCGCCGTCAGCCACGGCAGGAAGGACGCGTTCTCCACCGGGTCCCACGCCCAGTAGCCGCCCCAGCCGAGCACGGCGTAGGCCCACCACGCGCCGAGGATGATGCCGATGGACAGGAAGGCCCACGCCACCATCGTCCACCGGCGCAGGGGCGCCATCCACGCCTCGCCAATCTCGCCGCGCAGCAGGCCCGCCACCGCGACGCCGAAGGGCACCGTCATGCCCACGTAGCCCAGGTAGAGCATGGGCGGGTGGATGACCATGAGGATGTGGTTCTGCAGCAGCGGGTTGGGGCCGGGGCCGTCCGCCGGCACCGGGAACACGGCGCCCCACGGGTTGGCCGGGCCGGCGATGAGGAAGGCGAAGAACACGCCCACCGCCAGCATGGTGCCCAGCGCCAGTTGCATGTACCGCGCGTGCTCGCGCCGGTGGATGAAGGCGAAGGCGGCGATGTACCCGGCCATGATGAGCCCCCAGAAGAGGATGGACCCCTCCAGGGCGCTCCACAGCGACACAATCGTGTACAGCACCGGGGTGTCCCGGCTGCCCACCTGCGCCACGTACTTCACGCTGAAGTCATGCGTGAGGAGCGCGTTCACCATGACCAGGTTCGCGCCCACCATGCAGGCGGCGAAGCCCCACACCGCGCGCATCACCCACGGGAAGCCCGCCTCACTGCGGCGCATCCCGGTGGCCAGGCCTACAATGGCGCCGAAGGCCGCGAACGCGAGCCCTCCCAGCACCAGGCCGTATCCGACGGTTCCGTTCACTTCGTCCCCACGCTGGCGGTGGTGGCGTCGGAGAGCGTCTCCCGCCACTTGTTCGGGTCCTCGCCCTCCTTGGGGGCGCGGTACTCGTTGGAGTGGTTGACCATCAGCCGGTTGGAGCTGAAGACGCCGGACTTGTCGTAGGTGCCCTCCACCACGACGCCAATCTTGTCGCGGAACATCTGCGGAGGCGTCTCCGTGGAGCGCACCAGCACGCTGGGCGCGCCGTCCTTGACATCGTCCGCCACGCGGAAGTGCAGCGTGGTGTGCTGCTCGTTCCACTGGATGCTGCCCGGCTGCACCACGCCGCCCAGGCGGATGGTGGCCGAGTAGGCCTTGTTACCCTGGCCCAGCATCTCCGAGGGGCTCCAGTAGTAGACGAGGTTCTCCCCGATGTTGCCGAAGGCCACGAAGGCCAGTCCGGCCCCCGCGACGAGCAGGGCCCCGAGGGCGATGAGTCGGTTCCGGGCGACAGGCGACATGGCGATTACTCCTTGGCGTCGGGCGAGGCCCTGGGCCGACGCACCCAGAGGGACAGCGAGTAGAGAAGCAGCATGGCAACCGTAATCCCGTAGCAGGCCCAGACATAGCCCCACCCACCCTGGATGCGGCCGCTGCCCACCTGTCCCGGGGCCGCCTGGGCCAGGACCATCAGCGTCGAGAGCGTCATCATGTTCAGGCCACCTTCGAGGGGTTGTGGGCCAGGGACGCGGGTATGTCACCCGGCAGCGCGTCCGGCAGGGCCACCTCGGCCTGGCGCTCGGCCAGGGCCTGGCGGTAGCGCACCGCCATCAGGAAGAGGGTGAGGAAGAGCATGCCGAAGGCCGACACGCGCAGGGGCAGCACCATCTCCGGGTCCACCGTACGGGGGCTGGACTGCACCTGGTGCAGGCTGCGCCACCAGCGCACGGAGAACCACACAATCGGCAGGTTGATGGCGCCGATGATGGCCACCACCGCGCTCCACGTGGCGCGCTTGTCCGGGTCCTCCACGAACTTCCGCAGCACCAGGTAGCCCGCGTACGTCACCAGCATGATGGCTTCCGACGTCAGGCGCGGATCCCAGGACCAGTAGACGCCCCACGTGGGCCGGCCCCAGATGGCGCCCGTAATCATGCCCGCGGTGCCCAGCAGCAGGCCAATCTCCGCCGACGCCTCCGCCGTGGAGTCCAGCCCCCAGCTCGCCTTGCTCTTGAGCAGGAACGCCACCGCCGCCACGAAGTTGATGAACATGGCCAGCATGGCCACCCACTGGAGCGGGACGTGGACGTACATGATGCGCTGCACGTCCCCCATCTCCCGGTCCGGCGGCGCCCAGGCCAGGCCCAGCCACCAGCCATAACCGAGCAGGCCCAGGCCGAGCGCCAGCAGGCCCCACTTGATGAACTTGTTCATCGGTCAGTCCTCGATGATCCGCGGGAACAGCAGGAAGCCTACGCCCCAGTAAATCAGATTGAAGCCGCCCAACAGTCCCAGCCATGAGTTCAACTGATTCATGGGGTCTCCTTGAAGCACCAGGGTGGTCGCCTTGGTCGCGGAGAGGAGGGCCGGGATGACGAGCGGGAACAATAGCAGAGGCAGCAGCACGTCCCGAGCCCGGGCGTTGCTGGAAATGGCCGCGTAGACGGTACCCGGCGCGCTGAGTGCCAGGCAGCCGAGCAGGAGGATGAGGCCCAGGTCCGCCACGCTGGTGACGATGCGGACGCCGTACAGGGCCACCATGACGGGGACGAGCAGGGCGCCCAGGGCCGTCAGGAGGAGGGCGTTGCCCACCGCCTTGGAGAGGAAGATGGCGCGCGCGTCGGCGGGGGCGAGCCGCACGCCGTCCATGCACGCGTTCTCCGCTTCGACGCGGAAGGACTCACCCAGGGCGAGCACGCTGGCGAAGAGGATGGCGAGCCAGAAGTAGCCGCCCGCGTTCTTCTCCAGCAGCTTCGTGTCCGGCCCGAGCGCGAAGGAGAACATCAGCAGCGTGGCCAGCGCGAAGAAGATGATGGCGTTGAGGCGCGCGCGGGTGCGCCACTCGATGAGCAAATCCTTGCGCAGCAGGGCCAGGGTGGCGGGGACGAGGCCGATGGCGCGGGGACGTGGAGCCGGGGCGCTCATGCGGCCACCGCCCGTCCGTCCTGCAGGTGGAGGCGCTCCTCGCACAGGGACATGCCCTGCTCGACGAGGTGGGTGGCGAGGATGACGGTGACGCCGCCGGCCTTCAATTCCGCGATGATGCCCTCCATGTCGCGGATGCCCTGCGGGTCCAACTCGCCGAAGGGCTCGTCCAGCAGGGCGATGGAGGGGGCCTTCAGCAGCAGCCGGGCGATGGCGAGCCGCTTGCGCATGCCGGCGCTGAAGCTGCGCACCGGGGTGTCCGAGCGGCGGGTGAGGCCCACGCGGGTGAGCAGCGCGCTGGCGGCGTCCCGGGGCGAGGAGATGCCGAGCAGCCGCGCCAGCACGGTGAGGTTCTGCTCCGCGGTGAGGTCCTCGTAGAGGAAGCTGGCGTGGGACAGGAGCGCCACGTCGCGACGCACCGCGTCCCGGTCCACCACCGCGTCCCGGCCCAGCACCTCCACGCGGCCCGCAGTGGGGCTCAGCGCGGTGGCCACGAGGCGCAGCAGGGTGGTCTTCCCGGAGCCATTGTGTCCGGTAAGCAACAGGGAGCGGCCCGCGGGGAGCGCGTACGTCAGACGCGCCAGGGCCCAGCGGCGCCCATAACGCTTGCTGACGTCGTGCAGCGCGAGCGCGGCGGCGGGGAGGGGAGGCATCGGCGCCGTCGTTCGTATCCGGAAATGGAAATGTCCTCCAGTGAAACCCGGAGGGCCGGCCGGTCAGTGAAGGAGCGGGCCACTGGATCGGGAAAGCTTTTCCCCTGCATGTGGTCGTAGGTGCCCGTGCGCTCCGTCGGGTTTCCACCGGAGGGAGCGTCCACCGCCCGGCAGCCCTCCGAGCCTCCTGGGCAGTCCCTCTGCCGGAGGCGCGCGGGTGCCTACTTTCGGCATGGCATTCCCCCTGCAATGGCGCGGCGTGGGTACTCCTCCCCAACGAGGGAGGAGGCGGGCGGGAGGTTTCTTCTCCGCGCGGAGGGCGTGATGGCGAGTGGCAAGGTGGTACGCAGGGCAGTCAAGGCGGCGGCGGCGGGAGTGATGCACTACAGCGGGCTGCGGCGGGCGATGGCGGCGTATCGCCGCTCCCAGTCCGGTGGGCGGCGCATCCTCATCGTCAGCTACCACCGCGTGGTGAGCGACTTCACGGGGGAGCTGCAGCGCTCCATTCCCGGGCTGCTCATCTCCCAGGAGACGTTCCGCAAGCACCTGGAGGAGGCGAACGCGGCCGGCTACGAGTTGGCCTCCATCGGCGACGCGGTGGACGTCATGTCCGGCCGGCGCGTCGCGAAGAAGGACCTGTGTGTCGTGACGTTTGATGACGGCTATCGCGACGTGTACCGGTACGCGTACCCCGTCCTGAAGCAGATGGGCGTGCCGGCAATCACGTACCTGCCCACGGCCTTCATCGGCACCAACAAGCGCTTCAACCATGACCGGCTCTTCCACCTGCTGCGCCGCGTCCAGGAGCGCCGCTTCCGCCCTGTCTACGACACGCTGCCCTCTCCGTCGCTGGAGCTGCTCGGGCCCATCCTCTCCGGACAGAAGACGGTGTCGTCGGCGCTGGACGACTTCATCGGCGAGCACCCCACGCGCGTGCTGACGGACATCATCGACGCGCTGGAGCAGCAGCTCGGCGGCGGGCCGGACCTGGTGCCGGAGCAGGGCGACGTCATGAACTGGGACGAGGTGCGCCGCATGGCGCGCGACGGCTTCGAGTTCGGCGCGCACACCCTGGGCCACACCGTGCTGACGCTGGAGCCGCAGCAGGTGGTGGAGCGCGAAATCCTCGAGTCCAAGCACACCATCGAGCGCGAGGTGGGCATCACCGTCCGCGACTTCGCCTACTGCAACGGCTGGTACTCGGACGAGGTCATCCGCGTGCTGTCGTCCAACGGCTTCCGCTCGGGTGTGACGACGGAGGACTTCGCCAACCGCATCGGTGGGGACCCGTTCACCCTCAAGCGCAAGGTGCTGTGGGAGAACTTCAGCCTGGGCATGACGGGGGACTACTCGTCGTCGCTCACCGCCTGCCAGTTCGACGACTGCTTCGGGGTGCTGGGCATGAACCATCCGGTTCCGGGCAAGCGCCCGCACCAGGGTGCCAATGCGGCAGTGGCGAACCCGGCCGTCATGGCCAACATCCTGGCCCCGGAGGCGGCGTCGTCGCCGGTCAAGGAGGTTCCGTGAGCGGCAGTCCCACGCCGGCCGCGCCCCAGGGTTCGTTCCTCGGGCGTGCCGGCCCCCTGGTGTTGGCCCGGCTGTTCACCGCCGGGCTGACGCTGTCCATTCCCCTCGTCCTCGCCCGGGTGCTGCACCTGGACGAGTACGGCACCTACTACCAGCTGTTCCTCATCGCCACGACGCTCTACTACGTGCTGCCGTTCGGCGTGGTGCAGAGCCTCTACTACTTCCTGCCCCGCGCGGAGGCGAAGCGGCCGTACCTGGGGCAGACGCTGCTGTTCATGACGGCCGCGGGCCTCGTGGGCGGGGCGGGCGTGTGGGCGCTGCTGGGGTACGTGGCCGGGTGGTTCTCCAACCCGGCGCTGACGGAGTACCGGCTGCCGCTGGCGGCCTACACCGCCTTCCTGCTGGGCAGCTTCCCGCTGGAGGTGTCCCTCACGGCGCAGGGGCGCACCAAGGCGTCCGCGGGCGTCTACCTGGTGTCGGACGCGGTGCGCGCGGCCGTCATGGTGGTGCCGCCGCTGCTGGGCGCGTCCCTGTATTGGATGATGGTGACGGTGGCGGGCTTCGCGGCGCTCCGCTACGTGGCCACCTGGTTCGTGTCGCTGAGTGGCGTCACCGGGCCGCTGGTGGACCGGAAGCTCTTCCGCGAGCAATTGGCGTATGCGGCGCCCTTTGGCGCGGCGATGCTGCTGGCGATTCCGCAGCAGAACGCGCACCTCTATATGGTGGCGGGCGCGGTGGCGCCGGCGCTGTACGCGCTCTACCGCGTCGGCTGCTTCCAGCTCCCGGTGGTGGACCTGCTCTACACGCCCACCAGCGAGGTGCTGATGGTGCGGCTGGGCGAGCTGGAGCGGGAAGGGCGCCTGGAGGAGGGCGTGGAGGCCTTCCGCGAGGCGGCGGGGAAGCTGTCCTACGTCTTCCTGCCCTTCGCGGCGTTCCTCTTCGCGGCGGCGCCGGAGTTCATCGGGGCGATGTTCGGCGAGAAGTTCCTGCCCGCGGTGCCGGTGTTCCGGGTGAGCGTGCTGGGCGTGGTGCTGTCCATCCTTCCCATGGATGGCACGCTGCGCGCCCGGGGCCAGACGCGCGCCATCTTCGCGTCCTACGCGGTGAAGGCGGCGGTGACGGTGCCCATGGTGTGGCTGGGCGTGAAGCACCTGGGCCTCATGGGCGGCATCGGCTCGTGGGCGGTGGCCGAGGTGGTGGGCAAGGCGATGCTGCTGACGCGGGTGCCGGCGGCGCTGTCCACGCCCCGGCTCAAGCTGGGGGTGAAGGACGTCATCCCCTGGCGGGAGCTGGGAAAGGCCGGGCTGGCAGCGTTCGCAGCGGCGGTGGGCGTCTTCCTGCTCAGGGCCGCGGCGGAAGGGGCCTTCAGCCACCTGCCGGAGGGCTTCTTCTGGCGCGTGCTGCCGCTGGCCTCGGCCGGCCTGCTGTTCGTCACCGGCTACCTGGCGGCGCTGTATGCGACGGGCGTGCGGCCCCTCCACCTCCTCGCGGGGCTGCGCCCACGCCGGGCCGGGTTGAGCGTCGGGAAATAGACGCGTGGAGGGCACTTCCCTCCCCACGGTGGGGTACCTAGTTTCCTCGCCGTCGGGACATGGGGTGAGGGAGGCGTGATGGGTGTCGACGCGATGACGTTGTACCGGCTCGCACACGGACTGAAGAAGCGGGGCATTCCCCTGCTTCCGGCCGTGCTTCGCAAGGCCATCTACTATCTGCACAGCTCGTACATCCCCGAGGACGCTGAGATCGGGGAAGGGACGCAGCTCGGCTACGGCGGTATCGGCGTGGTCATCCACAAGGCGGCGAAGGTGGGCAAGAACTGCCTCATCTCGCAGCAGGTGACCATCGGCGGGCGCTCGGGGCTGGAGGGTGCGCCGGTGCTGGGCGACTACGTGCGCATCGGCGCGGGCGCCAAGATTCTCGGCAACATCCGCATCGGTGACTTCGCGGTGATTGGCGCCAACGCCGTCGTGCTGAAGGACGTGGCACCGGGCACGGTGGTGGCTGGCGTCCCGGCGAAGGTGATCCGCCAGGACCCGGATCCACTCACCACGTACCAGCGGGAGATGGGGCTGCTGCCCCCACGCGCTCCGCTGTCGGCGGTGCCACCCCCCGCTTCCATGCGGCAGTAGGGGAGGGCTCCATGAAAGTGCTCCTCGTCGGGGACTACCCGCCTCCGTACGGCGGTGTGTCCATCCACGTGCAACAGCTACACGGTTACCTGCGCGGCTGTGGGGTCGAAGCGAAGGTGCTGGACATCGGGAAGGGCGGCCGGCCGGCTCCGGACGTTCTCCCGACGCGAAGCCCCGCTCACTTCGCCCTGCGGCTGGCGGGGTTCATCTCCTCGGGGTGGACGGTGCACGTCCACACGAGCGGCAACAACCCGAAGTCCTGGGTGCTGGCGGGCATGGTGGGTGGGCTGCCCGGGTCCCGGTCGGCCCGTGTCATCACCCTGCACTCGGGACTGCTGCCGGACTACCTGGCGGAGTCCGGGGCCCGGCGCAACTTCGCTCGCGTGGCGCTGGCCGGCTACGCGCGCGTGGTGGCGGTGTCCACCGCGGTGAAGGACGCCGTCGTCGCCTGCGGAGTGCCGGAGGCGAAGGTCGTCGTCCAGCCGGCCTTCATCTCCTCGCAGGTGCGGCCGGGGCCGGTGCCACCCGTGGTGGACGCGGCACGCGCCCGGCGCAAGCCGCTGCTGGCCATGGCGCACCACCCTTCGCCCGTGTACGGGCGGAAGCAGGCGTTCCGCGCGCTGAAGCTGCTCGCGGAGACGCACCCCGACGTGGGGCTCGCCCTCTTCGGGCCGGGGACGGACTCCGAGGACTTCATCCGCGACGCCCGCGAGCTGGGCGTCGCGGGCCGCCTGGAAGTCCTGGGCGAGCTGGAGCATCCAGCGGCGCTCGGGTTGATGGCCCGCTGCGACGCCTTCCTCCGGCCCACCACGCATGACGGGGACTCCATCTCCGTCCGCGAGGCGCTGGCCCTGGGCGTGCCGTGCGTGGCCAGTGATGTCTGCACCCGGCCCCAGGGGACGCGGGTGTTCTCCGCGGGTGACGAGCAGTCCCTGGCGCGCGTCGTGCTCGAGGCCGTGGCGGCGGGGCCGGCCTTCCACCCGACGGTGGACGTCGGGCCGGCGCTGCTCGCGCTCTACACCGAGCTGGCCGGGGCAGTCCCGGGCCCGGCGATTCCTTTCAAGCAGTCACGTGACGAAGCCTTCGATACAGGAGAGACGAGACATGCGGCGCAGTGATGACATGGACCTGGCGCGCCGGGCGCTCCGTGGGCGCGACCTGGTGGTGTTCTCCAACGACTGGGATGGGGACCCGCTGTCGAAGGTCCACATCATGAAGATTCTCTCCCGGGAGAACCGCATCCTCTGGGTGAACAGCATCGGCAACCGCGCGCCAAAGGCGAACGCGCACGATGCGAAGCGCATCTTCAGCAAGCTGGAGAAGTTCACCCAGGGCATCAAGGAGGTGCAGCCCAACCTCTTCGTGCTGTCGCCGCTGGCGATTCCCTTCTACGGCTCGGAGCTGGTGCGCGGCGCCAACCGGCACCTGCTGCGCCTTCAAGTCCTGCGGGCGATGAAGCAGCTGAACTTCAAGAAGCCCATCTCCTGGAGCTTCCTGCCGGCGTCCGCGCCGGTGTCCGGCACGCTGGGCGAGGAGTTCGTCGTCTACCACTGCGTGGACGAGTTCGCCGCCTTCAGCGACACCAACGGCAAGCACATCGCGGAGCTGGAGGAGCGCCTGCTGCGCCGCGCGGACCTCTGCATCACCTCCGCGGAGCGGCTGCGGGAGAACAAGTCGAAGATCAACCCGCGCACGGTGCTGGTGCGGCACGGCACGGACTTCACGCACTTCGTGAAGGCGTGTGATCCGGCCACGCAGATTCCGGCGGACATCGCCAACCTGCCCAAGCCCGTCATCGGCTTCTTCGGCCTGGTGGCGGACTGGGTGGACCAGGAGGCCATCATCGCCACCGCGCGTGCCCATCCGGAGGGCTCGGTGGTCATCATCGGCAAGACGACGCCGGACTGCGATGACTCCAAGCTGCGCGCCGAGCCCAACATCCACATGCTGGGCCGCAAGCCGTACGCGGACCTGCCGGGCTACAGCAAGGCGTTCGACGTGGCGCTGATGCCCTTCAAGCTCAGCGAGCTGACCCTGAACGCGAACCCGCTGAAGGTGCGCGAGTACCTCGCCTCGGGTCTGCCGGTGGTGTCCTCGGACCTGCCCGAGGTCCGCAAGGTGGGCCTGTGCAAGATTGCCTCGGGCACCGAGGACTTCGTGCGCAAGGTGGACGAGTGCCTCGCGGAGGGCCCCGGCCCCAGCCGCGAGCGCGCGGACAAGATCTTCAACGAGAGCTGGGACGCTCGCGTCGAGGAGATCCGTCACCACGTGGGCGCCGCCCTCGTGGCCGACGGGAAGGACCTCTAGGCCGCGTTCTCGCGAGCATCTGACTCACGGCCCGTCACCACGCGCTCCAGGTGCGCGTAGCGGCGGGCCACGCGCGCGTAGTCGGCCGGACGCACGGTCGGCTGCGCGTGCGTCCGGGTGAGGTCCGCCTTGGCGTCCAGGTAGTCCTGTCCCCCTCGCTCCATGAGACGGGCTGCATCCGCGTCCGCCAGCGCGAGGGGGATTCCCAGCCGCTCCTGCATGAGCTGGCGCAGCGCGCGCTCCAACTCGGGGAGCAGCTCGCGCTCCACCTTCGAGCGCCGCATCAGCCAGCCCATGCTGCGCACGTACTCAAGTGCGGAGCGGTGCCGCTCCTGGCGCAGCGGACGGGCCGCGCCGAAGCGGGTGCCCCGGGACACGGCGTAGAGCAGACCCACCGCCAGCACCTGCGCGACGAAGACCCAGATGCCTCGCGACAGCGGAGGCGGCGGCGCGAGCTGGTGGTGGAACTCGTCGAACAGCAGCGGTCCCCGGGCCGCGAGCCCGTCCCAGAAGCGCAGGTTGTCCAGCAGCTCCAGCCGGCGGTTCTCCGCGAGGTCCGCGCCCGCGAGCACGTACACCTCGCCCTTGCCGAGCGACCAGCGCCACACCGCCACCGCGCCGCCCAGGCCCGCCAGGGGCACGGCGTCGTCGTGGTGCAGGCGCAGGCCCCGGTCCTGTGACACGCGCAGCCCGGACAGGCCCCTCAGCGGACCGGCGCCGAGCCAGATGTCCACCGTGGTGCCGCCCGCGTCCGCCATCTTCGAGTCCAGGCCCCGGCTGCTCGCCGGCATCAGTGGGCCCTGCTCCAGGCTCAGCCAGTCCTCCAGCGCGGGCTGGTGCTTCCCCAGCTCTCGCGGCGACAGGTACACCAGCGTGCCGCCCCCCTGGACGAAGCGCTCCAGCGCGGCCACTTCGTCCTTCGACACCGGCCGGCCCTGCGGCGCGGCCAGCACCACCGTGCGAGTGGCGTCGGGCAGCGACTCCAGCGAGGAGGTGTGCGCGTCCACGCTCCTGCCGCCCTCGCGCAGGTAGAGGTAGAGCGCGCGGGCCCCCTGGGCGCCGGTGTTCTCGACGGTGGGCTGAAGGGACTCTGGCGCCTCCTCGCGGGTGGCCAGTCCCACCGCCAGCGCCAGTGCGATGAGGACTCCGAAGGCGGCCGTGGTCCGGAGGTTCTTCACGGCGCGCCCACCAACGTCAGCGTGCCGTTCAGTTGCTCCACCGCCGCGACGAAGCGCGCGGCCTCGTCCTCCGGCACCGGCGCGAGTGAATAGAAGGCCCGGTCATACCAGCCCACCAACCGCTCCACCTCGCTCACCACGGGCGCGGGAGCTCCCCGGCCGGGCAGCTCCGCTGCGAGCTCGCGGTTCGTCTTCACCCGGTCCGGCCTCGCCAGCCGCTTCTGCTCCAGCGCCGACAGCAGGCCCAGCAAGCCCTCTCGGATGGCCTCTCTCGCGTCGGCTCCCAATGCGGCCCGCGCTCGCCTCAGGTGCTCGCCCGGCGAGTCGAGCACCAGCGGCGCCTCGGCCGCGGTCAGCGCACCTGGCGCGGCGGGCTTGAACCTCCGGTGTGCGCTCAGCCGCAGCACGCCCCACAGCACCAGCGCCAGGGCCAGCCCGAGCATCACCGCGCGCGTGGCCACCGCGAAGCCCTGGGCCTCGCTGGACTCGAAGAGGCTCTCCATCCACGCTTCCAACTCGCGCATCAGCCGCTTCACCAGGTCGCCGTGCCGCTGGCGCGCCCGGGAGAACTCCGGCCGGTCGAGGATGGCCTTCAGCCGCTCAGGCTCACTGGCGGGCAGCGCGGCCGGGGCGCTCCGCTCCGCTTCCTCCAGCGCGCAGGCCCGCTCCAGGAAGCCCGCGAGCTGCTTCGCGCGCTCGGGCGCGGACGCGTCCTGCTCCATGGGGGGCAGTGGCATGCCGCCCATGCGCGTGGACAGCCCGTCCACCAGCGCGGGCAGCGCCGTGGGACGCGTGGCCGCCGTCTCTTCCATCAGCCGCGTGGTGGCCTCGCGCTCGGCGCAGGGCAGGGCGGCCAGCAGCATCAGCAGGGACAGGCTCGGCACGGAGGGCTCGCGGAAGAGGGGGCGTCAGACGGCCAGCGTGGGGGCTGACGGCGTCTCCAGTCGGCGCTCCAGGTCCAGCCCTTCCCGTCGCACGCGCATGTCCAGATAGAAGACGGAGCAGAAGACGAAGTAGATGGGGGTGAAGCACGACTGCGCCACCACCTGCACCAGCTCCGCGGGCACCAGCAGGAGCTGCGGCGTGCGCGCCATGGTCCCCGCGTCGAAGGGGCTGCCATACGGCGCCATCACCAGCCACGACGGGATGCCGGACACGAGCTGCACGGAGATGAGGATGAGGCTCATCACCGTGTAGAGAATCATCGCGCGCACCACCACGCGGCCCAGGAACCCCGGTCCGATGCGGCCGGACAGCAGCTCCCCGGAGCGCTTGAAGGCCTCCCAGGACCCCAGGTCCTCCATGGCCAGGACTGGCGGCAGCAGCAGGAAGCGGAGGAAGTACCAGAGCATCGCCGCGATGAGCCCCAGCATGGCCAGGGGAATGGCCACCACCGTCAGCACCAGGGCCAGCGTGCCGTTGCCCGACACCGAGGCCGCCGCCGCCAGTCCGCCGATGATGGCTCCAGGCCCGAGCAGCAGCAGCGTCATCAACACCGCCCACGCCATGGACAGCAGGTAGGCGCCCGTCAGCGCGCCCATGCGGGACAGGGCCCGCCGCAGGCCGTCCACAGGCTGCACGGGCTCGCCGAGCTGCATCGACACCACGTACCGGGCGGTCGCCATCGTGGACATCCAGTAGCTCCAGAAGAGGAACACCAGGAGCAGCGCCCACAGCCCCATGGAGAGGCCCGCCTCACCGAGAACGAGCGAGGGGTCCTCCTGCGCGCGCGTCTGCGCGTCCCCCGCGAAGAGCGTCGGCGCCAGCCGCTGGCCGCTCAGCATGGTGACCTTCGTCGCGATGTAGTTCACCAGCGAGAAGCCGAAGGCCAGCACGAAGAGCGGCTTCAGGTGGGAGCGCCAGAAGGTGGCGGCTCGGTCGATCATCTCGCCCATGGCGAGGGGGCGCAGCTCGGAGACTTCGGAGGTGGGGCTCACGGGACGCGCAGCATAGCCTGCGCCGCGCGCGCGGCCAGCAGGGCCCGGGCCGCCGCCGCCGGGTCCTCCGCTTCCAGCACCGCGGAGATGACGGCAAAGCCCGCCGCCCCGCGCACCGTTGCCGCTCGCTCGGGGGTGATGCCACCGAGTGCCAGCGCGGGGCAGGGCAGGGTGGCCGCCAGGGTCTCGAAGCCCCTGGCCCCCAGCGTGGCCCGGGTGTCCCCGGGCTTGGAGCCAGGGGAGAAGACCGGGCTGACAAGTGCCAGGTCCGCGCCGCGAGCAGCGCGGGCCTCCGCGACGTCATGGACGGCCACGCTGACGAGCCGCTCGGCGGGCAGGTGGGGGCGCACGTCCTCGGGCGTGGGCCCCTGGACGGGCAGGTGCAGGTGTGCGCCCACGAGCAGCGCCACGTCCAGGCGGCCGTTGACGAACAGCGGGTTGCCCCGCTCGCGGCACAGCCCGGCCAGCAGACGGGCCTCCTCGAGGAAGCGGCGTCCGGTGGCCTCGGGGTGGCGGTGCTGCACGGCCACCTCCGGGCCCGCCTCCAACGCACGGGAGAGCGCGCCCAGCAGCCGCTCGGGGGGCAGGCGCCAGTCGGTGATGACGACGAGGCGGGGAAGGGCGAGCGGTGCCACCGGGGCTACTGGTGGTGGATGCCGTCGAGAGGGCTGGACGCGGACCCGTAGGCCTTCCGGGGGATGCGGCCGGCGAGGTACGCGTCGCGGCCGGCCTCCACGGCCTTCTTCATGGCCACCGCCATGCGCACCGGGTCCCTGGCGCCGGCAATCGCCGTGTTCATCAGGATGGCGTCCACGCCCAGCTCCATGGCGATGGCCGCGTCCGAGGCGGTGCCCACGCCCGCGTCGACGATGACGGGCACCTTCACCGTCTCCAGGATGAGGCGGATGTTGTGCGGGTTGCGGATGCCCAGCCCGCTGCCGATGGGGGCGGCCAGCGGCATCACCGCCGCGCAGCCCGCGTCCTCGAGCTTGCGCGCGGTAATCGGGTCATCGCTGGTGTACGGCAGCACGGTGAAGCCCTCCTTCACCAGGATGCGCGCCGCCTTCACCGTCTCCTCGACGTCCGGGTAGAGCGTCTTCTCGTCGCCGAGCACCTCGAGCTTCACCCACTTGCTCATGCCCAGCTCCTCGGCGAGCCGGCAGGTGCGCACCGCCTCGTCCGCCGTGTAGCAGAGCGCGGTGTTGGGGAGCAGCCGCAGGCGATTGCGGTCGATCCAGTTCATCAGCGACGCCTCACCCGTGGCCTTCAGGTCGAGGCGGCGCACGGCCACGGTGACGAACTCCGTGCCGGAGGACTCGTGGCAGCGCTTCATGACCTCGTGGCTCGGGTACTTGCCGGTGCCGAGGATGAGGCGCGAGTTGAAGGTGACGCCCGCGAGGGTGAAGGGCTTGTCCTGGATGCTCATTGGCTGACTCCTAACCGCCGCCGACGAAGGTGACGATCTCGACGCGGTCGCCCGCATGGAGTTGGTGCTCGGGATGGCGGGCGCGGCGCACCACCTCCGCGTTGACCTCCACGGCCACGCCGGGGCCGCCCACCTGGAGCGACTCCAGCAGCGCCGAGAGGGTGACGCCCTCCGGCACCTCGCGTGTCTCTCCGTTGACCCAGACCTGCACGGCGTCACGGCTCCTTGCGACGGGGACCTGGGCACGCACTACAAGGGGCACCCCGCGCTGTCAACGCGCTCGCCCATGGATGTGTCCGCCCGACGGACGCGGCCCTGATGGACGCGGGGGGCGCCGACGGCGGTGCCCGACACCCGGTGGGAACCCGCGTTCCCACTCGGGTGCAACAGATGCCAATGTTCCTCCGTAAGCGGCCGAGCAGCCGGGCGCCCCGCACCCAGGAAGCCGCCCCTAGGTCTCCGCGGTCCATTTGCAAGCCCTGTGCAAGGACGGGAACGACGCCCACTTTCTGCCCAACGCCGGGGGACATGCTCCCCTGGTTCACAGGGAAAGGAGCAGGAACTTATGCGCAAGCTCATGATGGCGGTCACTGCGGTGGCGGGTCTGGCGATGGTTTCCGGTTGCAAGCGTGACAACGTCGAGTCGGAGCGCCGCGACGTCGCCGAGGCCCAGCAGGAGGCCACGCAGGAGACGGCGGAGGCCCGTCAGGACGCGCAGCAGGACATCGCCGGCGCGCAGCAGGAGGCGCAGGAGGAGGTCGCCAGCGCGCAGCAGGACGTCCGCGAGGAGGAGCAGGACCTCGCCGAGGCCCAGCGCGGCCAGCAGGAGGATCTGGCCGAGGACCGACGTGAGGCGAACGAGGACCTGGCGCAGGGCGGCTCCGGCATGGCCGGTGCGTCCGCGGCGGCCACCAACGTCCAGGGCCGCGTGCTCTCCACCGGCGGTGACTCGCTCACCCTGGTCGACACCAGCAACAACAAGCAGATCAAGCTGAAGACGAACGACCAGACGCGCATCATGCAGAACAACGCGCCGGTGAAGCTGGACGACATCACCGAGGGGACCCAGGTTCGCGCCTCCTACGTCATGGAGGGCAAGGACATGGTGGCCCGCGAGCTGACCGTGACGCAGCCGGTGCAGAAGAAGCAGTAGCTTCGCCAGGAAGCAGTGGTCGGTCCGTTTCCTCGCGGGCCGGCTCGGACGGCTCCCGCTTCGGCGGGGGCCGTTCCCTTTTTTACCTGAATCCGTGGTGGCAGGTGGGGAGGGTGTGTCGGACGTGGGTGGTAGGAGGGACCTGTGAGGTTTTCTCACGCCTTCCCAACCCAGGGGAGGACTTCCTACCCAGGAGGCATATGGCCACCCACCACCCCGAGCACCCCTCTTCCAAGCCCTTCATCCTCTTCACCGCCGGGGCCACGTCCTATGAGCTGGTGCGCTTCCTCTGCCCCCGGGGCCCGGGAGAGATGCTGCTCGCGCGCCGGCACTACGCGGACACGCCCGGGGACCTCGTGGTCGTCAAGCGGCTGCAGGACGCCGGGGACACCCAGGGGCGCGCGCGCCTGCGGGAAGAGGTGAAGCTGCTGATGCAGCTCAGCCACCCCGCCATCGCCCAGGTGTTCCTGGTGCGCGTGCACGAGGGCTCGCCCCACCTGGTGATGGAGTACGTGGAAGGCCACAGCCTGGAGACGCTCACCAGCTTCGCGGCGCTGCGGCGCCGGCCCTTCTCGGAGGCCTTCGGCGCGTACGTGGGCGCGGAGGTCGCGGACGCGCTGCACCACGCCCACACCCTGGAGGACGCGCGGGGCCAGCCGCTGGGCATCGTCCACCGTGACGTGTCCCCGCGCACGCTGCGCCTGGACGTGCACGGGCGGGTGAAGCTGGCGGACTTCTCCATGGCGTGGGCGAGGCTGCCGGGCCGCGTCGGCACGGAGGGCCATGTCGTCCGGGGAGACCTGGCGTATGCCTCCCCGGAAGCGCTCGCGCGCCGGCCCCTGGATGGGCGCTCGGACCTGTTCTCCCTGGGCGTGGTGCTCCTGGAGCTGCTCACCGGGCTGCACCTGCTGGACCTGGAGGACGTGGAGCGCGCCGCGCTGGTGACGGGGCCCCTCCCGGAGGCGGAGACGCTCCTCGCGGAGGTGCCCAGCTGGCTGCCGGCGCCGCTGATGGCCGCGCGCATGGCGTGCCTCGCCCCGGAGCACGTGGAGCGCGCCACGCAGGGGCTGTCCAGCCCCATGCGCGCCATCCTCTCGCGGCTGCTGCGGCGTGAGCCGGCGGAGCGCTTCCAGTCGGGGCTGGAGGTGCGGGACGCGCTGCGCGGCGTGCTGGGTGGGCTGGGCTACGCCTACGGCCCGCGTGAGGCCGAGCGCGAGGCCACCCAGGTGCGCCGCGACGCCCGCTCCCGGCGCCGCTCCGCGGACGTGCTCCGGTGGGACGACTCCGTGCGCCCGGACGCCTCTGGGAAGGCCGCGCCCCCTCGGGACTCGTGAAGGGGATGCGGGCACGCCCGGGGGCCTTCGTGCCTGTCGGACACTGGCGCCCGGGCGCGGGTGGCGCTTGTCTCACGCGCCCGGACGGGCAGACTGCCGCGCATGGGTGACGTGAAAGAGCTCCACCAGCGCTGGTGCGTGGCCGACGGGCACGCGGACTCCCTCATGTGGAACCGGGATTTGGTTGCCCGCTCCAATGAGGGACACGTGGACTTCCCCCGCCTGCGGGAAGCGGGGGTGAAGCTGCAGTGCTTCACCATCGTCACCCGGGGCTTCCCCTTCATTGGAGGCTTCCCGGTGTTCGCCGCGTGGCGGGGGTGGCCCCGCGAGGCGCGCGCGAGCGAGTGGACGCGGGCCCTCTGGCAGATTGAGCGCATGGAGGAGTTCTGCCGACTCTCCGGGGACACGGCGCGCATCACCACCACCGGGGCCGCGTTGGAAGACAACCTCGCCCACGGGCGCCTGTCCGCGGTGCTGGGGGTGGAGGGAGGCCATGCCATCGAGGGGCGGGTGGCGCGGCTGGCGGAGCTGCACCGGCGCGGGGTGCGCTTCATGGGGCTCACCCACCTGTCCAACAACAACCTGGGCGGCTCCTCCTTCCCGATGATGGGCAACCGGGGGCTGACGCCGCTGGGGCAGGAGGTGATGGAGGAGATGGCCCGGCTGGGGCTGAGCGTGGACGTGGCGCATGCCTCGGAGAGCACACTGGAGGACCTCTTCGCGCACCCCACGGTGCGATTCTTCTGTTCTCACACGGGCGTGCGGGCGGCGGGGGGCGGCTGGCGCAACCTCTCCGACGCGTCCCTGCGGCGCATCGCCGACCGGGGTGGGGTGGTGGGCATTATCTTCGCCCCCGTTTACCTGGGCGGGGACTCGGTGGACGACGTGGTCCGCCACATCGAGCACGCGGTGGACGTCATGGGCGAGGGGGGCGTGGGCCTGGGCTCGGACTACGACGGCATGGTGCCCCTCCCCAAGGGGATGAAGGACGTCACGGACCTGCATCTGCTCACCGAGGCCCTGTTGCGCCGGCATCCGGAGTCCTGGGTGGAACGTGTCGTCGGTGGAAACTTCCGGCGTTTCTTCCAGGAGACACTGGGTGGTTGACCCGGAGCGGGACGCTCGAAATATTGGCCGCAGCCCATGATCCGCTCCTTCCTCGTCGCCGTGTCCGTTGTTGGCTCCTTCCTCCTCGCTGGCTGTGGCCAGAGCGCGGGAGACAACTGTGAGGGGAGTGGCTTCGTCTGCCAGGAAGACGTCCTCGCACTGGAGTGCCGGGGCGGCGTCTGGCGGGAGCTGCCCTGCCGCGGGCCGCTGGGCTGCCGCGAGACGGACGACGCTGTTCGCTGCGACACGTCCAACAACCGGGTCGGCGACGCCTGCGCCTCCACCGCCGAGGGCCGGGGACTGTGCCGCGCGGACGGCCTGGCCGTCCTGGAGTGCCGCCAGGGCGTGCTGGAGGAGACGGCCAGCTGCGCGGCGTGCACGGTGAATGGTGACCAGGTGACCTGCCAGCCCTGAGGCTGGGTGCCCTGAGCCCGGGGCACCGCCCCGGGTCGTCAGGATTGTTCCTCCCGGGCGTGTGGTAGCGTGAGAGCGCCGCTCGCGGGACTCCGATGCGACTTCCGATTCAAGCCTTTGGAGCCTGACACGCTGGTCGTATCCCTCTTCCCCGAGCGGCGCTTCCGTCACACCCCCGGAGCCCGGGGAGGAAGTGCGAGACATGGCCGCGGTGATGGAAGTCCGCATCGAGCAGGTCGCCCGCGAGGACCTGGTCATGTTCGTCAACGCCTGCTTCTCCTGCACGGGGCAGCGGGAGTTCTACGGCGACGCGCGCGGCCAGTCCGTCTCCATCGAGTTCCTGCACCAGTACATCCTGGGCAACTACCGCCGCCTCTACGCGCGCACGCTCGCGGCTGGCATCAACCACTTCAACCAGGCGCAGATCGTCCTCAACCTGCTGGCCTGCGGCAGTCCGGCGTCGCAGGAGGACCGCAAGGAGGAGGGCGCTCTCATCGCCGCCACGCTCAGGGCGCTGCCGCCGCCTCGTGCCTACCGCGTCCTGGAGTCCCTGCGCGCGCGCCGCATCAACAACCGTAGGACGCGGGCCATCGTCCGTGAGTACCTGGCGGGCCGCGCGGACCTCGCCTTCGACGCGGTGAAGTACCGCTCCAAGCTGCGCGCGGCGGTGGTGCACGGGCACGTGCAGCTCGCCGGGGAGCTGAGGCCCTTCCTCATCCACGGCTGGAAGAAGCGCGAGTACACCCAACCCCTGCTGGAGGCGTTCCGTCAGGCCCACTACACGCAGGAGGCCGTCTACGCGCTGCCGTACACGGTGGCCGAGGGCCTGGCCGTGAAGCACGGCATCCCCCGCGACGTGTTCCTGAAGCGAATCGAGCCGCGCCTCACCCAGGGGGAGCGCCTGCGCCTCCAGGAGTCCGCGGCGCGCGAGGGCGGCAGGCCGCCGCCGGTGGACCTGGAGCGGGCCTCGCTGACGAAGCTGGCCCTCTACGTCCTGTCGCTGAAGCCCGAGGCACGGCGGGAGCGGCGCGACACGCTGCACACGGCGCTGGAGCGGGCCGCGGCGCGCGTGCTGGGCCGGGCGCCCGTGGCCCTGGGCCGGGTGGCCGCGGTGCTGGACGACAGCTACTCCGCCTCCGGTTCGCTGGAGAAGCGCCGCCGGCCGCTGGGCGTGGCGCTGGCCGCGCACTACCTGCTGTCCGCCGCGTCGCGCGACTACCGCGCCTTCTGGACGTGCCCGGTGGAGGACCCGCTCCTCGTCACCGCGCGGGGGCAGACGGACATCGCCACGCCGCTGCTGGAGGCCCTGGCCTGGGGCGCGGACGTGGTGGTCATCGTGTCCGACGGCTACGACAACGACCCGCCGAAGGCCGTGGCCGAGCTGACGCGCGTCTTCCGCTCGAAGCTGGACCCGGCGCGGCGCACGGCGCTGGTCCACGTCAACCCGGTGTTCGACGCGGAGGAGTACGCGCCGCGCTCCTTTGGAACGGCCGTTCCCACCGTGGGGGTGCGCGACGCGGAGGACCTGCCCACCGTGCTGGGCTTCGCGCGCTTCGCCGAGGGCGCGGCCCCGCTGGCCGAGCTGGAGGACTACCTGTCCGCGCGCGTGAAGGTGATTCTGGAGCGCGATGCCCGCCGGAGGCAGCGCGACGCGGCCCTCGCGGCCCCGGTGGAGCTGGCGGTGGCGGAGGAGGGGGAATGACGGTGGACGCGCGACTGCTCGAGAGGTTGGAGCCCGCCGGGCTGCGGCTGGCGCCCTCGCAGGTGTGGGGCGGCATCCGGCTGGTGCCCGTGCTGCGGGACTCCGTGCGGGACGACCTGCGCTTCAACCGGCGGACGTACGACGACGCCCTCGCCATTGTCACGCTGGAGGGCGAGCTGACGCGGCCCGGCCTCAAGTACTGCTCGTACATTCCTCATGGGCTGGTGATGACGTGGGGCCAGCGGCAGGCAGACGCCGTCTATGGCACCCAGCTCCAGGCGCCGGAGGGAAAGCGCGTGAAGGTGGGGCCGTTCTCCATCCGCCTCCTGCACCGCATGGTGCACCGCGAGGACAAGAATCAGCTCCGCATGCTGCCGCTGCACCTGGCGATGGAGGGCTTCCTGTCCCTGCACTTCGGCGGGCCGGACATCGCCTGGGCCGAGTACTCGCGTGAGGCCCTGTCCCACGGGTTGAACCCCCGAATCGAGGGCGCGGTGCCCGGCTGGGCCAGCGCCGCGTTGGACGGCGCGCTGCGCACCTTCGAGGTCCACGAGCGGCAGGTGGGCGTGCTGCTGTTCAACGCGGACGTGCTTCTGTCCGCCTTCGTCGTCTCGCACCCGGACGACTACCGCGTGCTGCACCGCACGCTGCTGGAGGACTTCTACGGCGAGCTGCTCCTCCAGTACGGCTTCCTCGGCGCGGCGCCGGAGCTGGGGCTGTCCCTGGACGACGCGCGCGTTGCCAGCCTGGACGACCTGCGCGCGGAGGTTGCGCGCATGCGGAGCGACTGGGCGGACTTTCACGCCTTCATGGCGGGGGGCCTCTTCGGCGCCGAGGTGACGTCCGAGCGCATCTACGAGGCCGGGCCGTTCATGCTCCAGCGCTTCCATACGAGCCTCGAGCCCTCGGCGGAGAACCACCTGGGCGAGGCCATCGTCCGCGAGGATGGCACGCTGGAGTACCTCAAGACGTACCGCCTCTCCGCGGCGCAGACGCGGCGGGCGTACCTCCTCCAGCAGCTTGCCCTGTCGGGCTGGAAGCTGCGGGACGCCGCGGAGCGCTTCGGCGCCACCGAGGACGACCTGGTCCTCCGCCTGCGCAACGCGGGCTTCGGCTACCTGCTCAAGGAGCACGTGCTCGAAGCGGCCACCCGGAGGCAGGGGCGCGGGCGCTGAGCCCGCGCGCGCCAGGCGTGGCTACTTCTTCGGCGTGGGCGGTGGTTCCGGCGGTGCGTACCCGCCCTGGGCAATCCGCTGCCCGCTGCGCTGATACATCTCCGCGCTCATCCCCTGGACGCCGGTGCCGTCAATCCAGCGGTTGTAGAAGTTGAACAGCGCGCACACGGACACGGCGTCATAGATGGCCTCGTCCGTCCAGCCCACCGCCTTCAGCCGGTCGATGTCCGCCTGGCCGACTTCCGCCGGGCGTTGGTTGAGCGTGTCCACGAAGGCGAACAGCGCCTTCTCGGCGTCGGGGATGGGCGCCGAGCCCGCGTCCTCCAGCACCGCGTGCACCATGTCCGTGTTGCCCAGCAGTTCCGCCGCGACCGCGGCGTGAGAGCCCGTTCAAAATCGACATTCGTTGCCGCGCGAGGTGTACGCGGCGATGAGCTCCCGGAGGCCCGGCGACAGGGGAGAGGGGCCGCGCATCACCTCGTGGGTGAAGCGGCACAGCGCGTCCGTCATCTTCGGCTTGAAGGCGAGCAGGTGCCAGATCTGCGGGACGGGACTGCCCAGCTCACGGACCCGACGAATCATCTGGCCGTAGTGGCCGTCGGACTCGTGCGCCTCGACGTCCTTCAGGTACATGCGCTCCACGGTCAGCTCCTTGGCGGGAGGGAACACCCTTCGTGGATGTTCCCATGCCCGGGGGCCTGGCACCAACTCACAGGGATGACAGGAACGCGTCCAGCACCGCGTTGAACTGCTCCGGCTGCTCCTGGTTGGGCAGGTGCGCCGCGCCGGGAATCACCTCCAGCCTCGCGCCGGAGACGAGGTCCGCCATGGCCTTCGCCTTCTCCAGCGGGGTGATGGCGTCGTGCTCGCCCACCACCACCAGCGCCGGGCCCGCGTAGCGCGCCAGCATGTCCTTGCTGTCCGGGCGCAGCGCCATGCCCCGCTGGGCGGCGGCCAGGCCCTCGCGCGAGGCCGTGCGCATCAGCGCCGCCACCTCGCGTCCCACCGGCGAGTCCGGGCCCGCCGCCACCAGCTTGGGCAGCAGCGTCTGGACGAGTGGCTCCACGCCCTGCTCCAGCGCCTCCTTCGCGGACGCCTCCCGCCGCGCCTTGCCCGCCTCGTCGTCCGGGGTGGCCTGGGTGTCCACCAGCACCAGCCCGCCCACCCGGCCCGCGTCCTCGCGCAGCAGGGCCATGGCCGCGTACCCGCCCATGGACACGCCGCCCACCACCACCGAGTCCAGCTTCAGCGCGTCCAGCAGCGCCAGCGAGTCCCGGGCGATTCGCGCCATCTCCGTGGGCCCGTCGCCAATCCGGCTCTGCCCGAAGCCCCGGTGATCCGGAATGATGAAGCGGTAGCGCCCCGACAGCGCCTTCACCTGCGGGTCGAACGCGTCACCATTGAGCGGGAAGGCGTGCAGCAGCAGCACCGGCCGTCCCTGGCCCACGTCCCGGTAGTGCAGCGGGATTCCATCCACCGTCACCGTCAGCATGGTCTTCCTCCGCGCGACGTCAGAGCCACTGCTTGTGCTTGAACCACAGGATGAGCCCCACCGGGAACCCGATGATCATCACCCACATGGCGTAGTAGTTGCCCTTGGATGAGAGCGCCTCGAAGTTCTGCCCGAAGAATCCGACGATGAACGACAGCGGCAGGAAGAGGGTGGAGAAGATGGTGAGCTGCTTGGTGATGTCGTTCGTCTTGTTGGCCACCATGGACAGGTAGCCATCCATCACGTTGCCCACGATGTCCCGGCTGGCGTCGATCTGCTCGTACAGCCGCACCAGGTGGTCGTACACGTCGCGGAAGTAGAGCGTCGTCTTGTCGTGGATGTGGACGATGCCCCGCCGCGACAGCAGCCCCACCACGTCCCGCTGTGGCGACAGCACCCGGCGGACCATCACCAGCGTCCGCTTCAGCTCGAAGATGCGCTGCAGGTGCGACTTCTCCACCCGCTCGAAGATGGCGGCCTCCAGGTCCTCCAATTCATCGCTGAACGTGTCCAGCAGGGGGAACTGCGCATCCACCAGCCCGTCCGCCAGCATGTAGAGGACGAAGTCCGTGCCCCGCTCCAGCGTTGCCCTCGGGTCGTCCATCACGCGCTTCTTCACCTGGTCGAGCCCCGCGAAGGGGAACTCGTGGACGCTGATGATCCAGTCGTGGGCCAGGAAGAAGTGGTGCTCGTGCAGCGTCAGCTCACACACGTCCTTGCCGGCGACGGTGAAGCCCTGGAGGACGATGAACTGGTGGTTGGGGTATTCCTCCAGCTTGGGGCGCTGGTCCAGGTGGAGGCAGTCCTCCACGGCCAGCTTGTGCAGGCCGAAGCGCTCGGTCAGGAGCGCCATCTTCTCCTCGGTCGGCTGCTGTACGTCGACCCACTTCCGCCCCTCGTGGCCGAGGAGCTCTTCACCCCCGGTGAGGAGCTTACCGTCCTTCAGCAGACAGACCTGGATCATCCCGTAGCGCTCCCAAATCGGCGGCCATGCCAGAAGCCGAGTGCTAGAACTCCCCCGCGCGGAAGTCGAGCGCTAGAGTGTGTGCCCCGTGTCTGAAGCCGCTGAGACCCCCCCGGCCTCCCTGTCGCCGAGGCTCGAAGAAATCCTCAAGTCCGTCCCCGACCGCGCGTTCGCCGGCCGGCTGCGCAAGGTGTACGCCGCCGCGGCCCATGCCATCGCCCGGCTGAGCGACATGGACCTGGTGAAGTACGAGACGCCCGTCGTGGACTCGTCCCCGGACCTGTCGCTGTGGGAGGAGATGGCGCCCGTCATCCGCGACACGGTGATGGACGTCAACGCGCTGCTCAACGTCATCCGGGAGCAGTTCCCGGTGCCCCCGCTGGGCGGCATCGCCGACACCCTGAGCCGGGCGGCGGACGAGGCCGGCCCGGCCCGGAGTGGGGCGCCGGACCCCGTCAGCCTGCTCCAGGAGGCCATGCAGCAGATTGCCCAGGGCGTCACCCAGCTGGGCGAGGCCATGCGCAACCCGTCGGTGGTGAGCGACAGGTGGACGCTGCTGTCGGAGATCCAGCGCTTCCGCGCCCGCTTCCGCGAGCAGATGAGCAACCTCGTCTTCGAGTCGGTGAGCACCCTGGGCGAGGTGACGCGGGCGCAGGTGGTGCCCGGCTACGAGGCCGAGGTGAAGGCCGCGGTGACGGTGCGCGCGATTACGTCCGACCTGGCCCGCATCATCTCCGCGCGCCTCAAGAAGGTCCGCGAGGCGGAGCCCGAGGACGTGCAGTGGAACGCCCAGCAGGCCCAGACTGAGCTGGACGCCTTCGGCCGCACGGCCGCGTACCGGAACCTGCGCGCGCAGGACAAGCGCCACATCGTGGAGATGCGCGCCGAGGTGGGCCGGCTGGCCATCCTCCCCAACCCGTCCCGGCCGGAGCTGGTGGCCGTGGTGGAGGAGCTGGAGGCCTTCGTGCGCGGCCTGTCCGCCGTGAATCTGCGGCAGGTGCTCATCATCCATGACCGCGAGGTGTGGGCCTCCTGCGGCGTGCGGCTGGAGCGGGCCCTGTCGCTGGTGGGCTCGGACCCGGCCGGTGCCGCCCGCGCGCTGGCGGAGGCCGCGGGCAGCGCCCAGTCCCTGTACGGCAGGGACTCGGAGCTGGACGCCTTCCTGCGCAAGGCGCGCAAGCTCCAGATTGGCCAGCTCTCCCCGACGGACCTGCGCTCCACCATCGAGAGCTTCCAGGGGCTGCTGGCCCAGCTGGACGTGATGTGATGGCGGCCTCCAGCAAGGTGGCACTTCCGCGCCCCCTGCGCGAGGCGGACCTGTCTCGCGTCGGGGGCGTCTTCACGGACGTGGACGGCACGCTCACCACGGGGCACCGGCTGCGCTCGGACACGGTGCGGGCGCTCGAGCGCCTGTCCGCCTCCGGCCTGCGCGTGGTGCTGGTGAGCGGGCGGCCGGCGGGGTGGGGTGAGGCGTGGGCGCGGCAGCTCCCCGTGGACGGCGTCATCGTCGAGAACGGGGGCCTGTTCTTCCTGCGTGGGAAGCACGGGCGGCTGCGGAAGGTGTACTCGGAGGCCCCGGCCGCGCGCGTGGCCAACCGGAAGCGGCTCCAGGCGGAGGTGGGGAGGGTGCTGCGGCAGGTGCCCGGGGCGCGGCTGTCGCTGGACAGTGCGTACACCGAGGTGGACCTGGCCGTGGACTACAACGAGGAGGTGCGGCTGGGGGACGCCGGGGCGTCGCGAATCGAGGCGCTGCTGACGGCGCGCGGCGTGACGGCAGTGCGCTCATCGGTGCACGTCAACTGCTGGCTGGGCCGCTTCGACAAGCTGAGCGCGGCGCGGCGCTTCGCGAAGGTGGCGTGGGGCGAGCGGTTGGACCCGGCGGACGGGCGCTACGTGTACGCGGGGGATTCTTTCAACGACGCCCCGATGTTCGAGGCTTTTGCACTGGGCGTGGGCGTGGCCAACGTTCGCTCCGTCTTGGACCGGATTGATGCGCCGCCGGCCTTCATCACCCGGGCGGCCGAGGGGCGGGGCTTCGAGGAACTGGCTCGCGCCATTCTCGCCCGCCGGGCCCGCGCGGCCCTTTGAGGAGTGACACCGTGAATGTCGTGAAGCTGGAGCTGGCGCGAGGACTGGGGCGCCACCTGCGCGCCGGGCACCCGTGGGTGTTCCGCAAGGCGCTGGAGCACGTGCCGAAGATTCCCGCCGGCTGCGTGGTGGACCTGACGGAGAACGGGAAGTTCGTGGCGCGCGGGTACTACGACCCGCACTCCGCCATCGCCGTGCGCGTGCTCACCCGAGACCCGCGAGAAT
Source organism: Pyxidicoccus trucidator (assembly GCF_010894435.1). Lineage (NCBI taxonomy): Bacteria > Pseudomonadati > Myxococcota > Myxococcia > Myxococcales > Myxococcaceae > Pyxidicoccus > Pyxidicoccus trucidator. The sequence continues at coordinate 23,355 of NZ_JAAIXZ010000009.1, read as the reverse complement.
CGGTGGACGCGGCCTTCATCACCCGCCGGGTGCGGCAGGCACTGGCCGAGCGCCAGGCCCTCGTCGACCTGACCGACACGGACAGCTATCGCCTGATTCACGGCGAGGGGGACGGGCTGCCGGGCGTGGTGGTGGACCTCTACGCGGGCTGGGCGGTGATGAAGCTGTACTCGGCCGGCCTGACGCCCTACCGGCCGCTCATCATCGAAGCGCTGAAGGCGGGAGTGCCCGGCTTGAAGGGCATCCTCGGCCGCGACGAGGTGGGCCGCGACGACGTGGACGAGGACGAGGGCCGCGGCACGGGGAAGATGCTGTACGGCCAGGAGGCGCCGGAGCTCATCCCCATTCGCGAGCGTGGGGCCACGTTCCTGGTGGATGCGTGGCGCGGGCAGAAGACGGGCTTCTTCCTGGACCAGCGGGAGAATCGCTTCCTCATCCGGCGGCTGGCGAAGGGCCGCGACGTGCTGAACTGCTTCAGCTTCAGCGGCGGGTTCTCCGTCAATGCGGCGCTGGGCGGGGCCAACAGCGTGTTCTCCGTGGATCAGGACCCGGATGCGATTGCGTTGGCCCGTGAGAACTTCACTCGCAACGGGCTGCCCGCGGAGAAGCACGACTTCCTGGCGGCGGATGTCTTCAAGATCATCCAGTCCTTCAAGGAAGAGGGCCGCACCTTCGACTTCATCATCCTGGACCCGCCGGCCTTCGCGAAGACCCAGCGCGCGGTGCAGGCGGCCATCGACGGCTACGCATCCCTCAACCGGCAGGCGCTGGGCATCCTCCGGCCGGGCGGGCTGCTGGCCACGGCGTCGTGCTCGGCGCGCGTGAGTCCGAATGATTTCATGGGCGCGGTGCGTGAGGCGGGCTTCAAGGCCGGCGTGGACCTGGCGCTCGTGGAGGAGCGCTACCAGCCGCCGGACCACCCGGTGCGCTTGCAGTTCCCGGAAGGGAAGTACCTGAAGTTCTACGTGCTCCAGTCGGTGTAGCCGGGCCTCGAGGCCCGAAGCCCTGGGTGGCGGCCTCCCCGCCACCCAGCACCGGGAGCGCGAGCCCCACGCCTACTTCTTGGCGGGAATCACGCGCGCGGCGACGCGCTCGAACACCGGGCCGCCCCAGGCGACGCTGGCGTCCATCAGCCGCGTCATCCCGAGCTCGAACGACTGGTCCGGTGGGACAGCCGTGTACGTCCGGCTCAGGAAGAGGCTCTTGCTCTCCTTCTCGAAGTCCACCGCGCCACCGCCGGTGTCCGTGCCGGCCTTCTCCTCGGCGAGGAAGCCGTCGAGGACTCCGGGCCGGGGGGCGTCGCGGAAGCGGTAGATGAGCGCGCTGCACTTGAGCTCGCCCTTGTCGGGAACGAACTCGAAGTACAGCTGCGCCTCGCCCTTGGCGAGGCCGCCGAACCCCTGCGGGTTGAGTCCCGGGCTATTCGGCTCGCCCTGGGACCGCATGAAGGACTGCACCAGTCGCTGTGCCTCTTCACTCGTCATGAGCGACTGCATACCACGACTCGGGTCAGAAGCGGCCGGCGCGAGCCTCCTCGAAGGGCGCCCGGTGCTTCAGGTACGTATCGGCCAGCGCGTGGGCGCCGCTGAACATGTTCTTCTCGGAGAAGTAGTGCACCTTCGCGTCGCGGCCCGCGTCACGCAGGAGGTCCAGCGGGCTCTTGCCGCTGCCGCCGATGCCGAACAGGGTGGGGACGAGGTCCTTGTCGTTGACGTAGTGCACGTAGTTGGGGCCGTCCGGGTACTTGCAGGCGGCGGCGCCGAACGTCTCCACGTTGAGGCGGCTCATCGTCTGCTCCACCTGCGCCTTGGACATCCCATCTTCGATGCGCAGCCGGCGCGCCACGTCGTTGAGCGCCCGCGAGGTGATGAGCCCGCCGTGGCTGTAGCCCATCAGGTGCACCGAGCGGCCCGCCTTCAGCTCCGAGTAGACGGTGTCCGCCAGCGTGTCGACGGCGGGGTTGTGGCCCTTGTCCAGCTTGTCCTTCACGCACTGGAGCAGGTCGGAGACCATGCCCTCCGTGGAGTTGTGGATGCCGATGGCGCGCATGCCCGACTTGTCCGCGATGGCCTGCAGCTCGTTGGACTGGCCGTTCTTGTCCGTGCCGATGCCGTTCACGTAGATGACGGTGGCCGTCGCGTTCGGGTTGTTGCGCGGGGTGACGGCGGGGAACTGGTCCAGCGGCGTGCCGGGCTCGAACGTCTGGCCGCCCGCGCCCACCAGCTTGCCGTCGTACACCTTGTCCTTCGCGCCCTTGGGGGCGGTGAACACGCCGGCCACGGTGTTGGCCGCCGTGGCGGCCTTGCTCTCGAAGCCGTCCACCACCGTGTTGACCTTCTGCCCCACGGCCTGCGCGGTCGTCTTCACCGTGTTCGCGGCCTGCGTCGCTCCCGTCTGGACCTTGGCGGCGGTGTTCTGGGCGCCGGTGCCGACCTTCTGGAAGAGGTTCCGGGTGCGATCGATGAGGCTCATGGTGGGGGCTCCTGCGTGCTGCTCGGGGGAGGGCGGGGTACGTCGTTCCCCGCATTGTCACCCAACCGCCTCCGGAAGTTGCGTGGGGGCGTACGATTCCAGTTCCGGGGAGGGTGGGCACTGACACCCGCCGTCGTGGACCCGGCGGATACCCGAGGGGCCCGGAGCGTTGCCGGTGTTGACCTCCGTACATTAGGGTGCCCGGCGACGGATTCAGGGGGATTCCCATGCACTCACGCTCGCACCTTCTGGCGGCGCTGCTCATCGCGGCGACCGTCCTCTCCAGCCCGGCGCTCGCGCAGGACGGGCTCAAGCTCAAGCTCCTCTCCGCGACCCGGAAGAACCAGCCCGTGGCCGGCGCCACCGTGACGCTCCAGGCCCCCGGCCAGGCGTCCGTGAAGGGCGAGACGGATGGGCTCGGCTTCGTCACCTTCTCTCCCGCGCCCTTCGGCGGGAAGGACGACGCCTCGGTCAGCCTCATCATCGAGAAGCAGGGCTTCAGCAGCCTCGTGGTGAAGTGCCCCTGCAAGGGCCTGTCGTACGCGCTCAGTGAGGAGATGGCCCGGGGCACCGACAGCCGCGTGGTGCTCACCTGGGGCGAGCAGCCGCTGGACCTGGACTCGCACCTGTCGTTCGGCACCGGCCACGTCTACTGGGAGCGCAAGTCGGGGGCGCAGGTGAAGCTGGACGTGGATGACACGGACGGCTTCGGCCCGGAGACCATCACCCTGGAGAAGCGCAAGTCCGGCCAGGAATACATCTACGCGGTGCACAACTACTCGGACAAGGACAACAGCCAGTCCAAGGGGTGGGCCACGAGCCAGGCCAAGGTGTTCCTCTACACGGGCAACAAGCTGACGCGCGTGTATTACGTGACGCCCAAGTCCGTGGGGAACCTCTGGGTGCTCTTCCGCATCGACGCCAACGGCACGTTCTACGACATCAACGAGTTCACCTCGGTGGACTCGCCCCAGGCCGTGGCTCGCTTCCTGCGCTCGAAGCAGTGGTCCATCGGCACCAACAAGGTGCCGGACGGCAAGCCGGTCGCCACCGTCAACCCGGCGGCCTACTCCTTCGCCCCGCACGAGCTGCCCTTCGAGCTGCCGCAGGCGCTCCAGTCGGGCATGCCGTACTACTCGGCCAACTTCTACACCGTCCTGCTGAAGAGCCAGGAGTCCAAGCCCGCCGAGGACGGCAAGGCCTGCGAGGGCTTCATCGACGAAGAGACGCGGCTGGCCGCCCAGGCGCTGCTGCCGGAGAACAAGGTGTTCACCTCGCGCTCGGGCTGTGACGGGGTGGTGTCGTACTCCAACACCAACCGTGCCTACGAGTTCATGGCCGTCTACGCTGGCGCCACGAAGGAGGACGCCCGCAAGCTTCTGGAGAAGGTCAATGCGACCCAGAAGTTCGACGGTGCGAACATCCGATGGATGCAAGTGGTCGTGAAGAAGTAGCGAGCTCGCGAGTCCGCGGGTGGCTGGGGCTGGCGCTCGTCCTGGGCGCCGCCTTCGCTCCCGTGGGCTCCGTGTCGGCAGCGGAAGCCGGGCCGGTCTGCACGGGTCTGCCCGAGGCGGCCCTGGCGCCCTCCATGCCCGGTGACGAGGTCTGTGCCTCCGTCGCCGGGGTGCGCGTGAAGGCCACCCAGGCGGGCATCGACTACGGCGGTGGCGCCGACTCGGTGCTCCTGCCGTGCGACGTGGCCCGGAACCTGGAGAGCCTGTCGAAGCCACTGCTCAAGGCTGGAGTCAAGGCGGTGCGGCTGCTGCCCGCGTGCTCGCGCGACACCCGCGACATGCTGCGCGTGGTGGCGAACCTCCATGGCCGGGTGCTGCGCATCAGCGCCCTGCGCCTTGGCGACACGTGGCGCTCCATCCCCGAGCTGTCCGCGGCTGAGCGCGATACGCTCCTCGAGAGCATTCCCGGCACCAGCCGCTTCCGGCTGGTGTTCGACACCGCGAGCGCCCTGCATGTCGAGCTGGGGTGGGAGCACACCGCGCCCCCCGCGTGGCTCGCTCGGGTACGCGCCGATGCGGTGGCAGAGCGCCTCCGGCCGGTGATGGAGGAGCGTGCGAAGTGGGGGGCCCGCCCGGCGCAGGCGGAGCGCATGCCCACGCACAGGGACATGCCCCGCACCATCACCGTGCATCACTCCGCGGAGGAACTCCCCGGGAGCGTCGACGCCCGGAAGCGCGTCCGGGGTCTGCAGGGCTGGTCCCTCCGGGACAAGAAGTGGGGGGACATTCCGTACCACTACACCATCGACTACCAGGGCCGTATCTACGTCAACCGCGAGGAGCGCTTCGTGGGGGACACCAACACGGCGTACGACCCGGATGGGCACCTGCTGGTGCACCTGCTCGGGAACTACGACACGCGCCAGCCGAACGCGGCCCAATTGGAGGCGCTGGAGCGTGTGAGCGCGTGGCTCGCATACCGCTACGACATCCCGTCCGAGCGCATCCTCGGCCACGGTGAGCACGCGGAGACGGCCTGCCCGGGAAAGAACCTGCGCAAGCTCATCGACGACGGCACGCTGCGCACGGCGGTCCAGAAGCGGGTGGCCAGGGCCCGGCGCTGACGGGCGTGCGTCCCGGGAGTCCATCGGCCACGGCCACCCACCGCTCGCACCGGAAGCCCACGATTCTCCGCCCCGGCGTCTCGCGTCTCCCGTGCTGAAGGGCCTGAGCGCGCGTCCCGGACGTCCACCATCCCCCGCCCGCCGGGCGTTCCGCTTGTCACGGGGTGGGGGAAGGGGCTCTAAGGTGGGGGCATGGTCCAGAAAGGTCAGTTCCTGGAGCGCGCCACGCTGGTGCCGGTCGGCCGCGAGGTGATGGAGGGCACCGCCCACCGGGGCACCCGCGCGCCGCCGCTGTTGGTCATCCCACCCCGTCCCGATGAGGGCGGCGGCATGGACCACGTCCTCGCGGCGGAGCTCGTCTGGGCCGCGGCCAATGCGGGCTTCCCTACACTGCGCTTCAACCACCGGGGCGTGGGCGCCAGCCAGGGCACGCGGGGCAAGGACCTGGCGCTCCTGGAGGACGCCGAGGCAGCCATGCGGATGCTGCTGGAGAACGCCGGGACGTCGGCCGTGGCGGTGGCGGCGCTCCATGGGGGGGCCCAGGTGGCCCTGGCGCTCCAGGCGAAGTACCCCGCCGTCGGAGGCCTGTGCCTGGTGGCGCCCGCGGACGTGGCCCCGGAAGTGCTGTCCCGGGTGACCTGTCCGCTCCTGGTGGTGCAGGGCGAGGAGGACGCCCGCCTGCCCAGGGCCAAGGTGTCGGCTGCTGTCATCCAGGCGGGAGGCGATTTAGAGGTCATCGACGATGCCGGTCCCACCTTCCAGCGCAACCTCCCCCAGGTCGGACGGGCCGTGGCCGTCTGGCTGCGCAAACTCTCGGGCGGATGACCGATGCCGCGTAACCCTTTGGACTTCTTCACGTTTCTTTACCCCGGGGCCCTTGCACGCCGGGAGAGGGGGCGTACAGACTGTGAGTGCAGACCCAATCGTTTCGCCGTGCGTTCGTAGGGCTCTTCTGGAAGAGCCTCGTTCCTCAAGGAGTAGCCCGATGCGGATGGTGCGATGGACCCTGGGTGGCGCGGTGCTGGCCGTGACGCTGGCGACCGCGTGCACATCTCCCTCGCCTGAGCAGGAGCCGCCCCCTCCCGCCGAAGCGGCGCTAGACCCGATGGACGTGGTGGATGGCGCCATCGTCGTCGACTTCAAGGACGGCACCACCAAGGCCGAGTTTGACGCCTGGGAGGCCGACTGGGGCGTGGACCTGGAGCTCAACTCCGTGGAGAGCGCCGACGAGGCCCTCACCCTGGCGGTGGGCATCGATGACGTCGACGGCGTGCTCGCGCGCATCCGTCAGCACCCCAGCGTCGAGGCCGCCGAGCCGCTGATGGAGGTCCGCGCCAGCTTCACGCCGAACGACCCCAAGTACTCGGAGCAGTGGAACCTGCGGATGATCAACATGCCCACCGCGTGGGATCGCAACCACGGCAAGGGCGTGGTGGTGGCGGTGCTCGACACCGGCATTGCCTACGAGGACTACGACGAGTTCAAGCAGGTGCCGGACCTCAAGGGCGCGAAGTTCGTGAAGGGCTTCGACTTCGTGAACGACGACGAGCACGCGAACGACGACCACGGGCACGGCACGCACGTGGCGGGCACCATCGCCCAGGCCACCAACAACAACGAAGGCGTGGCGGGCGTGGCCTTCGAGGCGACGCTGATGCCGGTGAAGGTGCTCAACCACTTCGGTGGCGGCACCACGGCGGACATCGCGGACGCCATCCGCTTCGCGGCGGACAAGGGCGCCAACGTCATCAACATGTCCCTGGGCGGTGGCGGCTACTCGCAGGTGATGGCCAGCGCGGTGGAGTACGCGCGCAAGAAGGGCGTCACCGTGGTGGCGGCGGCCGGCAACGGCGGTCGCGCGCGCGTCGAGTTCCCCGCGGCCTACCCGGGCGCGGTGGCCGTGTCGGCGGTGGGCCCGGACGGGGTGCTGGCGCCGTACTCGTCCTACGGCAAGGAGCTGGACATCGCCGCGCCGGGCGGTGACAAGCGCCGCGGCGACCAGGGCGGCATCCTCCAGAACACCATCGACCCGCGCAATCCGGCGCAGTCCGTCTACGCCTCATACCAGGGCACCAGCATGGCCACTCCGCACGTGGCCGCGGTGGCCGCCATGCTGTACGCGGCTGGCGCCAAGGGCCCGGACGAGGTGGAGAAGGCGCTCTACGCGGGCGCGAAGAAGATGGCGGACCAGGCGTGGAGCGAGCAGTACGGCCACGGCCTGCTCAACGCGGAGGCCTCGCTGGCGTCTGTGCGCGGCGGCATGTCCCAGTGGCCGCCGCTGTACTGGGCACTGGCCCTGCTTGCGTTCGTCCTGCTGACGATGCGCGGGGGCGCCCGGCCGGGCTTCCTCAACGTGCTGTTCAAGCCCGCGTTCCTCATCCCGCTGCTGATGTCCACGGTGGGCGCCTGGTTCCTGCGCACCTGGTTCGGCGGCTCGGATAGCGCGGCTGGCGAGGTGGTGCAGGTGGCCTCGCTGCCGATTCCGGACTGGGAGCGCATCATCTTCGGCCGTGGCAAGACGGTGAACCCGCTGTTCTACAGCGCGCTCATCCCGCTGCTGCTCTCGCTGCCGTCCATCAAGTGGCGCGGGCTGCGTGCGGCCACGGGCGGCCTGGCGCTCGGGTTCGCGGGCTTCCTGGCGTACTCCGCGTGGGCGGGGGCTCCGGCGCTGGCGTGGATGCCGTTCACCTTCCTGGCGAAGCCCTGGCTGGGCTTCAACACGGTCATCTGCCTCGTCATCGCGCGGGCGATGCTCAAGAAGGAGGATGCGTGAAGCTGACCGGGCGCGTCGTCTTCCGCGACATCGAGACGGGCGTATGGGTGCTGGAGGGCGACGACGGCACCACGTACCAGCTCGCGGGCGGCGACCGGAAGATCAAGCAGGACGGCCAGCGCATCGAAGCCGAGGGCCGTGTGGACGGGGACACGCTCACCAGCGCCATGGTGGGCCCGGTGTTCCACGTCAGCTCCTACCGCTTCGTCTGAGGCGGTAGGAGGGCAGGGCGCTCCACGGATTGTGGGGCCCCTGTGGTCCACGTCAGCTCCTACCGCTTCGTCCGAGGCGGTAGGCAGGCTGGACGCCTCGCCGGCTCAGGGCTGCTTCGGTTCGCCCAGGGCCTGGCGGTGCGCACGCCGCTGCCGGTCGCGCTCCTCGTAGTAGGCCTCCATCGGCGTCTCGCCCCGGCGCGCGGAGGCACGGAGCACCCGCAGGGCCTCGCGCTCCGCGAGGAGCCCGGGGGGCGCGTCCTTCTCCAGGTCCGGCAACGGGTACTGCGCGTCGTGGAAGTTGAGGGAGATGCCGCGCGCATCCACCGCGCCCAGGGCCCCCAGCGCCAGCGTGGCGCCCACCACCCACGGCAGCAGCAGCCGGGCCAGGGACGGCCGTGGGAGGGGCTCTCGTGCCTCCTCCTCCGTGGCCCGGGCCTGCCCGCCCCATAGCGTGGGGTAGTGGCGCGCGGCGGAGAGCAGCCCGAACAGTCCGGCGAAGCCCACGCCCGCCAGCGCCAGCACGGCGCGCGGGTCCGTCTCCGAGTCGCTGGCGTCCTGTCCCAGCGCCTTCGCCGCGAGGAAGAGCACGGAGGACACGAGGTTGTTGGCCGCGTGCGCGCCGATGCTCGGCCAGAGCGAGCCGGTGCGCAGGTAGAGATACCCGAAGAGCAGCCCCAACTCCGTGCGCGCGGCGAAGCCCACCGGGTCCAGGTGGAACGCGCTGAACACCACCGCGGACACCACCAGCGCGCGCACCGGCGAGGCCGGGGCGCTGGGCGTAATCCCCTTCTGGAAGATGCCGCGGAAGAAGAACTCCTCGCACACCGGAGCGGCCACCGACACGCCCGTGAGGATGAGGGCGAGCTCCACGGACGTCTGTCCCTCGAAGAGGCGCGTGCCATCGAACAGCTTCGTCAGCCACTCGGGGGCCAGGGACTGCGCCGCGTACTGGATGGGCACCACCAGCGCGAAGAAGTTGGCCACGCCCAGCAGGAAGCCGAAGAGGGTGGCTGCGCGCGGCGCGGGCGTCAGCCCCGTGTAGACGGTGGGGCGCCACCCACTGAAGCGCAGCATCACCCAGCCCAGGCCCAGGAAGACGAACAGCTCCGTGAACCAGATGCCGAAGGACGGGTTGATGAACTGCACGAAGGCGCCCACGGTGACGAAGAGCGCCAGCGCGAGCGCCGCGCCGGCCACCGCCAGCGTGCGCGGGCTCGTCGGCGCCTTCCCGTGCGCGGGCGGCTCGGGCGGCTGCGGCGGCTGTGAGTCGCTGGGAGCGGAGTCTTCCACCGGTTCATCTCCTTGACGCGAAAAGCAGAACTGCCCGCATTGGGGGGGCCTATCCAGGTGGAGGCGCGCACCGAGGCGCAGGCGTACCAGATTCGCGCGTGGCGTGGCACCACGCCGGAGGACCCGGTGCTGCTGTCGCGTCGGCGCATCCGTCCTCCAATGCCGATGCGCTGCGCGACGTCTTCCACCTGCAAGCCCGCGCCCGCTTTCACCCCAGCCGCGTCAGTCCCCGCTACATCCGCGTGTAGAAGAAGTCCTCCGACACGGGCTTGCCGCCCTCGTCGCCCTCGATGCGGGCTGTGAGCCTGTCCGCCGACTCCCGCCGGTAGAGGATGCGCTTCGGGTGGTCATTCTCGGGGTTCTCGAAGAGCACTTCCCGCTCCGAGCAGCGCACGAGCTTGAACTCGACGCCGGGGCGGGCCTTCGGATGGGCGATGTAATAGAGCCCGTCGGGCCGCGCCTCCATGCGGAGGTATTCGAAGAACGCCGTCCGGCCCTTCGAGATGAAGCGGCTCATGCCGAGCATGGAATCCCCCGCCGCATGGGTCCAATGCTCATCCACCGTCCCGGGGCCTGACGGGCCCTGCCAGCGTCCCTCCATCCACGCCACGTCCTCGATGGACGTGCCACAGGCGCGGGGAGCACGGACCTCGGGAGCCGAGGCCGGCGCACTCCGGCAGGAGGGCAGGGCGGCGGAGCAGAGCACCATCGGAACGAGCGACAGCAGCGGCATGCGTCGAGGCATGCCGGTCATCCTCACACGGTAACGCGCCCTACCGCACCGTGCTTTCCGAGAGGCCGCATCAGGCCCGCTTCAGGTACTCGCGGATGCCGTCGGCGAGCTGCTTCCGGGCGGCGGCGTCCTGCGCGGCCGGGCCCAGCTCCAGCTTCTTGTCCTTCTCGACGAGGAGCTTCTGGTCCTGGAGGTACGCCACCGCGTTCTCCAGCGTCACCTTGGCGAGCGACTCGGCGGCGGTGATGCGGCCCGCGTGGTACTCCGCGCGGCCCGTCTCCAGGGCGAGCTTGATGAAGGCCTTCTTGTCCTGCGTCGCGCCGGAGGCCACGTCCTCCAGCGTCAGGGCGGCCAGCAGGTAGGCCTCCAGGTAGTCGCGCAGCATGTCCGCCAGGAACTCGAGCTCCGGGCGTGCATGGGGCTCGGGGGCCACCTTGAGGGTGTCGCCCTCGTGCATCACCAGGCCCATGCGGACGAGCCGCTCCACCGTCTCCGCGAAGATGGTGTCGAAGGTGATGCCCACCCGGTAGATGAACTCCACCTTGAAGAGGCGCGACAGGAAAAGCGCCCGGGCCTTCACGGCGTCGTACTGCGCCGGTGAGCCGCCAGCGAGCACCGCGTTGGCCACGAGGCTGCGCGCGGCCACCAGGTTCATCAGCGTGTTCTTGTAGAAGGACATCTCCGGGCGGCGTGAGTCCTCCACCTGGTAGATGACCTCGCCGCGCGCTTCCTGCGTACGCACCATCTCGTCGGAGATGAAGGTGCGCATGGCGTCCTGGATGGGCCCCATCGTCTCCGGGTTGCTCGGGGCGTTGCGCAGCTCGACGGGCAGCGGCGCGCCATCCTCCAGGGCGATGCGGCGCAGGATGCTGATGCGGTCCGCCATCTCCCGCTGCGTGAGGCCTCGCCTCCGGTGCGCCAGCAGGGACGTGCTCACCAGCGCGTGCGGCGTCACGGTGGACACCTTGCTGATGCCGTACATCACCCGGTTGCCGAGCGCGCGCACCAGACCCTTCTTCTGCTCGTCCGTCACCGGCTCGTCGGGGTTGAGGCCGCGAGCCTGCATGAACTCCCGGAGCGAGATGGGCTCATCGAACCCCAGGTGGATGCGCCCGTAGCGGGCCGCCAGCACCTTGGGCGTGCTCAGGAGCGCCTTCAGGTCCTCGGGCTTCTTCTCCCCGCCGGCCAGCTCCTTCGAGTAGCTGCCGGACTCCACGACCTTCTCGTAGTCGATGGCCACCGGCACGAACATGAGGTCGTTGCGCGCGCCCTCCAGCACGGACTCCACCTGCCAGGTGAACATGCCCAGCTTGGGCGTCAGCAGCTTGCCCGTGCGCGAGCGGCCACCCTCGGGGAAGAACTCCTGGTGCGTGCCGTCGTGCACCAGCTTGCGGACGTAGGCCTTGAAGGACGCGGAGTAGACCTTGTCGTCCTTGAACGAGCGTCGCAGGAAGAACGCGCCGCAGCGGCGGAAGATGCTGCCCAGCGGCCAGAAGGAGAGGTTGGCACCCGCGGCCACCAGCGGCACCGTGTAGCCGCGGTTCCACAGAATCCAGCTCATCACCAGGTAGTCGACGTGGCTCTTGTGGCTGGGGCACAGGACGAGGGGCGCCTTGCCGGCGGCCTTGAGCGCGCGGTGCAGGCCCGCCTCATCCACCTCGATGCCGTCGTAGATGCGGTTGAACACCCACTCGAGCACGGGCGAGATGAAGGCCAGCGTGGTGGGGCTGGGCCGCGCGGCGATGGCCACGAGGTTTCGCCGGGCCTCGCGCAGCACGCTCTCCTGCTTGCGGTTGGTAGCGGCGGCGTGCTCGTCCAGGATCTTGCGCAGCTGCCTGTCCCGCAGCGTCTCGTCGATGACTCGCGACGAGGGCTTCACGGGCGGACCGAAGACGGCGCGCGTCTCGCGGGCCAGGTGGACATGGAGCGTGCTGCGCACCTTGCGCGCCAGCACGTCATCCGAGTCCTGCGGGTTCTGCTCCACGAAGCGCCGCAGGTCGATGGGCTCGCCTACGCGGAACTGCGCGCGCTTGTAGTTGCGGAAGAAGGCCAGCATCGAGTGCAGGAAGCCCGGCGCCTCCGGGCTTCCGAACACGATGTCCACCCAGTTGGGCTTGAGCCGGGCGGTGCGCTTCTCCCAGATGAACAGCTCCGGTACCAGGTACACGGGCCGGTCGGACTGGCGCGCCATGGCGACCAGGGCGGGGAAGGGGTCCTCGCGCGTCTCCTTCCCGGACGGGGCCAGCAGCGCCGTGCGGCGCAGGAAGACGAGCCCGCTGCCGCCATTCTGTCGTGCGTACTCGTAGCGCTGCGCGTAGTCGCCGCGGTGCTTCGTCTGCCGCCAGGGCCGGGTGAACCACGGCCTCAGGTTGGACACGGCGCGCACGGGCGGCAGCGCCCGGCGCACCATGGCCCACGTCAGATAGAGGAAGTTCACCCACGCCGTGGTGCGCATGACGTGCACCACGAAGCCCTTCGCGTGGAGGGACCGAAGCTCGTCCTCGGTCTCCGCGGAGAAGTGGACCCCGTCCAGGTAACGGGCTCCCAGCGCCCGGCCCATGGGGCCGAACTCTTCCTTCAGCGAGGCTTCTCCCTGATTCCCAGTCTGAGTCAGCACGGTGTCCAAGGTAGCCCCCCCGGCTACATGTTGTCCGGCGTCGGAATGCCCAGCAGCGTCAGGCCAGCGGCCAGCGTAACCCGGGTGGCGTCCGTCAGGGCGAGTCTCGCCGCACGCAGCGCGTCATTGTCCTCGACGAGAATGCGCTTCTCGCGTTCCTGATTGCCCGCCGTGAAGTAGCGGCTGAAGGCGGCGGCCACGTCGAGGAGCAGCCGCGCCACGAGACTCGGCTCGTACTGCTCGGCCGCGTCGCGGACCACTTCGGGCAGGCGCATGATTTCCCGCAGCAGCGCCTGCTCCTCGGGAAGCGTCAGCAGGGCCGCGTCGTAGCTGCCGGGCGCGCTGCCTCCCTTGCGCAGCACGCTGACGGTGCGCGCATGGGCGTACTGGAGATAGGGGCCTGTGTGGCCCTCGAAGCTGAGCACCTCGTCCCAGTCGAACGTGTAGTCGCTGGCGCGCTTGTGCTTGAGGTCTCCGAAGGCGATGGCGCCCAGGCCAATCTGCTCGGAGAGCTGCTCCGCATCGCCTGTGTGGATGCGGCCGGCTTCGATGTTCTCCCGAACCTTGGCCGAGGCCCGCTCCTTCGCCTCGTCCAGCACGTCATTGAGCTGGACCACCTGGCCCTTGCGCGTGCTCATGCCGTGGATGCGGCCGAAGGCCACGTGCACGGTGCGGTCGGCCCAGGGGTGGCCCATCTCCTTCAGCGTGCGGAACACCTGACGGAAGTGCAGCGCCTGGTCCTGCGCCACCACGTACAGCGACTTGTCGAAGTGGAAGCGCTCGTACCGGTCCTCCGCGGCGGCGAGGTCGCGCGTGGCGTACAGCGTGCTGCCGTCCTTCTTCTTCAGGAGGATGGGGGGCTCGTTGTCCGCGTAGGGCAGGTCCACCACCAGCGCGCCCTCGGACTCCTTCACGCCGGGCTTCTTCGCAATCTGGTCGATGACCGCGTCCATCTTCCCCTGGTAGCGGCTCTCGCCCTCGATGTGCTCGAACTCGATGCCCATCCGCTCGTAGATCTTCTTGAAGCCGCGGATGCTCGTCTCGCGGAACTGGTTCCAGAGCTTGAGCGCCTCGGCGTCACCGGCCTCCATGCGGCGGAAGAAGTCGCGCGCCTTCTCGTCGAACTCGGGCTCCTCCTCCGCGCGCTTGTTGGCCCGGACGTAGACGTCCACCAGGTGCGCCATGTCGTCGATGCGCGCCGGGTCGCCGTACTCCTGGAAGCCCACCGCGACGAGGCCGAACTGCTTGCCCCAGTCGCCCAGGTAGTTGATGCCTTCCACCTTCCAGCCCAGCGCGCGGTAGATGTTGGCGATGCAGTGGCCGAGGAACGTGGTGCGGATGTGGTGGAAGCCGATGGGCTTGGCGATGTTGGGCGACGAGTAGTCGATGGCCACCGTCTTCCCACGGCCCGCGTCCAGGTCTCCGCCGTAGGCCAGCCCCGCCGAGCGCGCGGCGTCGATGACCTCGGCCGTGAAGGGCAGGGGAGCGAAGCGGGCATTGACGTACGGGCCCACCGCCTTGATTTCGAGCCCCGGCACGCTGACCGACTGGGCGAGCCCGGCGGCGATGGCGGGCGGCGCCTTCTTCTGGGCCTTGGCCAGGGGGAAGGTGGCGAAGCTCAAGTCACCGTGCGCGGGCTCGGCGGGCTTGATCTGCGCTTCGATTTCGGAGGCGGGCACACCCAGGGCCGTGGCGAGCCCCTGGGCGAATGCGGCGCGGTATCGGGAGTAGACGGAGGAGCTCATGGGAACGCGCGGATACTAGACAAACCGAGGCACCTTCCGGCCACCTCTTGTTCGCGCCCAGGTCTATTCCGTCACTCAGGGTATGGCCGGTGCCCGGCGGCTGGGCCGCACCACCGCCGAAACCGTGTCCAGCAGCTTGGGCAACTGCAGCGGCTTCTCGAAGAAGCCGTCGATGCGCTCCAGCCCCTGGCCCGAGGTGAGGGACGCCACCTCGCTGGCTCCCGAGATGATGTACACGACGATGTCGGCCAGCGACTCGGTACCGCGGATGAAGCGCAGCACCGACTGTCCGTCCTCCTCGCTCAGCCGCAGGTCCAGCAGCACCATGGCCGGGCGGATGTGGGACAGGATGGAGCGCGCCTCCGAGGCCCCCGAGGTGGCCATCACCCGGTAGCCCTCCTGCTCCAGCACCTGCTGGAGGACCTCGCGGCAGTCCGCGTCGTCCTCGACCAGGAGGATGCCGCCGGACTTGGGCGCGGCCTGCGCCATCTCCGGCAGGCTGACGGCCCCGGCGAACATCGGCAGCACCATCTGGAAGATGCTTCCCTCGCCGAGCACGCTGGAGGCATCCATGCGCCCGCCATGCAGGGCGACAATCTTGCCCACCAGCGGCAGCCCCAGGCCGGCGCCCGGCGGACGGGGCATGCCCGGCTGCGCGCGGTAGAAGGCGTCGAAGACGTGCTCCAGCGCCTCGGCGGACATGCCCGCGCCGCTGTCCTTGACGGTGAGCGTGGCGAGCCCGTCCTCGGCGGACACGCGCACCTCCACGGACTCCTCCGCCTCGCTGTGGTGGATGCCGTTCTCGATGAGGTTGTGGATGGCCTCGGAGATGCGCTCGCGGTCTCCCCGGACGAAGACCTCGGAGCAGGGGGGAATCACCACCCGCACCTTGCAGTGCTCCGAGAGGGGGCCCAGCGCGCGCACCACCTCTTCCGCCACGGCCTTGAGGCCGAAGGGGCGCTGGTTGAGCTGCATCTTCCCGGACTGGAGCCGGGACATGAGCAGCAAGTCATTGACCATGCGCAGCATGCGGTCCGAGTTCCGGTCGCAGATCTGCACCGCGCGGCGCTGGGAGTCCGTCAGGGGCCCCAGCTTCTCGCGCCCCATCATCGCCAGGTAGGACTTGATGGTGGTGAGCGGGTTCTTCAAGTCGTGGGAGACGTTGCCGAGCAGCTCCTCGCGGTTCTGCTCCAGGCTCTTGAGGCCGGCGATGGCCGTCTGGAGGTCCTTGTTGCGCCGGGCGCTGTCGTCGCGCAGGCGCGCCACCTCGTAGGCGGCGGTGAGCTGGGCGGCGAGCGACTCCAGCAGGGTGTCCGAGGGCTCCCGCCGCGCGCCGAGCACCACCAGCACGCCGGTGACGCCGTGGGGGCTCTCCAGTGGCACGGCGACGGTGTCCGCCTCGCGCAGCAGCGTCTTCGTGGCGAAGGCGCGACCCACCACGCCCTCGCCCGGGACGGCGGCGGTGACGCGGTCGTCGTAGCGGCCCCGCACGTGCTCGACGTGGAGCTGTTCCCGCGAGGGGAAGTGGCGGGCCACGTAGCAGACCTTCGG
The DNA here is from genome assembly GCF_010894435.1 of Pyxidicoccus trucidator. NCBI lineage: Bacteria > Pseudomonadati > Myxococcota > Myxococcia > Myxococcales > Myxococcaceae > Pyxidicoccus > Pyxidicoccus trucidator. Next base: position 7,381 of record NZ_JAAIXZ010000009.1, on the reverse strand, counting down.
CTTCAGCAGCGTGTGGATGGTCTGCAGGTGGGAGCGAAGCGCCTCGGTGGGCCCCGCGTTGTCCGTCAGGTGACGCGCCATCTCCAGCAGGGCGCGGTTGGCGGTTTCCGGGTCCACCGGCAGGGCCGGCTTCGCGGCCCGTCGAGCGGGCTTCTTCACGGTCTTGATAACGGGGCGCAGCGGCACGACCTCGGCCAGCGGCCCCTTCTTCTTCGAGCGCACGGTCGGATCCTGCTTCATGAGCCGCGCGCGAGGGAACGGCCCTGTGCGTCAGGGCCTTCCAAAGGACAGTGGCCGTGTCTCCTGTCCGACAGCCCGGGCCTCAGGCCCGGCGCTGGATGCGGCCGTCCTGACCCAGGGCGTACGGCTCCACGAGGAGCGGCTCCACCTTCTCCCGGTAGCCATCCACGTTGAATCCACCCTCGACCAGCGCGGCCAGGGCGGAGGTCTGGACGCGGCGGGCCGTCTCGTCGGCGGTGAGCAGCTTCAACATGGGCTCGCGCGCCGGCTCGTACTTGAAGGACCCCAGCGCCTTGAGCGCGGCGATCTTCACGTCGTCCGACATGTCCTCCAGGAAGGGCAGCACCGCCGGGGGAATGCGCGGGTCCTGCTTGCCGGTGATGTGGTGGAGGAGGACGACCTTCTTCTCCGGGTTCTTCGTGTAGTGGGCGGACAGGTGCTGGAGCGCGCCCACGCAGGCCCCGAGCACCTCGTCCTCCGAGAGCAGCTCACCCATCAGGCGCAGCGCCCACGAGGTGGCCGCCTCGTTCCTCTGGAGGAACTCGGTGATGGGGGGCACCGCGTCCTTGCCGAAGCTCCGGATGAGGTCGAACGTGCGCTCCTTCTCGTCCGCGTCCGTGGTGAGCGGGTCCACGGTGATGGTGAAGCGGGCGAGCAGCACGCCCACGGCCTCCGGGATTTTCATCTCTCCCAGCTGCTCGATGGCCTTCTGCCGTGTCGACGGGTCCCCATACTTCTGGGTCACCTTGGACTTGAGCTTCAGGGCTTTGTCGGGCCCCGAGCCGCCCGTGAAGATGTCGAAGAGGCCCATGTGTGCGTCGGCTCCGTTTCCTGCGGAATCGTTGAAGGTGGCAGGCGCCGTCTATGCCGAGGCGGCGCCGGGGACAAGTGACAAGAGGATCAGAGCGTCAGCTCGCGGCGGACATCGTCGCGATAGGCGCGGGAAAGTGTCTCGGCGGCGGCACGAGCCTCCTCGGAGGCCTCCTCCGGCACCTTCACCTGGAGGTGCAGGTAGAGGTCCCCGGGCGAGCCCCCTTTGAGCGAAGGCACGCCCCGACCCTTCAGGCGCATGCGCCTGCCGGACTGGGAGCCCGGGAGCACCTTCACAGTGACTTCACCCTGGAAGGTAGGCACGCGGACCTCCGCGCCGAGGATGGCCTCGGCCACCGTCACCGGGAGGTCGATGTGCAGGTCGTCCCCCTCGCGGCGTACCAGCGGATGCTCTGCTACCTCCGTCTCGATATAGAGGTCGCCCGGCGGGCCGCCCCGGGGGCCGGCGGCGCCCTGGCCGCTGAGCCGGACCTTGGAGCCCGTCTGCACGCCCGCGGGGATCTTCACCGTCAGCCGGGTGGTCTCTTCCTTGATGCCCGCGCCGCCACACTGGGGACAGGGCTCCAGGGCCCGCCCGGTGCCCTGGCAGTTGGGGCAGACCCCGCTGCCGCCGAACAGGCTCGCCCGCCGGGGCCGGCCGGTGCCGTTGCAGGTGGGGCAGGTGCCCATCTTTCCGGAATCGCCCCGGCCGCTACAGGCCGAGCAGCGCCCGGGCCGGGCGATGGAGAGCGTGCGCTCGGCGCCGGTGACGGCCTCTTTCAGGGTGAGCTGGACGCGGGCCGTCAGGTCCTCGCCGCGCTCCGGGCCCGAGCCCCGGCGCCGGCCGAACATGTCGGCGGCGTCGAAGCCGCCCGACCCCCCGCCGCCCCCCCGTCCACCGAAGAGGTCACCGAAGAGGTCGCCCAGGTCGAAGCCCTCGGCGCCGAAGGGCACCCCGCCCGTGCCGCCGCTCGAGGCCGCGGACTTGTAGGCGCGGTAGGCCTCCGCCTTCTTCTCGTCGAAGCCAATCTTCTCCGCGTCGGGGCCGAACTCGTCGTAGAGCTTGCGCTTCTTCGCGTCTGACAGCACCTCGAAGGCGGAGCTGACCTGCTTGAACTTCTCCTCGGCGGCCTTGTTTCCCGGGTTGACGTCCGGGTGGTACTTGCGCGCGAGCTTGCGGTACGCCTTCTTGACGTCCTCCGGCGAAGCGCCCCGGGCGACTCCGAGAATCTGGTAATAGTCTTCCGCCATTTGTTCCCGCCGTGGTGTACCTGACTGAACGTAACCAGCCGGTGGGAGCGCGCCAGCACGGAGTGCCCGGTTGGCGGGAGATGTATAAAGTCGCCGGAAGATGAGGGAGGCCATGGAAGCGCCGCGCCAGACTGGAGCGGGTACCCTGTGGCTGGCGGCCTGGCTCCTGTTCGTGCCCGTCGCTGGGGCCCGGGCCGCGCCTCCGCCAGACGCGCAGGCAGACTCTCGGGCCACGCCCTCCCAGGAGGCGACGGGCCGGGTGGTCGACCGGGTCGTGGCCGTCATCGAGGGCCAGGTGCTGACCCTGAGCGAGCTGCGCTTCGAGGCCCGGGTCGCGCTCGTGCAGCGAGGGGGCATGCAGGCCCTGGAGGCCCCGCTCGACGAGGACACCCTCCGGGGGGCCCTTGAGCTCATCATCAACCAGCGCGTCCAGGTGCTGAACGCGGACCGCCTCCAGGCGTTCCCCGCCGAGCCCGCCGAGGTGCAGGCGCGACTGGCCGTGTTCCAGCTCCGGGTCGGCGGCGAGGCGGCCCTTCGTCGCTTCCTGGCCCGGCACGACGTGGACCTGGCCGGGCTGGAGACGGTGCTGGCCCGGGGGCTGCGGGCGGAGCGCATCCTGGACAGTCGCATCCGGCTGCGGGCCCAGGTGGGTGAGACGGAGGTCCGGCGCTACTTCGAGCAGCACGAGGCGGAGCACCCCGCGGGCTACGAGGCGGAGCGGGCCGCCATCCGGGAGAAGCTGGTTCGCGAGCGCTACGGCGCGCTGGCGGCGGAGGAACTGCTCCAGGTGCGGTCCTCGGCGCAGGTGCGCCGGGTGGCCCCTTTCGCGCGGGAGGCGAGGCGATGAGGCGGATGCGCGACGATTCCGCGCCTCGCGGGAAGCACGACTTCATCATCCGGCAGATGATGGTGGAGGACATGCCGGCGGTGATGGCGCTGGAGAAGCAGGCCTTCAAGAACCCCTGGTCGCCGGAGCTGCTCCAGCGCGAGCTCCAGCACGAGTGGTCCACCATCCTCCTGGTGGAGGAGGAGAGGGCGGAGGGCCCCGCGGAGCTGCTGGGGCTGGCCATCTTCTGGATCGTCCACGACGAGGTGCACGTGCTGAACGTCGCCACCGCGCCCGTGCACCGGCGCCGCGGCGTGGCCCGGGCGGTGATGGACGAGGTGCTCGCCCGGGGCAAGGCCCGTCGCTGCACCCTGGCCACCCTGGAGGTGCGCCGGGGCAACGAGGCCGCGCTCCAGCTCTATCGCTCGCTGGGCTTCCGGCCGGTGGGCATCCGGCCGAACTACTACGTGGACGAGGGTGAGGACGCCATCGTCATGCTCCTCGACTTCTAGCCACACGCGGAGTAGAGCAGCGCCCCGCCGTATACCAGCCGTGCTCTGGCGCTCCGAGCGTCGGGGAATGGACCCGGGGCCCTGTGCCGGTTCATAGGCAAGGGTCAGGCCGTGCTTGACACGGAGGGGTCCCTCCCTATACTCGCGGCCCTTTCCGTAGTCCTGTAGGTAGATATGCGCCGCCCAGTGTATCCGGCGGCGGTCAACCCCGAAGAAGAGGTATCAGTTGCCGACCATCAGCCAGCTGGTTCGCAAGGGCCGCGAGAAGCTCGTGATCAAGGGCAAGAGCCCTGCCCTGAAGGAGTCCCCCCAGAAGCGTGGCGTCTGCACGCGCGTCTACACCACGACCCCGAAGAAGCCGAACTCGGCCCTCCGCAAGGTGGCCCGTGTTCGTCTGACCAACGGGATCGAGGTCACGTCCTACATCCCCGGCGTGGGCCATAACCTCCAGGAGCACTCGGTGGTCATGATCCGCGGTGGCCGTGTGAAGGACCTCCCGGGCGTCCGCTACCACATCATCCGTGGCACGCTGGACTCCGTGGGCGTCGCGGGTCGCAAGCAGAGCCGCTCCAAGTACGGAGCCAAGCGTCCGAGCTGATCGCTCGTCACGCCGACCACCTTCGTCTCGCAGTGTTTCGGACGTCTCGCCCCACACCCTGGGGAGCGTCCCGTGCGGTTCCTCCAAGCAGCTCATGAAGCCCCGTTGATTGTGCTCTCCAAGTGGGAGTGGGGCGTAAGGGAAGAGAGAAGAGATGCCTCGTCGTCGCGTAGTCGCCAAGCGCAAGATTCTGCCGGATCCGAAGTTCCAGGACCGCCTGGTCACCAAGTTCGTCAACGACCTGATGCGGAAGGGGAAGAAGTCCATCGCGGAGGGCGTGTGCTACGGCGCCTTCGCCCTCATCGAGGAGCGCGCGAAGGAAGACCCCCTCAAGACGTTCAAGAAGGCCCTCGACAACGTGAAGCCGGTGCTCGAGGTGAAGAGCCGCCGCGTCGGTGGCGCCACCTACCAGGTTCCCGTCGAGGTCCGTCAGGACCGCCGCGTGGCCCTCGGCATGCGCTGGATCATCACCTACTCCAAGGCGCGTGGTGAGAAGACCATGCAGGAGAAGCTGGCCGGTGAGATCATGGACGCCGCCAACAACCGCGGCAACGCGGTGAAGAAGCGTGAAGACACGCACAAGATGGCCGAGGCCAACAAGGCCTTCGCTCACTACCGCTGGTAGGCCCTCGGGGCTTCGCGGTTGCCGCCCGGATGCAGATGCTGCATCCGGGCGGTTTTTTTGTTAGCTGGCGCAGGTTCTCTGAAATCGTCTGGTCGGTGGGTGACGTGGCCCGGAGGCCCGCCCCTCTTCCTGAAGAGGTATTGAGTCATGGCCCGTGAGTACCCCCTCGAGCGCTACCGCAACATCGGCATCATGGCGCATATCGATGCCGGCAAGACGACGACCACCGAGCGGATCCTCTTCTACACCGGCGCCATCCACCGGATGGGCGAGGTGCACGAGGGCAACACCACCACCGACTGGATGGTGCAGGAGCGCGAGCGCGGAATCACCATTACCTCCGCCGCGATTACGGCCTTCTGGACCCGGCGCGACAACCGCTACCGCGTCAACATCATCGACACCCCGGGTCACGTGGACTTCACCATCGAGGTGGAGCGCTCCCTGCGCGTGCTCGACGGCGCCGTCGCCGTGTTCGACGGCGTGAATGGCGTGGAGCCGCAGTCCGAGACGGTCTGGCGCCAGGCGGACAAGTACAAGGTCCCCCGCATCTGCTTCATCAACAAGATGGACCGGGTGGGCGCGGACTTCGAGATGTCCGTGGGCACGCTCAAGGAGAAGCTGGGCGCGCGCGCCGTGCGCATGCAGCTGCCGCTGGGTGCCGAGGAGAAGCACCGTGGCGTCATCGACCTGGTGAAGATGAAGGCGCTGGTGTTCCAGGACTCGGAGCAGGGCAGCCGCTACGACGAGGTGGACATCCCCGAGGAGTACCGTGAGGCGGCCGAGGCCGCCCGGGGTGAGCTGCTCGAGGCCGCGGCCGAGCAGGACGACGCGCTCACGGAGAAGTTCCTGGAGGGCCAGGAGCTCACCGAGGAAGAGATTCGCGGCGCCATCCGCAAGGGCTGCGTCGGGCTGAAGCTGTTCCCCGTGTTCTGCGGCTCGGCGTTCCGCCACAAGGGCGTACAGCCGCTGCTGGACGCGGTGGTGGACTACCTGCCCAGCCCGCTCGACATCCCGCCCGTGCATGGCAAGACGCCCAAGGGCGAGGACGCCATCCGCGAGACGAAGGACGACGCGCCCTTCAGCGCGCTGGCGTTCAAGATCATGAACGACCCGGCGTTCCAATCGCAGACGCTGACCTTCCTCCGCGTCTACTCCGGCCGCCTGGAGGCGGGCACGGCGGTGTGGAACTCGGTGAAGGGCAAGCGCGAGCGCGTCAGCCGCCTGGTGCAGATGCGCGCGGACAAGAAGGACGAGCTCACCGAGTGCTTCGCCGGCGACATCTGTGCGGTGGTGGGCCTGAAGCTCGCTGCCACTGGCGACACGCTCTGCGACGACAAGCAGCCCGTCATCCTGGAGCGGATGGAGTTCCCCGAGCCGGTCATCGACATCGCCATCGAGCCCAAGTCCACGGCGGACCAGGACAAGATCATCCAATCGCTGCAGCGGCTGGCGATGGAGGACCCGTCGTTCCGCGTGAAGACGAACGAGGAGACGGGGCAGACCATCATCGCCGGCATGGGCGAACTGCACCTCGAAATCATCGTCGACCGGCTCCTGCGTGAGTTCAAGGTCGACGCGAACATCGGCAAGCCGCAGGTGGCGTACCGGGAGACCGTCACCACCTCCACCCAGGCGGAAGGGAAGTACATCCGCCAGACGGGCGGCCGCGGCCAGTACGGCCACATCTGGCTGCGCGTCATGCCCAACGAGCCGGGCAAGGGCTTCGCCTTCGAGAACAAAGTCACGGGCGGGGCGGTGACGAAGGAGTTCGTGGACGCGGTACGGGACGGTGTCGCCGAGTCCATGCAGAACGGCCCGGTGGCCGGCTACCCCATGGTAGACGTCAAGGTGGAGGCCTACGACGGCTCCATGCACGACGTGGACTCCAGCGAGATGGCGTACAAGATCGCCGGCTCGATGGCCTTCCGGGACGCCGTGCGCAGCGCCACCCCCGTGCTCCTCGAGCCCATCATGAGCTGTGAGATCGTCACCCCCGAGGACTTCATGGGCGACGTCATCGGCGACCTGAACGGCCGGCGGGGGAAGGTGCTGGGGATGGTGCCCAGGCCGGGCCGTGTGCAGGCCATCCAGGCGCAGGTGCCCCTGGCCGCGATGTTCGGCTACTCGACCGACCTGCGCAGCAAGAGCCAGGGAAGGGCGACGTACACCATGCAGTTCAGTCACTACGCGCCCGCGCCGAAGTCGGCGCTCAACCGGTGACCGCGGTGCGTCTGGCGGAGTGCTCGCCGGGCGATTTCAGTTGACGTTGCGGCACGTTTGGAGCAGGACGCAGCACCTTCGAAGTTGTTTCCCGAGATTGAGACGCGCGCCGGGTCATTGACCGGCTGCCCCGTGAGGAGAGGTCATGGCCAAGGAGAAGTTCGAGCGCAACAAGCCCCACGTGAACATCGGCACGATCGGACACGTGGACCACGGCAAGACGTCGCTGACGGCCGCCATCACCAAGGTGCTGGCGAAGACGGGCGGCGCCACGTTCATGGCGTACGACCAGATTG
>NZ_JAAIXZ010000008.1:300000-492431 GCF_010894435.1 Pyxidicoccus trucidator | reverse complement strand
GCATCTTCTTCACCATCTGCTGCTTGAAAACTTCCGAGTACGGCACGGCGTGTCTGCCTGTCCTCGCCCCCTGGGCGGTGTCACCTCAGCGAGTTAGCCGAGGCGACATCTTCCCTGACACAGGGGGGTCGCTGGCGCCAACACGAACGACTTCAAGCTGGCGCGCTCCACGCTTGAGTCGATTCCAGTCCAACGTCCCCTGCCAAGTCGGAGCCGTCGTCAGACGCTGTGCGTCGACCTGGGGTATGCCTTCAGGCCCGTGCGCGAACTGGCCCAGGAGTATGGCTTCACGCTCCGGGCGCCGAGACGGCGCTCCCAAGTGAGTCCCAAGTGCGCACGACGTCGACGCCCTTCGCCGCGATGGGTCGTCGAGCGAACCCACCCCTGGCTCAACCGCTTCCGACGCTTGCTGGTGCGCTGGGAGAAGCGAGAGGACACCTACGTCGCGATGCTGCACTTCGCGCTGGGCATCATCACCTGGCTCCACTCGCTCCTACCGAAATAGGCTCTTAAGGGTGTTGGCGTACGTGAAGGGAGCAGGAGGGGTGAGAGCGGTTCTGGAGCACCTGGGGTTGCCCACGGCGAGTGCGCACTTGGCCCCTGCGCGAGGGCCGCCCCAGAGCGCGTGGTGTTGAAGCTCAATCCGCCACAGCCAGCCAAGAGAGGCAGGCACCTGCCGCGCCCCTCCTGGGAAAGCGGCTGGGCTGGGCAGGCATGTGTCTGCTGGAGATGAAAGGCTTCTGCGCCGGCTCGGCGTGCGGCTCATGGGCTCCCCGTCAGCGTCCCTCATCTCCCGCTCTGCTCCCGCCCGCTACGCCCAAGAGGGCTCCTGTCCTTCCTATGCTCGCCAACAAAATTGTTTTTCCGAAGGGCCCTACTCCGCCATAAGATCCACACGAAAAGCCCAGTCTACTCAGCTTAACCCGAACCGAGAATTGACATATGGCACTCCTACTCGACTCAGGCTTTACCGAAGAAGAGATCCAGCGCCTCGTCGAAATTTTGCTTTCAAAATACGGGAAGGTTACTCGCAGAAGCGGAGGAATGTGCGGTTCCGTCTTCTTTTTCGACCAAGGAGAAAACGCTCATCCCCGATACATTGCAGTCAAGGTGCCAAGAGCGCCATCCGACAACCCAGCGGAGCGCCACCGGAGATTTCTGCGCGAAATCCAAATTCAACACAACACCTTCTCTCATGAATTTGTCTGCCATCCTTTTGATTATGAGATCGTGTTTGACACCCCTGTAGCACTCTATAGAGCCATAAGCGGTGATCTTTCTGAATGGATCCCGCAGGCAGGCTTCTCGAATGCCGGTCGGCTTTCTACCCTGTCATATCTCTGCGCTGCCCTGATCCATTGCAGACAACGAGGTGTTCTTAATCATCAGGATCTGAAGCCACAAAATGTGCTCATGAGAGATTATCGCTCCGACTTCGACGGCCTCCCAGTTGCAGACGTGTATACGGTCCCGCTCCTCGCCGATTTTGGGCTCGCGAACATGAGTTTGGAGCATGATCGACCAGATGGGCCAAAGCCCTATATGTCCCCGGAGCAGTGGTCCGAAAACAAGGCTAATGGTGCTTCGGATGTCTTCTCATTTGGCGTCATCATGTATGAAGTGATGACCCGTGGCATCCACCCAATTGGTGAACGCGTTAGTGACTGGTGGCCGACCCCGCGTGAAGGGAATTCAAAGAAATGGTCGAGGGACGATCTTTGGAAGCGATGGGCGAAAGCGGGTAACGCCATCGCGCCAAATCCCCAAGTTTCGGGCGACTTCGAGCGCCTTGTGCGCGACTGCATGTCGCCGAGGCCGGAACTACGGCCTTCATTTGAGGAGGTCCAGGGACGTCTGCTTCGGCTTTTGCGATCCCTTGATAGCAGTGCATACGATCAAGCAGCTTTTCGCATCAACTATGCAAACAGTAACGCCGGGACCGTTGATGATTGGCCGTACCGCAACCACCGGCTTGAGAGGCTTCTGAAACTTCTGGAAATCGACGAAGTCGACATTGTCGGTTAAGGACGCTGGCGTAAATTACTTTGCCAACTTCTATGCCCATCGCACAGCGGAGCAATGCCATAAGGTGGAAATTAAATTTACGCCAGCGTCCTAACTGCCGCGCGATTGCGGTCGGTGCCGGGCGGACGCTCGACCCTGACTGGATGAAGGGGAAGCCTGGCGGCTGGGAGAACGAGCTGCTCGTCGCGTACCTGCGGCCCACCTGGGGCGTTGCCGCATACTCCGTGCCGCTCGTCGACGGAGCGTTTCTGTGGGGCGGCAAGGTGCACCACTGCCCCACATAGGACGGGTTCGCCTGTAGGAAAGAGACCCACTGCGCACCGACCCGCGATGCTAGCCTTCCTCCTCGGGAGGTCATGCACCATTGCTCCAACCGTTCAGATTGGCCCTAGCGCTCGCGCTCGTCTCGGGAGCTGCTGCGGGGGCTGAGCCGGCACCGGGAGCGCGCGTTGACCGTAAGCGCCCCGTGACCGTCGCCAACGCCCCCACCGATCCGCTGCCCGTTGTCCATGTCTCGGCGGACTCGCCGACGTTGTTCCTGTTCTCCTCGCCGATCCAGAAGAAGACCCTCACCTTCGACGAGTCCCGGATTCGCGTCCTGGATGCCGGCGAGCGGTCGATCGTCGTTCAGCCCGTGGCCAATCTCGGCGACGGCGAGCGGCAGGAGATCGGGGTCTTCTTCGCCGACGGCCGAGCGCCGACACGGGCAGCGTTCGTGCTCGTGACCGACCCGGCCGAAGTGGACTCTCGGATCGACGTGCAACGCCCTGAGCCGCCGAGCACGGCCTGCCAGCCCACGGCTCAAGCCCCGGCGCCGAGGCCGGAAGACTTCGTGCTACTCGGCTACGTGGACGCGAAGGGCGTCACGACGTCCAGCAGCAAGGGCAAGCTCGATGCGGCGCAGGGGTTTATTTTGGACTCAATCGTAGCCTTTCGGGGCACGGGTTGGATTCTGGCGGACGTGACGATTGTGAACAGCCCTGACCGCCCAGCCTGGACACCACGAGAAGCGATGTTTGTGGGGCGAGTCGGCATGACCCTGCGGGCGCGACTCGTAGCGAAGAAGCCGGGAGCAATCCCTCCGGGGGAGGACGGGCGCGTTCTGGCGGTCGTGGAAGTGCCGGAGACGAAAGCAGACCTCGTCTTCACCCTGGAGGTGCGTGGGGATGGGGAACGTCGGCTCACGATTCCAGACGTGCGTTTCCTGAAGCCCGCCGCGGAGGATGCCCAATGAGCGCGACGCTGCTCCACGTTCCGCCCGGTTCGTTGATTGACGGGTGGCAGGTTTCCAAGCCACTCGGTGACGGAGGCTTTGCGTTCGTCTTCCTTGGCGAAAAGAACGGCAGGCACCGGGCCATCAAGGTGGCCCAGCATCGGGAGTCCAGCGGCGACCCCAAGCAGACCCATGCCCGGACGCTGCGGGAGTTGACGGCGCTGCTCATGCTGGACCATCCCCACATCGTCCGACCGCAAGGATACGGCCTGGCGGAGAGTGGGAACCTGTACCTCGCACTCGACTACGTGGACGGCTGGACGCTCGCGGAGTGGGCGGAGCGCAAGCACCCGACCGTTCGCGAAGTCCTCGGGGTCTTCGAGAAGATTGCCGGTGCGCTGGCATACATGCATCGCCGGGGCGTCCTGCATCGGGACATGAAGCTGTCCAATGTGCTCATCCGGAAGAGCGACGGCGATCCCGTCATCATCGATTTCAGTTGCGCGACCTACACACTCGCCGAAGACCTGACGGATGGGGGATTGCCTCCAGGGACAGACCGCTATCGCGCGCCCGAGCAGTTCAAGTTCCTGCGCGAGCACAAGGACGAGCACCGGGCCCGCTACGCCTTCCAGGTCGCCGACGAAATCTTCGCGGTCGGCGTCATGCTTCATGAACTGCTGACCGACCCACGTCCGACGGAGTTTCGTCCACGCTTCGACTTGAATAGCCCTGCCCTCCCACCGCCGCCCCCTCGCTTGGCGAATGCGCGGGTGCCAGCGGCGCTGAGCGACCTGGTCGAGAACATCCTGGCCCGAGACCCCAAGGGGCGTCCGGTCGATACCGAGGCGCTGCGCCGCGAGCTGGCGGATCTCCGTACCGAGCGCTCCGCTGAATATGACGTGCCGGTCCATCCACCCGCTGCACAACGTCACGGAGGGCCAACACCTGCGGCACTGGCGATGCCCTCCGCGCCGCAATCTCTCAAGCGGAATGTGGCCATGATGGAGCGACCGCTTCGTGCGGGAAGGTGGCTCGCAGGCGTCGTTTGTATCGTCGCGTTCGTCATGGCTGCGGCCCTCTGGCGATTGTCAGGGAGCGCCCCCGGCAGACCTGCCGGGTCGCACGACGCTGCAACCCCACGCCCTCCTCCTGCCACCACCCATTCCGCACCGTCCCAAACACCCCCTACTGCTATGACACCTGCTGGCCCTTCGTCCGTGACAGTCCCGGGGCCACTCATTGCCGCTGCCCCGAAGGAAGGATCTGCTTTGAAGACCCCAGCACCCGAAGCCTCGCCCCCAAGACGTGCGCCCCGAATGCCGAAGAAGTCCGTTGCCGCCGTCGAGTGCGCGTCGCTGTCGCTCGTCGCGGCGCTGGCGGCGGGTTGTCCAGGCGCCCAGATCCGGCCCGAATCCTTCACCTGCCCGGCTGGGGCGGAAGAGGCCATGCGGGAGCAGCTTCACTGGAGGGACGGAGACAGATTCAGTCTGCAACTCGACGACCGCCAAGCGGGCTTTGAAGAGGTGTGGTTCACCGCTGGTGCGGAGGTGGTGGGGGTGGTCCCCAAAGGCGTCAACGATGACCGGCAGGCCGCAGTCGCCCCTCGTGGGACGCGCTTCTACGGCAAGGCCTACTACCTCTCCGACAAGATGGGGCGTGCGGATGGGCCGGCACTCGTCATCCGGTACGACCGCGTGAAGCTCCCGGGGCAGGACGAGCAACCCATTTGCTTCGTGCATGAGGGGACTGCCGTGGCGTTCAAGGACGGAAGAGTGAAGGCGGTCAATCGGGGCTCAGGGACAGTGGTGAATCGCTGGCCCTGAGCAGCCCCGGGGCGACGTGATGGGTAGGTGCTTGATTTCGCCCCCTCCTCCTCAAACTCGACATGACCTCCCAGGGTCGTTCCACGATGGCCCATTCCACAGGTAACGTCGTCCACGACGCGTCGGCCTTCGGATGCCTGCGCGAAGAGGAGGAAAGAGCATGTCGGAAAGTGAGTTCAGGCTTCCACGCGGGGCTATTCTCTTCACGCGGGACGGCTTCCAGTACGAATTCCGCGAAGACCTGGGAGAGGTCCACCACGGGTTGAGTCTCCTACTGGCCCGACGCCGAACTTCTGAGGGCAACATCCGGGGCAAGGTGCTGCTCAAGGCGGTGGGCGTTCCGAAGTTGATGGAGGTGCCCCGCATCAAGCGGGCGCGGGCGAAGCTGGAAGAGCAGGTGCGCCTCGCGACGTACCTCGACCATCCGGGCATCCTCCGTGTCCATGGACTGCACAAGGCAGAGGGGTGCTGGTACGTCATCACCGAGCATCCGTCGGGGCACAGCATCAACACCCTGTTGACGCTCTCGGGGGAGTGCGGTCGCCGGTTCTCTCCCCTCTTCACCCTCCATGTCGGGGCGCGCGTCGCCGAGGCCTTGGAGCATGCCCATGAGGCGAAGGACGAACAGGGGCGCTCCCTCAACATCGTTCACCGGGCGCTCGACGTTGAGCACATCTTCGTCGATTGGAACGGCGACGTGCAGGTCTCCGACTTCGGGCTCGCCCTTTCGGACCTGCCCGGCCGCGTTTCGTCCACGGTGCGCCAGCCGCAAGGGGATGCGTTCTACTCCTCCCCGGAAATGCTCCTGACGGGCCGCGTGGATGCGCGCTCGGACCTCTTCGCGCTTGGCAATGTCCTGCTTGAACTCGCGACGGGGAAGAACCTCCTGGATGCCCCGGACGCCTTGACCGAAGAGGTGAAGGGCTCACTTTCGGTCAGGCAGCGCGTGCGGGTCCGGCGTGCCGTCAGGCGGGCGCGGCTCGCTGGAAGCCCTGTTGGCGTGGAGGACGCGATCTGGCGCGCGGCGACCTACTCGCAAGCGGACCTGGAGGCGTTGACGGAACCGCTTCCGCAGGGACTGGGCCTGGCACTGCGCAAGCTCCTCCAGCCCCGTCCGGAAGCCCGCTACCAGACAGCGAGGGAACTGGCGGCGGACCTGCGCCGCTGGCTCGGAGAGGGAGACGCCTACGGTCGGAAGGAAGCGGTGTCGGAGCTGCACGAGATGGCCAAGCGCGCCCGCGAGGTGATGGTCGAGCTGGGCATGCGGCGCCCCCGTGGCCTCCAGGTGTCCCAGGACGAGATCAGCACGAACTAGCCACGCTGCCTTCGAGGAGGCTCAACTCCAGTCCCGCCATGTTGCACGTATGTCGCATGAAGCTGCGGCATGGGGTGGAACATGGCGGGACAACAGGTCATGCGGCGGGATATCGAATCCGGGTCGCTCCGAGCGGTAGCGAGGTAAGGGCGCGATCCTGCTGGGAGTTTCGCACCGCCCGGAGCGGGTTCGATTCCCGCCGCCTCCAAGCAGCAAAGAGCCCGTGGCGCCGCAAGGTGCCACGGGCTCTTGCTTTCCACGCGGCGCGGCGATGGACAGCTCCGCGCCTCGTCCGGACGCGCTAGGGTTCGGCGCGCGCCACGTAGACCCCGGCGGTCACCCCGGGCGCGTTGCGGGTGTAGATGAGCAGGCGGCCGTCAGGGCTCGCCAGGAAGTTGGCGTCGACGCCGGTGGCGATGCGCCGCGGCTCCAAGATCTTCCTGGAGAGGTCCACGACCCTCAGGTCGCCCGTGAACGTGCCGAGGTCGAAGTTGTCGAGGTACGAGACCTTGCTCCCCGTGGCCGGCAGGTAGTTCCACGCCTTTTCATCGCTGTACTGCCGCGAGGTCGTGCCGAACTGAGCGAAGAGGGCACCCAGCCCGTTCGCCGCGTCGGTCGAGCGCGCGAACAGGAAATGCCTCGAGTCGGCGGTGAAGCTGGGAACGCCGCTCCAGTTGCGAGGCTCGGCGTCGATCACGACAGCCTGGCGCCTACCGCGCACGTCGACCTGGTTCTGATCGAGGCCAAAGCTCGACGCCTGGGTGAAATAAGCGAGCTTCTTGCGATCTGGCGAGCCCCAGGGCCTGGTGATGAGGTCCGATCCGGCGAGCGTCGTCAGGAAGCCGCGGATGTTCTCGACCAGCGTGGTCCGCTCGCCGGTGGCCGGGTCGAACCGCTTCAGCGCCGGCCGGGTGCCGACGAGGCCGACATACACGACCCCGTCCTCGGTGATGAAGCCCGTGCGAGTGACATTCTGGTCGACGACGATGGGCGCTCGATGCTCGGAGACCACGACGGCCGTGGACGGAGACGCGAGCGTGGTGAAGAAGGTGGTTCCGCTCTCGTCCGCGGTGAAGAAGGGCGGCGTCGCCACGCCGCTGAGCAGGTCGGCCTTCGTGCTCCCTCTCCAACTGGACAGCGTCGCGGTGCTCTCTCCGGGCCGGCAGTACAGCGCGACCGGGTGCGCGGAGTTGCCGCTGCCCACGAAGCTCGCCCACGGACGGCAGAAGCCGAAGGGGAACCCCATCGGGATGCCGGCGGCCATCGTCGTGCGCCACGAGAGATCGGCCGACGCCAGCTCGAGGTCTCCTGAGGTTCCATCCGCGCTGCCGCGCGTGGGGTACAGGACCGAACGCCCGTCGGGGCTCGCCGCGGTAGAGAAGGTTCCGATTGGCGAACCGTCCGAAGCGAAGTTCGCGCCGGACTCCGCGCTCCAGACCCACAGCGGGCTCACGCCAAACCCGGGCTTCGTACGGTCGGGATTCGTCCAGACGAACGCCACCTTGCCGGAGGCGTAGACGAAGGCGAGGTTTCCCGCCGGGACGGAGGCCACGCGCTGCCGCTGCGCTCCTGAAATGAGGGCCGAGGCGAAGACCTCGGTGCCCTCCTGGTAGAGCACGTAATCGTCGCTCGTCACCGCGAGCAGCTGCTGGGCGCTCCCGGGCTGAACGAGCAGCGGCGCGGAACTGGAGACCTCCTGGGTCTCCTGCAGCGTCTGGAGGTCGTGGGTCGACGGATCACCACAGCTCGCAAGCGCCAGGACCCATCCGCCAATCAGCAATCGTCTCGTCATCGGTTTCTCCCGTTGGGGTTCGCGGGAAAAAATGCCGAGAGGGCTTTTGCATATGGGTCCAGTTCCGGAAAACGAAGGGGTCCAGTCGGGCGGGAGCAGCGCGGCGACGCCGTCAGCGCCGATGGGGCGGGAGCGCTGCGCGGCCCGTGGCCTCCGCGTACGCCTTGCCGAGACGGCGCGCCGCCTCGACGAGCTGAGCCTCATCGCACGCGGCGAAACCGAGGCGAGCGAAGTCGCGGGGTGCGGCTCCGAGCAAGAAGTGGCTGGCCGCCTGGAACGACACGCCGGCGGCCAGCGCGTGCTGGGCCCAGGCGTCGACGTCCGCGCCCGGCGCCTGTGCCCAGATTGCCAGTCCGCCATTCGGCGCCGTGAAGACGAGGTCGGGGACGTGGCGCGTCAGCGCTTCCGCGAGCGCGTCCCGGCGTGAGCGATAGAGGCGCCGCGCTCGGCGGACGTGTCGCTCGAGTTCTCCGTCCTCGATGAGCTCCGCCACCGCGCGCTCCACGATATGGTCCCCCTGCTGGTCGACGTACGCGCGATAGCTCGCGATGCGCTCAGCGACCTCGGGGGTGGACGCCACGAAGCCCAACCGGAGGCCAGGAGCGAGAATCTTCGACAGCGTGCCGAAGTAGACGACCACGCCGAAGCGATCCGCGTGCGCCAGCGGCAACACGGGCGAACCCTCGTACTGGAACTCGTGGTCGTAGTCGTCCTCGAGGATGAGCAGGCCTCGCTGGCGTGCCAGCTCCAGCAGCCTCAGGCGCCGGGGCGCGCTCAAGGTCACCGTGGTGGGGAGCTGGTGGTGCGGCGTGAGGTAGACGGCGTTCACCTTCCGGGTGGCGCAGACCGCCTCGAGCGCGGTGACGTCCAGGCCTTCACGGTCCACCGGAATGGGCACCACCTCCACGCCGACGAGCTGGAACACGCCTCGGAAGGCCGGGTGGCTGTACGCCTCGACCGCGACGCAGTCTCCTGGCGCGAGCAGGGTTCGCGCTGCGAGGTACAGCCCCTGCTGGGTGCCGCGGACGATGTTGATGGTGTCGAGCGTCGCGCGCACGCCCCTGCTGCGCGTCAACATCTCGACCACTGCCTCGCGGAGCCGCGGTTCGCCGCGCGGGTCCCCATAGTCGAGCAGCCTTCGTGCGCCGCGGCCGTCGAGAGCGTGGCGGTACGCGCGCGACAACGCAGCGCGGGGGATGAACGAGAGCTCCGGGATTCCGCCCAACAGCAGCAGCTCCGCGCGTCGAGACGCCGCGGGCTCGGGCAGCTCGAGCCGTGGCAACCGGAAGCCTGCGGCCCTCGCCATCGCCTTCCCCGAGGACTCGGGGAACATCGGCAGCTCGAGCGAGACGTAGGTCCCCTTCGCTCGCTCGGTGGTGATCCAGCCCTCCCGCGTCAACTCGAAGAACGCAGCGACCACCGTCTTGCGCTGGACGCCCAGCTGCGCCGCCAGCTTGCGCGTGGAGGGGAGCCGGTCTCCTGGTGCCAGGCGCCCACGCTGGATCTCCTCGGCGATGGCGCGGGCGATCTGCTGCGCGCGCGGACCTCGCCAGTCCGTACCGACCTTCAGCACAAACTCCCAGCTCATCAGCGCACGTCCAGGTCGCGGCGTCTTGCAGCCACATCGCGTCGGAGCGCCCAGCCGCTCGCCGAGCGTGGCCTGCCCCACTACCACGAGAGGAGGGCGCGCGGGAGCATCGCGGGTTTGGCCTCCGCGCTCCCATCAGGTGCGTGGCAGGGGCGCGAGCCTGGCATATCCTCCGTCCATGGACAGGCTGCGCGTACTCTCCGCGAGAGACGTACTGGACGGCGATCACGCGTTCCTCGAGATGCCCGGGCCCTTGATGTGGGGCGACAACTTCCGCTTCGAGCATCGGGAGCCCGAGGTCCAGGCGCTGCGCAGCTCCGTGCAGATCTTCTGCGGCGAATACGACTTCACCGTGTCCTGCATGCCCCGGGAGCACGCTCCGGACGCAGACTTCACGCGGGTCATCGCCAACGAGCTCCGCCGCCGGTACCTGGCGAGCAACCGTGGCTCGGAGCTCGCGCTCTCCGCCGAGGGACGGTTCCAGCTTCGGGCTCACTGGCACCGGTGGCTGCTCTCCAAGGCTCCCCCGCTGGAGGAGGCGGTCGCGCTCGTGGACTCACTGCCTCACCGGGCGCCCGTGGACGTGCTCTGGGACTTCGCGAACTTCGGCTGCCTGATGTGGGACTGGAAACAGAAGACCCTGGAGCTGCTGGGAAAAGAGGACCGGCCCGGCCGTGAGCGACAATGCTCATTCGACGTCGAAGACCTGCCCGTCACGGGTGATACGGACCACCGGGTTACACGCTGCGCCGAACGCCTCCGAGTACGACCAGGGCCAGGCTTCCATGGGCACGAAGTCTTCGTGGCTCAGGCCCAACTCCCAAGGGTTTCCATCGCGGGTCATGACCACGAGGTCACCCCGGGACTCCAGGGCATGGGCGCTGGGGTGCCCGGGAAGTGGGGCAAACGGTCTCATCATCCATCCGCCCTGCTGCGTCCGGGCGACCTCGCTCACGTCTCCAAGGTAGACGCCATTGTGACTCAAGCCATGGAACACCAGCCGCTTCCCGTGGAACTCCAGTGAGTATTTGGGAGTCGGTACGCCCCACCAGCGGTCGAGGCTGATGCGGCGCCCCTTTTCAGACACCCAGGTCTCGGCGTGGCCGTCCTTGGCTCCAGGATTCAGGACGAGGCACGCCTGGTTCATCGGAATGAAGCCGTTGCGGAACGAGTCGGTGGAGATGCCAGCACAAGGGCCCGAGGCGTGAGGGGACTCTGACGGCCGCTGGAAGCTGTGAAGACGCACCTGGCCCGTGCGCAGGCGCAGCTCCCATTGCCCGGGTTCACCGTCGAGCTTGGTGAGCTCGGGACAGGGGTACGCTCTCGGGGGCTTCCACTGTCCGGTCATCTTGAGGCGGGCGACAGCCGCGCCGAGCCGGACGTGAGGGGAGGCGTGGGTTCCCGCCAGCTCCTCGAGCCTGGGGAGCGCCGCGGAGGCCTTCTGCTTCAGGCTTCCGAGCGCCCGGGCCGCCGCGGCCTGGACTCCCGCATGCGGGTCATCGAGCGCCCGGAGCAGAGCCCCAATGGCCCTGTCGTCTCCAAAGCGCGCGAGGAGCGAGGCGGCACCCTCCCGCTCCCACGGTGCCCCTCGTTCGAGCAGGGCCTGGAGGACCTCCCTGGCCTGTGGCGGTGGGGTGTCGATGCGCCTGAGGGCGTGCTGACGGCAATCGGGTATCGGAGACTCGAGCAGCCGGGCGCGCCAGGCGTCGAGCTCGGGGCTCGGCGTGTCGGCCAGGTAGTGGAGGATGAGCGGAGTCAGTCGCTCGTCGTCACGTGTGAGTGCCTCCATGAACTCAGGGTAGACCTCCTTCCGGGCACCGCCGGAGAGTGCATGCGCGATGGAGCCCGCGTAGGGCATGCAGGCATCCTCGACGACCTGACAAGTCCTGGGCAGGGGCTGCTGGCAAGAGGGGTCCGCGGAGCGCCACAGCGTGGGCCGCGCCAGCTCACGCCGCAGGATTGCCCGGACGCGTGGGGTGAGCTTCCGGGTCAAATTGCACAGCAGGTCCGCGCCACGTGCGAGCACCGGCGGGGTGATGTCCGGAGCCTCGAGGGCCTCCACCACCAACGGGGCGAGCGTGGGCCCTACGCAGGGAAGGATGTGGGTGGGGCCCTCCTGGAGGTAGCGGCGCAAGGCGGACCCCGCACGGGCATCATCGAAGCGCACGAGCGCGGCGAGGGGTAGCTCGGGGGGGCCCTTCTCATGGGCGTGGAGCAGCGCGGGGATGGCGTCAGGCGTCTGCGCCGAGAAGGCGAAGTTCGCCGAAGACAGCGCCAGCGCGGCACCCGAGCGGACCTGGGGCGCGGGATGGAACAGGAGGGGCACGAGGCCGGCGTGCGCCTCGGAGCCCCCTGTGTCCAACTCCCGCGCAGCGCATCGTTTCAACGGGTCAAGGCGGTTGAGCGGCAGGGAGCGGGCATCCTCGTCGTGGACGTGACCCTTCGAGTCTCCTAGCAGCGTGAGGCAGCTGTTGACGTCGATGCAGCAGCGCTGCCCCGGCGTTGGGGCCTCCACCCGCCGCGCACAGGCGGGGCTGAGCAGGAGCAGGCCCCCCAGCAGGAGCAACCGTGAATGCGAAGGTGGGGAGAGCGTGATGCGCGAAGGCTTCATGGGGCACCTTGCCGTGGAGCATGACCCAGCCAGGGTGTCGACGTCTTCAGGGAGCACGCGAACTTCGCGCCTGGAGAATCGACCGAGGGATTCCGCTAGGCTCTGGCGCCTTTTCCGACAGGAGCCCTCCGACAGAAATGAAGCACTCCCTCCCGGTCGTTGCGACCGTCCTGCTGGTCCTTGGCACCGGCTTGCTCTCCGTCCCGGCCCAGGCTGGCAGTCGCCCCCAGCGCGTGCGCAGCGCGGTGGGCGTCGTGAAGCTGTGGTCCGAGTCGCAGCACCTCTACGTCAAGGGCGACATTGGCGTGGCGGACGCTCGGCTTCGTGAGCTGGAGACGTGGCTGGCGGCGAATGCGCCTCACTGGACCGTGGTGCTGCTGGAGAGCGCCGAGGGTGAGCGCTTCACCGACGCCGAGGGCACCTCCTTCGAGGGAATCGAGGCAGTGAAGCACGCGCTCGGCAAGGGGCTGTCGAATCGCACGCACTTCGGCGCGCTGAGGCACCCGCGCACGGGCGAGCAGGACGGCGCCATCTTCCTCCTCTCGCTGGAGGAGCGGAACCTGTCCTACTTCGGCTCGGACGCGCAGGACCGGCGCGAGCTGGGCGAGGAGCACTGGGTAGGCCAACTGGATGCGGCCGCCATCGCCGCCATGCGCAATGGCGGGCGCGTCGTCGATGCGGCGCGCGACACCATCACCACCATCGACGCCCGGCTGGCCCTCGTCGTGAGCCAGGAGGAGGCGGCGCGGGAGCAGCGGCGCGTCTCGCTGCGCGACCGCCTGCAAGGGCTCCTGGGAGCGCTCGACACCATCGCCGCGCTCCGGGATGAGACGTTCCAGGCGCGGGCCGTGCCCCTCGTGCCCCAAGCCAACCCGGACCTCGCGGGGCTTCGCGCGAAGGTGACCCTCGCGCTGACGCTGCTCGAGCCCGCGGACAAGGCGCGCTTCGAGCCGGCGGAAGCGGCGCACGAGGCGCTGCGGGTCGCCATCGATGAGGCCCGCCAGGGCGTGGAGGACTGTCGCGCGGCCCTCACGCGGCTCCGGCAGGAAGAGACCGCGCTCGCGTCGCGCCTGGCGCATCCCCTCCGCCGCTTCGAGCCACCGGAGGTAGGGGCCGCCCAGGAAGCGCTCGAAATGGCCCGGTCCGCCGCCCAGGTGCTGGCGAGTGACCGCGAGGCGCGCTTCGCCGAGGCGGTGGCGCGGCGGGAGGCCCTGGACAAGGTGCTGGAGGAGCTGTCCCGGAGCGAGCAGCGGATGAACGCGCTTCCGGGCCTGCTCGACGCCGCGGGGCAGCGGCGCGACGCGGCGCTCGTCCAGTCGCACCTCGCGGCCTCGCGCGAGGCGCTGCGGAAGGCGCGTGAGGCGTTCGAGCGCGGAGAGCCTGCGTTCACCGGGCGGGTGCGCGCGAGCGACGAGGCCTACGCGGTGGCCCTCGCGGGCATCCGGAAGGCCGAGGCGGAGCGGGCCCTGCGCGTGTTCGGCGTGTTCGTGGGCTCGGTGACGCTGCTCACCGTCCTGGGCATCGCGCGCTTCCGGCGCAACCGGCGCAGGCGCGAGGCCCTGACGCGCTACACGCAGTGGCGCACCGCCATCGACGAGAAGACCCAGGCCCTCTTCGGGCTGCTGGAGCGGACCCACGCCGTGGCCGGCCGCTCCCGGGAGGACATCGAGCAGCGCTATGCGGGCGTCTCGCGCGAGCGGGGGCTGAAGCTCGCCTCGGATGTGGACGAGCTGTTCCTGCTGTCCGTCGCCGCGGCGCGCGTACTGGGCGAGGCCGACACCTGGCTCACGGGAGGAACGGGGGTCCTGAACTGGTTCGGGAAGCACCTGACGACCGGGCGGTACGCGCGCGTCACGCGCCTGCTGCGCGACCAGCCCATCACCTTCCACCCCGACGAGGGGGTCGAGTGGGTGCTCCGGGGCGGCCGCACCGACACGCAGAAGCTCATCGGGCCGCTGGCCAGCCACCAGCCGTTTTCCCTGTCCTTCGAGGCGCTCGTCGAGGCGTTCAACTCGCGCGCCGCGAACGCGCTCGCCGTGCTCGATTCGCTGGAGCATGCGCCGGAGCGCGCCCGGGAGGCCAGCACCCTGCTGGAGGGCCTGGCCGCCGAGCTGCGCGGCCACGAGGCGGAGGTGGAGGGGCTGCGGGCACCGGCGCTCGTGGGACGCGTGGCGCCCGCGCTGGAGGCGTGCGTCGGGCATGCACGGGCGCTGCTGCTCCAGGACCCGCTCGGTGCGCTCGAGGGGCCGCTCCAGGAGGGGCTGCGACAGGGCCTGGACACCCGGGCCCTGCGCGCGGTGCTCGGGCGCGGCCGTTCGGAGGTGCTGCCCACGGCGGAGCGCGCGGGCGTCGCGCTCGTCGCCACCGGGCTGTCCCGCCACTGGGTGGACCAGTCCATCGAGCTGCTCACGCACGCGGGAAACGCGGTGGCGGAAGCCCTGGTGGAGCGGCCCGCCACGGCTGACCTCCAGTCGCTCACCGAAGGCCTGGAGCGGCTTCGAACGCGCGCCTCGGAAGCCGAGGCGCTGGTCGCGACGGCCGGAAAGGCTCGCGACGAGCTGACCCGGGCGGCGAGGGCCATCGACACCGCGAGGACCGAGCTGGGCCAGGCCATGGGCAAGCCGCCCTCCGCGCTGCTGCGCGAGGAGGGCTCCAATCCGTCCGACCTCGCGAACGCGGGCGAGCGGTCGCTCGCGGAGGCCCGCGAGGCGCTGGGGAAGGGGGCGCTGGAACCGGCGCTCACCGGGCTCATCGCCGCGCTGGCGCGGGTGGCCGAGGTGGATGCCGTGCTCGCCCACAGCCGCGAGGCCCTGGCGCGCTTCTCCCCTCGACGCGAGGCCTGTCGGACCGAGGCGCGGCGGCTGGAGCGGCTCGCGGCGGAGCGGGAGGCGCTGCTGGGCGACCTGACGCGGCGCTACCAGCCTTCGGCGCTGCGCCTGCGCGCGGGAGACCCCGTGCACCCGAACGCGAACGGCACCGTGGGGGACAACCTGGACGAGGCGGCCTCGCACCGGAAGCAGGCGGCGGGAGTGCTCCGCGAGGCGGATGCCGCCTTCGACGCCGCGCGGCTGCTCGCCACCGCGGAGCTGCTGCGCCAGGTGGAGGGACACCACGCCCTCGTCGCTCACCGCCTGGACGAGCTGGAGGAGAAGGTCCGACAGCTCGAGGCCGCCGAGGCGGCGAACGCGCGGGTGCTCACGGCCACCGAGCTGTGGGTCACCGCCTGCGCCACCGAGGTGGCCGACCCGCGCACCATGGCGCCCACGCAGGCGGCGCTCGCGGAGGCCGGGCTCCTGCTTCAGGCAGCGCGGGAGGCGGTGGTGGCCCGTCCCTCCGAGCCCTTCACCGCGACCGAGCGGCTCACCGCGGCGACCCTGGCGCTCACCCACGTCCAGCAATGCGTGGCGTCCGACCGCGCGCTGCACGCGCGGGCAGGCGAGCGTATCGCGTCCGCGAGGGCCGAGCTGAAGCAGGCCGAGTCGCTCGCGAAGCGCGCCGCCAGCGACGGAGTGTCCGACAGCCAGGAGACGGTCCGTGCCCGGCGGGCGGTGGAGGACCTGGGCCGTGCGCTCGCCATGGCGGCACGGGCGCTGGACGATGCCCACGGGGACTGGAACACGGTGGACGCGGAGGCCGGTCGCATCGAGTCGCGGTCGGAGACCGAGGCCGCCACGCTGAGAGGAGAACTCAAGGCGGCCGAGCGCGCCGTGGATGCCATCCAGGAGGCGACCCGCGCCGTGCAGCGCGCCGACCGTTGGTCGGGCGGATACGGCGTGCGCATCGCCGGAAGGCCCGGGACGCCGCAGCTCTCCGATGCGCGCGCGGCCTTGCAGCAGGGGCTCTACCCGGCGGCGGAGCAGGCCGCGCGGCGGGCCGAGCGGGCCGCGCTGGATGCCATCCACGAAGCCGAGCGGGAGGAGGACCGACTCCGCCGAGAGGAGGAGGAGCGACACGAAGCCGAGCGTCGGCGGCAGGAGGCGGAGCGGCAGGAGCGAGAGGAGGAAGAAAGGCACCGGAGGGAGGCCGCCCAGCCGCGGAGCACCAGCTCGTCCTGGAGCAGCAGGGGCGACGATGATGGTTCGCCGTCGGGCAGCGGTTCGGGCTTTCGCAGCTCCAGCTGGTGATTCGACGGGGCGAAACCCTGGCACTTCCGGGCCCCCTCGCCGGAGAAAGCAGGGGGCCCGCCTGCTGCGCGCTCGCTCAGCTCAGGGCGTTGAGCGCGCGCCGGTAGTAGGCCTCGCGGTCCGCCAGGCCGTTGTAGCCGCCGTTGATGCGGCGGGTGATTTCGCGGAAGTTGCCCGCGTCCGCGTAGCTGTTGAGGTTGCGGGTGTTCCAGAACCAGGCGGCGGTGCGGAAGCCCACGTCCGGGTCCGCGGCGCGCTTGGGGTTGTTCACCAGGTCGATGCCCAGCGCCTTGCTCGCGGCGGTGTAGTTGGCGCGGCCGGTGAGCTGGATGGGGCCACGGCCCTTGAAGCGCTTGCCATCGCCCGGCTGGGTGTTGCCCAGGTCCTTGCGGCCCTCGTAGGCGGCACCCGAGGCGATCTCCTCCATGTAGCGGAACTCGCCGCTCTCGTGGGCGAGCTGGGCGAGGAAGGCGGCCTGGCGCTTGGGGGTGTTGATGTTGGCCTCCGCCATGGCCTTGTTGAGGTGGGGCAGGTACTCCCGGGCCTTGGCCTCGGAGAGGTTGGGCATGACCTTGCGCAGCTGCGCGAGCGACACGCCGCCCTTGGTGCCACCGGAGGGCGGGGGCGTGACGGGGCCAGGGCCCGTCGTCCCGCCCACCTTGGCGCCGAGCTTCTCGAAGGCCTTGCGGGTGAGGGGGCCGTAGAAGCCGGTGTTGGGCACGCCGTGAGCGGCCTGGAACTCCTTGAGGGCGCCCTCCGTCCTGGACCCGAAGATGCCCGGGCCGGTGTTCATCTCGGCCTGCGTCATGTGGCCCGCCTTCACCAGGGCCTTCTGCAGCTGCTCCACCGCGGCGCCCTTGGAGCCCTTCTTCAGGTCGCCGCCGGGCAGGCTCAGGCCCTTGACGGAGCCGCCCGCCGCGCTCGGCGTGGAGGTGCCACCGCCAGCCGGGGCCGTGCCCGGGCGCGGGTTGCCGCCGGAGAACGTCACCAGCTCGCCGGTGGTCTTGTAGTTGCTGGGGCCGCCCACCAGCCGGTTGCCGTCGCGCTTGAGGGCGATCTCCTTGCCGGTGGCCGGGTCATTGGCGAAGTAGGTGTTGCCCTTGCGGTGGGTGACGGTGATCCAGTGGTCGGTGCCGTTGGAGCCGCCGTTGGAGCCGGCCCTGTAGTCCACGCCGACGACCACGGGGCGGCCCGCGTCAATCTGCTTGTTGATGTTGTCGAAGCTCCAGCCGGGCTTGCCCGCGCCCAGGCCCGCCATCTGCGAGGCCTTGCCCCAGATGAGGGCGTTGCCGGAGTAGCCCCCGTTCTTGTCCAGGTGCTGGTCCAGCTCGCCGGGGTTGATGACCTTGCCGGAGATCTTGCTCACGGCCATGGCGGTGGCCGTCATCGCGCAGCCCGCGGCGGACAGGCTGCTGCTGCTGCCCAGGCGGCGGCCGCCCCACTGCGGGTCGCCCTGGCGGAACATGGGGGTGCCATCGGCGGAGGTGGGGAACTTGCGGCCGTCGTCGTCACGCACCGGGCCCGCGGCGGCGCCCGTGGAGGGCTTGGCGGGGGCGGGCTTGGAGGGAGCGGGCTTGGTGGGCTCGAAGCTGTCGCCCGGACGGGCAGGCTTGGAGGCGCCGGGGACGGTCAGCTTCTGCCCAGCCAGGATGAGGTTGGGGTTCTTGATGTTGTTGCTCTTGGCGAGCGAGCTGACGGAGGTGCCGAACCTCTTGGCGATGGCGGACAGGGTGTCGCCGCTGCGAACGGAATAGGTGCTCACGGGAAGGGGCTCTCGTGGAAAGGGGGGGAGGAACTTCTTGAGATTGATTTTCGCATCAACCGAGAAGAAGTTGCGTAGGGGTCTGAAGAGACCCGGAATCCTCGCTCCAACCCCTTGGATTCGTTGCCGGCCTACCCGAGCAGCTCCGACAGGGGCCCTTCGACGATTCTCGTCGGTCCCTCCGCCCCGAAGGCGTTGAAGCCGGAGTCGCCCGCCGCGTGGCCCAAGGTGTTGAACAGGTTGGACACCTGGCGATTCCGGGCCTTGCCTTCGGCCGGGTACACCACGGTCCGTCCATCCGTCTTCAGCCCCAGCGCATTGCCACCGAGGACGAGCTTGGGCCACTCCCGGCCTTCCGAGTGGTGCTGTTCGCCATTGTCGGACATCAAGACAATCGCCGTGTGGTCCAGCATCGAACCGGACGCGTTGAGCTCCGGCGTCTCCGCCAGCGCGCGTGCGAGCTTCGCCACCAGGGCCACGTGCTTCCGGGTGACCGCGGCGATGCCGGTCCAGTTGGCCGCGTTGTCGATGCCGTGCTGAAGGTCGTGCCGCCCGACGCTCGCGATGCCCGGGTCATAGGCCACGTCGAAACCCGAGGTCCCCGCCGCCAGCACCACCACGTTCGTCAGCCCGCCCAGCAGCGCGGTGGTGGCGAGCTCGAATTGCGCCTCGAGCCATTTGAGGGAGTCGGGCGGGGTGCTGCCTCCCTGGAGCAGCGGGTTCACGGACGGGTGTGGGGGCAGCAGCGGCGTCACCTGCGCCGCCATTCCCCGCAGCTGCGACTCCCTCGAACGCAGCGCCTCGAGCGAGGCCAGGTACCGCTCCAGCTTCAGGCGCTCGTGGGAGTTGCCCTTGAAAGTCCCAAGCGCGGCCTTCGCGTCCTCGCGCGCGAAGTCGAAGAGCATCTGGCGCTCCTGCCCCACCCCCGAGCCGGCCGAGAGTGAGCCGAAGAGGGTGTTGTACGCGAGCATCGGGTTCACCAGGAGGCCGGCGGGCTTGCGCGGGCCGTACGCACACGTCTCGTAGACGATGGCGGTGCGCGCGGAGCTGGTGCCAAGCCGGATGGCGTCGAAGGGCGCGGTGCGCTTGAGCCTCGGCGCCAGCACCGCATCGAGGGTGGCCGCCGAGCCATTCACCGCGCAGCTCAGCGCCCCCGTTCCCGACGAGTGCCCACCTCCGGCGATGGTCGACGACAGCCCGAGCAACACCGCCGCGCGGTTTTCCAGGGACGGCACCCCGCTGCCTCCGGCGAGCGGCCCCAGGCACAGCGCGCTGGAGAGGTCATCGCCCGTGCGGAGCAACGGCGTCTCGGGATACACGTCGAGGAAGTTGTGCCGATTGCGAATTCCCGGCCCGAGGGCCGCGCGCGTCCCACTGGACAGGAACGCCTCGGGATAGATGCCATTGCACTCCAGCACCAGCACCAGCCGCATGGGCTTCGCCGTCTGGGCGAGCGCCTCGCGGTAGAGCGGAGCGAACAGGCCAGCGGCCACGGCGGACTTGAGCAACGCGCGTCGGGTCAGCATGCTCACTCTCCCTGCGCCGGCTCGCGGCGCGTCGTCCAGGTGTCGCTGGTCATCAGGGCTCTCAGCAGGGCCTTGAACGAGCCCTGGTGCTCGTCGTAGGCCTGCTCCATCCGCACCAGCGTGCAGGCGTCGCTCCGGTTCTCGTCGCGGCCCATGAAGTAGCGGAAGACGTTTCGGATGAAGCAGCGCTTCACGTGGCCCGAGGCGGCGAGCTTCTCGCTGAGCTCCACCGCATCCCTCACGGGTCCGTCCAAGCTCGGGTCCGGCATGTTGCGCAACGTCGACTGCCCGTCGGGCGCCATCCACCCACCGTCGGGGGCGTGGTCCCTCCTCCGCAGGTAGCCGGCATGGTTGTAGGTTTCGAACGGGTAGCCGAGCGGGTTCATCAGCGAGTGACAGCCCTGGCATTCGTTCCTGCCGGTCGCCTCCTCGAGGCGCACCCGCGCGTTCTTGTCCGGCGCGTGAGGCCCCACCTGCGCCCTCACGCGCACCGAGCTGAGGGGTGGCACATAGCCGCAGAGGAGGTTCTCCCGCACCCACTTGCCCCGGTGTACCGCGGACGGGTCGTCCTCGAAGTTTCCGCCATGCGAGGCCAACCAGGCCGGGTGGGTGAGCACTCCCGCGCGCTCCGACGCCGGCAGCGTCCGCCAGCGCGCTTCGGGGGTCGCGGCGATTTCGGCGGTGGTGCCGTAGGGCTGGCCCGTGTACCGCGTGGCGTTGCCGTCGAAGCCCGAGTCCTGGGTCGCGGCGAGGAAGAACCGCCGGGAGGTCAACAGCGTCTCGAGCACCGCGACGTCATCCACCACCGCGCGCGCGACGAAGTCGTCCATCTGCTGAATCAGCGTCGACTCGTCGCCGTAGTAACCGGTGAGCAGGTTGTCCCAGGCCGAGGCCTGCGCCCGGTAGCCACTCAGCTCCCCATCGTCGAAGGCGCTGGTCGCCTCCGGGCGCTCCTTGAAGATGGCCTCCACCTGCGTGTAGCCCAGCCATTGGCGGAAGAAGTTCGCCACGCCATCGGAGAGCCAGGCCTCGCCCCGGCGGGGACGCTCCCCCTCGCCGAAGTCCTGGACCAGGTCGAAGCGGGTGGGGTCCACGCCGCCGACATGCTGCTCAATCAGGGAGGCCACGACCTGCGGCGAGCGAATGCCTCCGTCGCGCGCTGCGTCGGCGATGTCTCCGTAGTGGCCCTTGGAGGAGGCGGAGGTCTCAGGCCACCTCCAGGTGGGAACCGCGCCCGGGGCGCGCTCGCCCAGCGCATAGGAGAGCTGCTGCGCGAGCTCCCACTCGCCGAGCTCGACGCGGCCGTTGCCGAGCGGTGTGCCCAGCTCCTCGCGGAAGAGCGCGCCACTCATCAACGTCGCCGCGGTGACGACGCGCGAGAGGCTGTGGGTCCGGACGTCCTCGCCTCCACCGGAGGGCTCCTGCGCGAGCACCGACTGGGTGAAGGCGGCCAGCCGGTCCAGCTCATCCGCGCGCGCCGGCCGGTACATCACACCCCGCTCGAGCAGGGTGGCGAGGTAGTTGCGAATGCAGGCGGTGCTCGGCTGCGCCTGCTCCCACATGCAGCGCAACGAAGGGTCCTCGCGGAGCAGGTCGAGTCTGTTCGAGCCGGTGTAGGGCCCGGCCCACGTCGCGCCGTACTCGTCCACGATGGGGAGGATGATCTCGACCATGGATTCATCGACCGTCTCATCGACGGCGTAGCTGCCGTAGGGCGCGCGTGGATTCGGGTCGAGCGGATTGTCGTAGAAGCTGAAACCGGTCCATCCGCGCGTCACGGCGCCGCCCACGTTGCGGGTCCACTGCCACCGGTTGACGCGGCGAAGGCGTGTGGGGGCATCAGAGACGGCCCCCTGGCAGGTGAAGAGCTCCTCCTGGGGAATCAGGTTCGGGGAGAGCTCGGTGACGTCGCTTCCGCCATCAGAAGCGGGAGAGACGCCGGCATCCGGGACGTCCGGCCCCGTCAGGGTACCCTTGCACGCGCCGAGCACCATCAGGCTTCCGATGACGCAAGCTCGCACTCCGCTACGACGAGCACTCATGCCACGACCCTCCTGAGGGAGGAGTCTAGTGCATGAAGCGTGCGGGAGCGCATCTGGGTGCTCGAAGCCGACGACGCATTCCGCGAAGTCGAGCAGGCGCTGCGGGCGAAGAAGGGCCTCTAACCCGACGTCGCGGCCCCCCACAGCCCCACCGTGCCATCCGGCTCGCCCCACGCCACCAGGGTTCCATCCGGAGAGGGCGCCACGCTGCTTCCATAGAAGTCGTTGTCCACCTCGTGGCGGAACACGCGGGAGCCTTCCGCCAGGCTCAGCGCCAGGAAGCCGAACCGCGTCAGGAAGAGCAGCTCACCGTCCGGACTGAATTCCACGTGACGTGAGCCCGCGTGGGGCCCCAGCAGCGTCCCGCGCGGGCTCCAGTCCGCGACGTTGAACAGGCGAATCTCCGGGCCCCACGTCGTCGCGGCCAGGAGGCTTCCGTCCGGATGGAAGGCGACATCGAGGAAGCTCTGTCCCTCCTCCTCGAGCACGTGGGCCACGCGCCCCGTCCGGGTCTCCCAGATGACGACGCGCCCCCTCGCACAGGCCGCCGCCATCAGGCGTCCATCCGGCGAGAAGGCCAGCCCGGCGACCTCCTCCTGCGGGCCGGACAGGACGCCCGCGGCGCGCCACGAGGCGACCTCCCACAACAGGACGCCCGCTTGCAGGTTGTAGGACGCGTCTGCCTCTTCATGAATCCCTCATGCCACGGCGGCCGCCGGGACATAGCTCCCGGCGGCCGCGTCAAGTGGTTCTTCCTGCCCATCACCCTGTCGCGCATCTGCCGCTCGACATGGTTGTTGTCGATGGGCACCACGGGATTGTTCAAGAAGACAGTCAGCCCGCCCCACAGCTTCAGCATGTACTCCACAGGCAGGTCCGCCTCAATGGCATACACCTCGCCAATGAGCCCCAGCACCTGCTCGCAGGCGGGCGCGAATTGCTTCGCCTCGAAGAATTTGCGGCGCACGTGTGCCCAGCAGAAGGCCAGCGTGGCGGAAGCGGGCCCGTCCGCGCCCGACTTCGTCGCCGTCTGGTACGCCGCGTACCCGTCCACTCGCACTCCGGCCCCGGACCGGAGGGACAGGACAAGCGTTCGCCGCGCACAGCCCGCTCCAACCGCTGCACGGATGGTTTCCAGGCCCGGCGCTTCCAGATTGCCGCTCCACCAAGCTGAGCGGAACGCCCCTGACGTCCGCTCAATCAGGAGCGATGGAACCCGCGACGGGACCCGGCGCGTGAAGGACATCTTCCCCGGCGCGACCAGCTCGGCCCCCAACGCCCTGCTCGAGTTCAAGGGGCGGATCTACTTCGCCGCCAATGATGGGACGCACGGGGATGGGACGGAGCTGTGGACGAGCGACGGCACGGAGGCGGGCACCGTGGTGCTGAAGGACCTCGGCTCGACGCCGAGAAACCTGACGGCCCTGGGGGGCCGCCTCTTCTTCACCGCGGAGGATGCCGCGAGCGGCCGCGAGCCGTGGGTGAGCAACGGCACGCCCGACGGTACGGTGCCGCTGCGTGGGATTGCGCCGGGCCCGGCCTCCTCCTCGCCCATGGCTTTCATCCAGTCCGGCTGGGACGTCTTCTTCACCGCCGACGACGGTACTCATGGCCGCGAGCTGTGGGCCTGCCCTTCCGGCCAGGGGACGCGTGCGACGAGCGCCGGTGAAGGACGGCCCAGGAGCCGGCCGAGACGGCCTCAGCGCGAAGGGGGTTCCAGACGGGACTTCAGCTCGGGGAAGAAGGTGTGGAGGTTGGCACGCTCGGGGAGGCCGGAGACCTGCCCATCCCCTATCTCGATGAGCGTCCACGTGCCGTCCTTGCGCTGGGCAACGTCGGCGGTGAAGAACGGGCTGCGTACGTGGGCAAAGTCCTCCGCGAAGGCCTCCACCACCGGCCCCGCCTCCATCCCGTCCACGTCGTCCCAGTAAGGCGTCACCAGGAGCGGCCGCCCACCGAGGACGAACACGCGGAACTCCCGCACGCGAGGCATGCCGCTGCGTGGGTGCGCTTCGAGCGGCACCAGCTCCACGTACTCCCGGAACACCAGCCCCTCGTTGAGGTCCTCTCCTTGCAGCTCCAGGAAGCGACGGGTGACGCGTGAGACGGCCGCCCTGTCTCGTGCCGAGGGGATGAAGCACGCCTCGGCCCACTCATGCTTGCGGGACTTCACGAAGTCCTTCACCAGCACCGGCCGGTCGCCCCAGCCTTCGAGCAGGCGCATCCACTCGTCCTCTGCTCCGGCACCGACCGCGCGCGTCCACACGCTGCGCGGCGTCCACGCCTTCACCGCGTCATACCAGCCCGGCAGGTGGTGGCCATGCGCATAGGCCTCGGGCGAGGTCACCAGCACGAGGCCCGCTGCTGGAGCGCCTCGTTCATCCGGCGGTACTGCTCCGGGCGCAGCATCCACTCGCGGTAGATGACCGTCTCGGGAGGGTGCTTGCCATGAAGAGAGTTCTTGCCGCCGCTCTTGGCTGGATGGCCTGCTCGTCTTCTATTGGCACGGCACGGGCAGCCAGCCGACGGAGGCCACCACGGGGTGGACTGCCGAGCACCATGCCGAGCTACTGCCAGCGGTGAGCCGCCGCTCGTTATCGCTCGCCCGGATGCACAGCGGCCGGAAACATGGCATGTGGGATTCGACATGCTCGGCTCTCGAACACTGGCTTTGATCGTGGCGCTGTCCCTGGCTGTTTTCCCCCTCGTCGCGCACGCCGGCATCGGCGGCCTGCTGGGTAAGCTCGGTCGCATCGGTTCAAAGGGCGGTAAGGCGGTCAGCGTCGGCGCGAAAATAGGCAAGACCGGCAAGGCTGCGAGCCTTGGTAAGGCCGCGGCCGGTGCGGCCGGTGTGACCGGTCTCGTGGCTGCCGAGCGCGCAGGCCTTGCCTTCGCGGGTCTGAGCGACGACGCCGCGCGCTCAGCCGCCTACCTGGCCCGCACTCCCGACGGTGAGCTGGTGATGGTCACCAAGGCGGCGGGCACCTCGACCCACTCGCCCGAGAGCCTGAGGTTCGCAGCGCAGAGGATTGCTCCCGAAGGCACTCGGCCCTCGATCTTCCTGGACCGAAGCGTCGCACAAGCGCCGGACGAGCTCGTTCACCTGCCGCCCGAAGCCGAGCTCACACTCGTCGAGGGGAACCAGAGGCTTCCGGTGCGGCGCGTCGACAAGGGCCAAGAGGGCTTCGAGTTCGTCGTCGACACCGCGGACGGGGCGATCGAGTTGAGCAGCTACGTGGGCGACGCCGATGGCGAAGATTCCGGCGACTCACCCGTCTGGATCTTCGTCGGCAGCGCGCTGGTTGCGGCCGGAGGTCTCGTCTGGTGGCGTCGCCGCAGCAGGGAGACCGTACCCAGCGCTCCATACACCTGAGCCTGGCAGCCAGGTCGGCGGCCATCCGGATGCTGGAGGGGACGAAGCAGGAGGCCCAAAATGAAACGGGCTGGACACCTTGCGATCTCCAGCCCGCTTCATGACGTGGTCGGTGAGACAGAATCCACGGCTGCGGGTCCGCCAACGAGGTGGCGTGCCACAGCGGTCCGTGCGGGAGCTGGCTCTCCTGTGAGAAGGACCCGGTGGTGACGACGCTGGCCGACGGCACCGGCTCGGACTCGCTCATCCTGCGCGGCTCTTCCTCTCCGTAGTCCCAGGGGCCGCGGGCTTCACCGCGTCCTCCGGACCAGCCCCCGCTCGAGGTGGAGGGCGAAGATGGCCCCTTCGGAGGAGGGCGCTGGCGCCTCAACGAAGCGCCGGAGTCCAGGTGTTGACCTCGACTTCCAGCGAGGACTCCTTCGCGACCTCCCCGAGGATTCTCCGGAGGACTCCGGCGTTGCTCCCACCGAGCAGGAATGTGCGCACGTTCTCGAGGTTCTCTCTGGGCGTGCCGCCGCAGATCATGACCGCGTCGGCCCGCTCATACAGTCCGCAGTAGTGGCCGGTAGTGAGAGGCTGCGTGAACCCCAGGCTGCTCAGCACCGGGGCGAGGAGGGAGAGCAGGTCCGCGTCTTCGCGATAGAGCGTCCCCTCGCACGTCTGGGACATCTGCTCGAACCGAAATCGGAACAGCGCGCTCCACGACAGCATCTCGTGGAAGGTCTCGAACCGGTCGACGGGGTCGTCGCCCCCGCGCGCGTACCGCGCCGTCACCGTCGCATCCCCCCGCGCGGGCGCGTCGAGGTCATAGAACGCGTGCAGGGGCATCATCTCGTCGGACTCGTATCCCATGAGCAGGAACCGGGGATTGGGCGCGACGAGCTTCCTGGCGTAGCAGTCCAGCACGCGCCGCGCGGAGAAGTCCTGGCTGGGATAGGCCAGCGGCCCCATGCTCTGCCCCATGCGGCTCAGGAACCAGCGATAGAACCGTGGCAGGGGACGCCCGGCGATGCGCTCGAGCTGCTCGACTTCATCGGGCGTGGCACCCCGCCACTGCTCCGCGAGCCCGGGCACGGTCCGCAGGAGGAGGTCCTCCACCTCGAGGAACTCAAGGTCTATTTCTTCTTGTGCTGACACTTCATTTCCTCCTCGGGGCAGATGAGCAGGGGAAGGATGACGGTGCAGGCCATGCACGGCGGGACGCTCTTGCCGTGGGCGAAGTGCCTCTCGACTTCCCTTCCATTCTTGTCGATGAACCGGATCTTCGCGCTCACCGGCTGCCCATCGCTGCGGAACCACCGCTCCGTCAGCCCCGTGACGCGCGCGCCATGGTCCATCGCCAGCACGAGTGCCTTGGGGCCGGCACAGCCTCCCGGTGGGTAGGCCGCCGCGGTGGTCTTCTTGTTCACGAACTGCTCATGGAACCGCTGGGCCCGCGCCCAGGCCTTCTCCACGTTCTTGCTGTGTTCCTTGAAGCGATTGTCAACGAACGCTCGGACCTCCCTGCGGGTGGTGCCGGGCTTGGGCGCGTTCCAGCCAAGCTCGCTGACGCTCTTGCAGAAGACTTCGATGGTGTTGCTCGAGTGGTCCGCGTATTTCTGCCCGCACTTGCACTGAGCGACGCCGAGCATCCTTCCCCACGGAAGCTCCTCTTCGGGGAACTCACCGGCGAAGATCTTCTTGGTGAGCTTGACCTCCAGCTGAGCGGCGTCGGCCTGGGTCACAGGGGTTTCCTTCAGCGAGCCCTCGCTGCCATGCACCTTCCTGCACAGGGGGCACACGTCCTTCCCGCTGACGACGAGGAGGGCTCCGGTCTTCTGGATCACCCCGAGCATCGTCGCCGCGTTGGCTGGGCTCCCGCTCGGCCCGCCATTGTTGAGCATGGGGTCACCGAGCAACTGGACGTTCTTCCCCTCGAACTTCACGTCCATGGACCCGGGGCCGAGGAAGCTGGTGGGGCCTTCCACGTTGGCGGAGACGATGCCACCCCCTGTCCCCTTGCTGGCCGCGTCGCCCATGGAGCCGAAGGTGGCGCCCTTGATGGCGACCTTCTTCCCCCCGATGGTGACCGTCTTGGAGTAATTCTTCGGGTCTGTTCCGCTCTTCCCGATGTTGGGCAGCGGCGTCGGCACGAACGGCGCCGGAGGCCCGGGCATCTTGCACACGTTGGGCAGCGTTGCCACGGCGACCCCACTGGAGCCCTCGGTCACCGGCGTCTTCGGTGCATTCACTGAGACGTTGCTCATTGCTTTCCCCCTCTCCTTACGACACCCGTGGGTCCTGCAGAAGCATCGCCCCTCGCAGCCCCCCATCAGAACCCGCTGTCACCATGGCCCGGGGGCCTCGCGCATAGCTCCGTGCGAACGCCCGAACCGCCAGGACGCCTCCGAGGGCACCCGCCGCGGCGCCCACGTCACCCCAGCAATCGCTCAGGGAGCGATACGCCGTGGAGTGCCAGACCGATGGCGTCCTCAGCGCGACGAACCCCCACTCCTCACTGCGGTACCTCTCGCCATTGATGTCGGTGAATAGCTCATCCACTTTCTCGCAGGACAAGTCGAGCCCCGCGACCGCGCCTTCGACCGCCTGGGTCATTCCGACGCCGAACGAGCCGGTGTCGCTGTCGCGCAGGAGGCGCTCCTGCGCGGTCCGTGCCCCTCGCACCACCGCCAACCGGGGCAGCCGCAAGCGGCGGCGCAGCCCCGCGCTCATCAACGCCAGGCCCCCGGCCCCCTCGCCAGGAATGAATCCACTGCGAATCCCCGGCTGCGCGAACCGGCCGGCGCGCTCCAGCCAGAGGAACGTCTCCGCATGGTGATAGCTGTCCACGCCCGCCACCAGGAAGAAGCACTCCCGGCCTTCGGAGGACTCTCGCAGGGCCTGCTCCACCGCGCGCAGGGCTCCCGCGTGTCCGCGTCCCGCAATCTCGACGCGCATACGCGCGGCCTTCGCCCGCGGGCGTGCCTCCATGGCGCTCACGAACCAGGCCGCGTCGTCATCGGAGAACCCCGGGCGCGCCTCGGGAAGCGACAGCAGCAGCCGGCACCGGTTCCCTTCCAGGACCGCTGAACCGAGCTTCCCCTCGACTTCGTCGAGGACGCTCTCGAGCAGGGGGACGAGCCGGTCCCGCCCCTCCAGCTTCGGGTCGAGCTCCCCATCCGAGGCCACCACGACCGGCTCGCCCCGCGCATCGATGAAGGGGAACTCGGCGTACCGGGAGATGCCGGCGCGCACGGCCGCCGCGCTGCTCTCCGCAGAGTAACCGAGCGGGGTCCGAGCGCCGACGGCCACCACCTCGACTTCGGCGCTCATGAGTCCCCCTTCCACTCGAAGATCTCCGTCTCATCGAGATAGTCCGCCTCCGGGGCGCGCACGCGCAGTGCGCTCTGCCACACCAGGCACAGGCGCCGCGCCTCGGGCTCCACCAGGACCGTCGTCAGCCGCGGGCCATGCTCCTCGCGGCGCATACCAATGCGCGTCTTGAAGCCGAGCGAGATGCGCGGGAGCTCGAAGCGCAGGGCCCCCTCGTGAGTCATGTTCATCAGCTCGACGGACTCTCCGCCCTCCAGGGGATTCTCGGGCCGCTGATCCACCGGGGCGCTCAGCGCGAACGCGGGGTCGAAGTCATCCGGGAGCAGCGGCTTCTTCGTGCGCTCCCACCGCGCGTCGTACGTCCCCGCGAGCTTGCGCCGGGGCATCCACGAGGAATCGATGGGACCGAACCCCGCCGGGCCCATGGTCGCGGGGTCTCCGCTGGGATACTCGATGGCGTGGGCCGGTTTTCCGGCGAGGTGGGCGCCGCGCGTCGCGAAGCCGCGTCCGATGGGGTTCCGCTCGTCGATGCGGTGCTTCGCCGGGTCGAGGCCTGACAGGTCGCTGCCACCAAAGGCGAGCTCATACTGAATGGGCCGCGTGATGAAGGGCTGGGGCCGGCCCGGCGTCACGCCGGACCAGCCTTGCTCGTAGGTCCGCTCTCCGTGCACGACGAGCACCTTGTGGAGCCGCCCGACCCGGAGCGAGACCGGCACCGTGGGCGCCGGTCTTCCGCGAGGCGCGTGTGCATGCGCGCTCACGAGGAGGTCCGTGCCCGGCTTCGGCGCCAGCAGGTCGGAGTCGTATCGCAGGCTGGAGCGGCCCGGCTCGCCGAAGGACTCCGGAATCAATACCGGCGGAAGCTGCTCGTCCGCGAGCTTCAGCCGCCCATCAGGCCCGATGTCGAACGTCGCCTTGACGGCGACGAGCCACCAGTGGAGTCCGTCCCTGTCTCGCGTCCAGTTGCGCTCTGCTGCATACGCCGTGCGGTTGTTCAGCGCCCACATGTGTCCCCCCGGCGCATTCAACCACCACGACGGCCCAAGGCCCATGGGGGGCGGGCGCCCCAGCTCCCATTCCAGTCCACTGGGCGACGTGCCTGGCCCTCCCCCAGAGTTCCCAGTTCCGGCTGGCGACGGAGGTGGGAGGTTGCACATGGACTGGCTCAAGAGCTGCTCAAGGCTGGGGCCCCTGGCCACCGTGCTGCGACTCCAGGCACTCCGGCCCGGCCATCACCACCGAGGTCTACGGGCACCTGGACGTGGAAGACATGCGCCGAGGCACGTGATGTCCACGAAGGGAATGCCCGCCCGAAGGCAGCCCCGCAGCAGGCGGTCCACCGGGTCGTTCACCAGCGCGATGACGGCCCGCGCGGAGAAGTCGAGCGGGGAGGAGCCCATGAGGTCCATCGCATGCAGTGACGCCCCCCACTTCGGCGGCCAGGGCTTCGCCCCGTGAGGGTTCCGCCCGGCCAGCACCAACGGCAGCGAGGGATGACGGGCCCGAAGCACCCGTCCGACTTCCGCGCCCACGACGCCATAGCCACCGACGAGCACCACGGCGCCCTCGGGAGCGGGTCCGAGTCCTTCTCGAGTCCTTGGAAATCACTCTGCGAGAGATGCGTGACACCGGAGCAACATGAACCAGGGTTCAACAAGACCCACTGAGTCGATATAGGAGGCCATGCGCGGCATGTCGCCGCGAGCAGTGACCGATTGAGGCTTCTGAAAGAGATGTCGACGTCGCCCCCCCGCATCGCCTTCGCCATCGAGACGACTCTCGGTAACGCGGTCTTCCTCCAGAATCTCAAGAGCGCGATGGCACGGCGCACCGACATCACGCCGGTGTGGCTGCCCATCGACGAGCACGCCGACGATGTGTGGGAGCAGCTCCCTGTCGTGCGCTCGCGCCTGTCCCTCAGGGGCGGACTGCGGACGCGCTCAGCACTGCGACGGGCCGTCGCGCAGGTCCCGGTGCATGCCGCCGTCGTTCACACCCAGCGGATGGCGCACCTGGCCCATGACTTCATGAGCCGGGTGCCCAGCGTGATTTCGACGGACGCCACTCCCAGCGGCCTGGAGGACTACCTGCGGTACTATGGATTGCGCTCCCAACACGCCGGATGGGTGGGCCGAGCGAAGAACGCGCTGCACCGTCGCACGTACGCCGTGGCGAAGGGGATGCTGTCCTTCTCGGATTTCACCAAACGCTCGCTGGTGAAGGAGTACGGCGTTCCCGACGCGCGCTTTCATGTCGTCTGGCCCAGCGTCGACACCGGGCTCTGGTGTCCGAACCCGGAGCGCAAGCAGCGTGACGGCGTGGTGCGGCTGCTCTTCGTGGGAGGCGACCTGGGGCGCAAGGGCGGCGAGCTGCTGCTGCGCTGGGCCCGGGCGACGCGCCTGCGCAACTGGCAGCTGGACCTGGTGACCTCCACGTCCTTCGAGGCGCCGCCCCGCGTTCGTGTCCACGTCGGCATGCAGCCGAACTCGCCCGAGCTGATTGGCCTCGCCCAGGCCGCGGACCTGTTCGTGCTGCCGACGATGGCGGACATGTCGTCGTGGGCGATTGCCGAGGCGAAGGCCGCGGGCCTCGCCGTGGTGACGACGCCTACGGGTGGCGTGGGTGAGCTCGTTCGCGACGACGTGGACGGGAAGCTCGTGCCAGTGGGGGATTACGAGGCGCTCGCGCGCGCGCTGGACGCGCTGGTTGCGAGCCCGGACACGCTGCGCGCCATGGGCCGCGAGGCCCGCTGCATGGCCGAGGAGCGGATGGACCTGCGCACGACGTGCGACCGGATGCTCGCCTTCATCCGCGGGGTGACCGGCGTCTGAGCCACTCCAACCCGCCAGCGGCGAGGCCTTCAAGGTGACGGGGGCATCCACATCCTCCGCCACACTTTCTGCTCGCGGCTGGCGATGGCAGGAGCCCCGGCGAAGGCCATCCAGGAGCTGGCTGGGCACCAGAACCGCTCCATCACCCAGCGCTACGCACCTGAGCCCTGCGGCCAGGTCGGCGGCCATGCGGCTGCTCGAAGGACGAAGCAGGAGGCCGGAAATGAAAACGGGCTGGAGACCTTGAGATCTCCAGCCCGCTTCAATCGACGTGGTCGGGGAGACAGGATTTGAACCTGTGGACACGGGGTGCCCCAAACCCGCGACGGCGCACCCCTTTCGCTGAATCGCGAGTGAACCCAGGCACTTCGAGTCCACGGGGCAGTTCCCGCCAGGCCCGCCTGTCGCCCGGAGTCCTCTCCAGTCTTGGAGACATTTTGGAAACGGAACCAGGGGCGCACGGTGCTCCTGGGAGGTTCGTGGGAGGGAGGAGACCGTGCTGTACGAGGCGGTGAGGGACAATTTCGCCACATTGCTGGTGGAGGCGAGCGAGATGGGGAGAGGCCTGCCCCGGGATAAGGAGAGGACGCCGCGAGTGGACTTTCGCGCAGCAGCTGAGCAGGACGTTCGCGTTCGGCGTGTTTGCCTACGTCAGGTGTGGAGGCAGGCGAGGAGTTCGGTCCTCCCGATGAACTCAAGCACCTTCCCGAGGAGAAGAAGGCCGCCAAGCACCCTGGTTTGGTGAGCCGACTGCGAGGCTTCCTCGACGTGCGCGGCATCAATCCCAGTCCCGAGGATGGAGAGCAGCAACACCTCATCCGGAGGGCCGTCGTCCTCCATGGCCTGCTGGGAGAGATCATCCCCAACATCGTCCTCGGCGACGCCCGCTCCATCGGCGAGGGCGTGCTTCACGCCCTGCTCACCGTGGGGCAGTACAAGCACGGCACCCGCTCGCTGGAGTCCATCCTGCGCATGAGCAACACGCGAGGGGAGCACAGCTTCACGCAGTCATGCCTGCCCAGCGCACCGCAGCTCGACCTGCATGTCGACAGTGTTGAGCTGCTGCGCGCGTTCGGCCCCTGAGCCGACGCCAGGGCCAGAGGGCACGTCCCCGGCACGGCTCACGGGGATTCTGAGACCTCCGCCATCCACCCGGGTGGGTCGATGCGCTTCAGCTCACCGTTGTCACGCAGGTCCAGGCGGTTTCTCGGAGAGGCCGTCAGCACCTGAACGGGATCGACCGTGGAGGGCGTCCAACCCGCAACCTCCGGCCGCTCGAAGACCGCCTCATACACATACTCATCGGCGACGAGCCCCGTGCCACGCTTGCGCCGCTGCGTATACGCGGCCACATGGGCACGCCTGAGGGTCGGACCCGCCCCCATGGCCGTGCGTGCCAGAAGCAGCGCGATTCCCGCGATGAGGTGCAGGTAGTCCGCATTCCGCTCAGTCTTCGTGCGCCGCACTTCCTTGACGGTGCCATTCTTCAGCGCGCGCTGGCGCACCTCGGGAATGACGTCCTCGATCTCGGGCAGGTCCACCAGGACGAATGCATTCTCCGAGTCCGGGACGGCCACGCGGCACTGCGTCTCGAAGGGAAAGTCGAGGTCCTCCAGCGAGGACGAGACGGTCTCTTCCAGGGCCTCCTGCTCTCCTGCCACCAGCCTCCGGGCCCACGAGGCCCGCTCGCGTTCCCGCTCGGGCCAGGCGGTGGATTCCTCCTGGTAGGCCTGATAGTCGCTCTGGAGCGCATTCCAGCGCTCCGGCCACTCGGTCTCGATTCTCTTCGCAATCAGCGCCCGGGTGCCTCGCTTCCAGGGGACGGTGCAGAGCGCGACGAAGCCCACGTAGGCAATGAGGGCAAAGAGGATGGACCAGTTCCCAATGGCATTCTGCAGGGACGCGCCCACTCCGCCAAAGACACACGGGAACATCAGCACGGCGAACCCCCACAGCCCGATGCCCGTCCAGCCTCGGTCCTTGCGGACACTCGCCTCAATGCCACTCACGAGCCGCCGACGCTCCTCTGCCTCCGCCGGAACGGGAAGCGCCTGTCCTTCGAAAGGACTCTCGATGCAGGCACGCGAGTAGTCCTCCGCACTCGGCACGAGGGGCATGTCCCGCCAGCAGTCGAGCAGATCCTGTCGCACAGACTGCGCCGCCGCGACCTGAGTTTCGGCCGCGGCTTGAAGGCGGAGCTGGTTCTCGCGCCGTGCTTGCGCCTCAAGTTGTCTCTGTGTGGGCCCCCGCGCTCCACCCGTGGACCGGTTCCTGCCCGAGCTCGAGCCGGTGCGCGAGGTCCATGACAACCCCGTGCCCGGAATGCCGAGCGTCGTACGGGCCCCACGCGACGACAGGTTGACCGTCGCGCCCCGGCCTCCCAGGGTCAGCGAGGAACGCCCCAGGCCCACATTGAGGCGCACGCCCGGCATCAGCTTCACACTTCGGCGAAACCGGAACCCCATCCTCTCCTCCTGACGGAGTCATGGCCCGAGAGCGTCGGGCCTGCTTCGAAGCCCCCCCTCCTCCGGAACTCCGCATGCCTAGCGTCCTCGCACGTGCACCGCCGCGCAAGGGCACTCCACCATCGGCGCCCTACAGCCGTGGGGGGCTTGACGACAAGCCTGGGTCCGACGCGCCTCATGGCATGAGGACGAAAAACCTCCGGCTGCCCACCAACTACGAAAAGAAGTACCGGGCTTCTGCCTGATGGTGAAAGCCCGAGCCACTCTGCGGAACCGGGTCAACTCCAGTTCCTGTCCACGTGGGTGGAGAGCGACCTTTTTCCGGGGCTTCTCGGATTTCTTTGCATCAATTTCCACGTCACCGGCTCATGCCTCATGGGGGTCCGTCCAATCCCTGGAACCGGAGATTGCAATGACACAACAGGCAGGAGTGCGGCGCCGCATGAATTCGCGCGTCGTCGTGGCAGTCATGTTCATCATGGGAGCGGCCGCGTGCGGGGGACCCGAGGAGCCAGCGGCCCAGGCACCGCGAAGCGGCGAGGAGGTCTTCCGCGGCCTCGTGTTCGGTGACGGTCCCGTCGCGGAGCTGCTTCCGGAGTTTTGGGGCAACCAGCCCCGTCGCGAACTCTCGCCCCAGCAGAAGGAGGTGGGGGAACGCGTGAAGGCGCAGCTGATGGCGGACATCCACCAGGCGGACCCGGGGTTCTTCGCTCGCTTCGGAGTGGAGATCCAGAGTGGAAAACACCTGCGCATCGAGCAGGCGCTGAAGGAGCGCAACTCGCTCGTGAAGCAGGTGGCCGCGAAGCACCAGCGTCCCGAGGCCGCGGCGGGGAGCACGCAGGGGACCTGTTATATCTATAGCTACGACTTCACGAACACGTATGCGTACGACCTCACGTACGCGTACGACTTCACGTACGACCTCACGTACTTGTACGACCCCACGTACACGTACGACCCCTACACGTACGACCCCGCGTATGCCTATGCCTCCCTGGACGACCTCGACCACGAACATGGATGGGCCGGCGGACAGCTCCGGCACGACGAGATGATCGAAATGCTGGCAACGCGGCTCGTCGCTGGCTGATGCGACACCCGGGACCGGTGCAAGGCATTGGCCCGCACCGGTCCCTGCGGTCCACCCCCTACCTCCCTTGCCACCATGACGGAACCGATACCCTCCTCTTCTACCGCCGCCCCCGCTGCCACCCCGCAGGCGAGAGACCGTGTCCTGGGTGGTATTGCTCTCGCCGTGGGACTCGCCTGGATGATTTCCATCGGGTACGTCATCTACCCCACGCTCCCCTACAGCCCGGTGCGCCTGCCGTTCGCGCAGCTGGCCCAGACCTTCCTCTGGGCGCCCCAGGGGTGGTCCTTCTTCACGCGCGACCCACGCGAGCAGAAGCAGACCCTCTACGTCCGCCACGGCGACCAGTGGGAGTCGACCCTGCTCGCGCCCCATGGCCGCCTCTCCAATATCGGAGGACTGCGCCGCAAGTCGCGCTCGCAAGGGGTGGAGATGGCGCTGCTGCTCAGCCGCGTCCCCGCCAATGAATGGCAGGAGTGCAGCGCACCGCTGGAGGAGTGTCTGGCGAAGCAGCCGACGGGACGCCCCCTGCGCAACACCTCACCCGCTCCAACCCTGTGCGGCACGGTTGCCGTCGTGCAGCAGAAGCCGGTTCCCTGGGCGTGGGCACGTTCTGCCCGGCCCGTCACGATGCCCTTCCGCATCCTTTCAATGGACGTCTCATGCTGACACGACTGGGAAGCCAGGTCCGGGCCGCCATCGCGCGCCCACTGCACACCAATGTCCTCGGGCTGGCGCGGACCACGCTCGCGCTGTCCACGATGGGCACGCTGCTCTTCAGCTCCGCGTCCGACATCTTCCGGCCGGCGGTGGGCATGCCCGAGGTGCCCCACTGC
The DNA here is from genome assembly GCF_010894435.1 of Pyxidicoccus trucidator. Taxonomy (NCBI): domain Bacteria; kingdom Pseudomonadati; phylum Myxococcota; class Myxococcia; order Myxococcales; family Myxococcaceae; genus Pyxidicoccus; species Pyxidicoccus trucidator. The sequence goes on along the minus strand of NZ_JAAIXZ010000008.1, from coordinate 456,700 downwards.
GGGGGCCTCACGCGTGCGGGGCTCTTCTGCGTGGCGGGCGCCACGAACCTGGAGCTGGCGCGGTGGCTGGCGGTGGCCCTGCTCGCCGTGGTCGCGAGCGGGTGGCGCCCCCGCGTGACGGGCGTCCTTCACTGGTACGTGGCCTCCAGCCTCTTCACCTCGGGCGTCCTGGTGGACGGGGGAGACCAGGCGGCCACCGTGCTCTCGTGCCTGCTCATTCCCCTGACGCTGACGGACCCCCGGCGCTGGCACTGGGAGCCCCCCGTGGAGGCGGCTGACGACCCGGCGGTGTCGGGCACCCGGCTGTCGAGCATGGTCGCGCGGTTCATCGCGCTCACCTGCCTCTGGGCCATCCGGCTCCAGGTCGCGGGCATCTATTTCCAGGCGGGTGTCTCGAAGTTGCGTGTCACGGAATGGCGTGACGGCACGGCCGTCTATTACTGGTTCACCGACCCCTGGTTCGGCTTCGCGGAGCCGGTCCGCTCGCTGGTCATGCCGGTGCTCACCAGCGGCGCCGCCATCACCGCCATCACCTGGGGGTCGATTGCCCTGGAGGTCTTCCTCTTCGCCGGTCTGCTCGCCACGCGCCGCACGCGCGGCGTGCTGCTCGCGCTCGGCATCTCCTTCCATGCGGCCATCGCGCTGGTTCACGGTCTGTTGAGCTTCGCCATGGTCATGTGGGCCGCGCTCATCCTCTTCCTGCGTCCCGTCGAGGAGGAGTTCGGCTGGCTTCGCCGGTGGACGAACCATTGGAAGACCCTGCTCCAGCCCTCGCGCGCCCTGGCGAGTTCGGCGACAGGCCTGCTCCCCCGTCGCTCCCCATGAGGCGTCTGGCGTGGGCGGCCCCCGTCCTCCTCGTGGCGGGGGTGTTCGGCAGCGTGTTCGCGATGTGGCCCGTTCCGCCTGTCGACCCACTGGATTTCTTCCAGCCGAAGGCCGCCGTCCTCATCCTGGTGGCCTTCGTCACGGCGGCCCTCGTCGTCGCACGGGAACCCGAGTGCCGGTTGGACCTGGAAGCGGGAGGGCTGCTGCTCTTCCTCGCGCTGGGGGTGCTCTCGGTGCTGACAGTCGCCGTGAACCGCTCGCTGGCCTGGTCCTCAATGGGGGTGTCGGCGGGCGGCGTGCTCGCCTTCCTCGTGGCGCGCACCCTGCCTGCGAGGTCGCGTCAGAGCGTGCTCACCGCGGTCGTCGCCACGCTCCTCCTCGCCGCGCTCGTCGCCACACTCGAGGCCTTCCGGCTCACGTTCCGGCTCTCCACGCCGCACCGGATACCCGGCGGGCCCCTGGGCAATCGCAACGCGCTCTCGCACCTGCTGGTGCTGGGGTTGCCGGCGACGGCACTACTCGCGCTAGGGGAGCGGCGATGGGGCCGGGTCCTCGCGTTCGCGGCGGCCCTCGCCTCGGGCTACGTGCTCGTGCTCGCGCGGTCACGCGGCGCGTGGCTCGGGGGAGGGCTGGCGGTGGTGCTCCTCACAGGCGTCGTCGGGTCTGCCACCCGGCGCGCGGGCCGCGGGAGCCCCTGGCGGCGGGGGGCCGTCGTCCTCGTCGCGCTCATGCTCGGCGGCGCAGCGGCGCTCGTGCTCCCCAACCGCCTGAACTGGCGTTCGCCCCATCCCTACCGCGACACCCTCGCGACACTCGTGGAGGCGGACACGGGGAGTGGCCATGGGCGCATGGTGCAGTATGAACGTTCGCTGCTCATGGCCCGCGAGTACTGGCCGCTCGGCACCGGTCCGGGGAACTGGTCCGTCCACTACCCGCGCTTCGCGGCACCGGACGACCCTTCCGTGCACCGAGGCAGCTTCGAGCCCACGAACCGCCATCCCAGCAGCGATTGGATTGCGGTGCTGTCCGAGCGGGGCTTCATGGCCTGCGCGCTGCTGGCACTCGTCGCGCTTCGGGTGCTCCTGCTTACCGGCCGCGCGCTCCTGCGCGCGCCCACGCGGGAAGACGCGCTCGCGGGGGGAACGGCAGCGGCGACGTTCCTTGCCCTGGCGTGGCTCGGAGCCATCGACGCGGTGCTCGTCACCCCCGGCGCGGCCTGCGTCGCCGCGGTCCTCCTGGGCGTGCTGCTCCCAAGACAGCCGGATGACACGTGGCATGTCGCCGTGCTGACGGCGAGCACTCCCCGGGCCCTCCGCGGGGGGGTTGCAGTCACCCTGTGCGCCTTGGGAGCGTTGGGAGCGGCTCGCGAAGTGGCACGGCTCGTCCTCCGCGAGTCGGCGCGAACCACTCCGCACCTCGAGGCCGTCGAGGAGCGCGTCTCCCGGTTCGCCGCGGACGACTACCCCTCACGGATGACCCTGGCGCTTCGCTGGACGGTGAAGGGAAGCTGTGACCGCGCGGCGCCGCACCTTGCCGCGGCCACGCAGCTGCTCCCCGAGGCGGCCGCACCGGGTCAGCTCGCCCTGCGCTGCCGCTCACGACAGGGCGAGGAGCCTGCCCCGCCACAGCCTGGTGCCCCAGGAGGCTCGCCTTCGAGCCAGGCGAAGCCTCACATGCTGAGGCCGGCCCGGGCAGGCCAGCAGCGACGCCCATCCCCTGGGAGATGGCGCTGATACCCGCCTGCCGTGGAAGGCTCACGCAGCGGCCTGGTGCCGCTTCAGCTCCTCCGCGTAGAGCTTCGCCTCCTCCGCGAAGGCCGTCACGATGCTCGGCCGCTCCCGGAGGCGCGCGACGTAGGCGTTGATGGCCGGCCACTTCTCCAGGTCGACAGGCGTCACCACGCACCAGTTCAGCACCGTGAACAGGTACGCGTCGGCGACGCTGAAGCGGTCGAGCAGGAACTCGCGCCCGGTCAGAGGCTTCTCCAGGAAGTCGAGCCATGAGGCGCCCTTCTCCAGCGCGTAGGCCTTCGCGGCCTCGGGCGCCTTCTCCTCGAGGAGCGGCACGAAGAGCGCCTTGTGCAGCTCGGTCCCGATGAAGCACAGCCACTGCTGCAGCCGTGCACGGCCCCTGCTGTCCGTGGGCGCGAGGTTCGCCTTGGGGAACACCTCCGCCACGTGCTGCAGGATGGCTGCGTTCTCCGTGAGGATGTCGCCATCGTCGGTGCGCAGCGCCGGGACCCGTCCGAGCGAGTGGACCTCGCGGAAGTCCTTTGCTGCATGGTCATGGGCCGAGCATAGGCAGGATGGAAGGCGGTACTTGACCGATGAGCTGGGAGTCCCCGCCGAGAACATCTCGTTGCTCGCCTCGAGCACGGGCACCCGCGTCGCGACCCATGCCGCATTCCTGGGACCCGAGCACTTCAAACGGCTCATCCTGACTTTGACCGTCCGGCTGGCTCCCAGAACCTGCCCGAGGGAGTCGGCTTCGAGGCAGGTCCTTGCCTTCCACGGATTGGGTGACAACGTCTTGAACCCCTCCTCGGCTCGCACGGTGCTGGCCGTTGCTGTCTTCATTGGACTGGCGAGCTGACAGCTCCTGGCCCGGCATCTGCTGACCGCACCGGGACCACATCCGCATCGGCGCCTCGGCATGCGGCAGCAGGTGGTTGGCCTGGCGGAGCATCGCGAGTGCCTGCTCGCACTGGCCAGCCCGGGCCAGCACCCCGCCCATGAGCACACGGGCCTCGTAGTTGCCGGGGTCGAGGCGTATCGCTTGAGTCAGACGCCCGGTCGTCAGTGGCTGGAGGTAGGCCAACCGCCGGGCCCACCCTTTCACGGTGCCATACACGAGAGGGCCACTCGTCAGCATCAATACCGCGGCCATCGCCGCCCCCCGCCACACCGCGCCCGAGCCGAGTCCCCCCCACTCCCGCTGCGGACGTGCGAGCGCTCCCACGATGACGGCCACGAAGAAGGCGGCCGTGGGAGTCATCAGCACCGCATCCAACCCGCCCAGGACGAGCAGCCCCACCAGCACGGCCATCAGCGCGAGCGCCTCGGTGCGCGGCTCCGGACATGTCTCCTCGCGTGCACGGCGCCAGCACTCCACGAACAGCAACCCCGCGACCGTGGCCAGTGCCAACACGGCGAGCACGCCCCGCTCGGCGAGCATTCCCATCCAGTCCGACTGCGGCAACGGAGACACTGGCACGAGCTCGTCCGGGGCATGGGAAGGGTCCCCGGAGGTGGCATAACGCGGATAGTGCACCATCCAGTTTCCAGGCCCCACTCCCAGCAGAGGAGTCTCCGCGACCATGCGCAGCGTGTTCGCGTACTGGACCAACCGCCCCCGGCCCGAACCCGCCTGGTGCTCGCCGATGCGGGAGAGCGTATCCAGGTACGAGGTACGCCAGTCCAGGGTGTTGGGGATGACGAGCGCCGCGCCCGCGCCTACCAGCAGGGCCACCACGAAGCCCACGGTACGCTTCCGTGTCCCGCTGACGTCGCGAGCCCTGAGGGCCCAGCTCCCCACCATCCCCAGGCCGATGACCAGGACGGCCAACCACGCAGCGCGGGAGCGGGAGAGCGTGATGGCCGCACCCATGACCACCACGTTGGCCGCCAGCACACCGAGCACCCGGCGATCCCGCGCCCGGGTGAAACAGAGCCATGCCACCGGAAGAGACAGAACGAGCAGGTGCGCCGCGCGGTTACGGTGACCGAGCACTCCTCCCGGCGCACGTTTCATCGAGAGGCCCTCCAAGGGGCCATGAGCCTCCAGCAGCATGGAGAACGCGAGCAGGCCGGCGGCCATCATGACCGCGAGCAACAGCGCGCCCCGGCGTCCACCTTCCGCCAATGCCCGCGCACACACGAACAGGATACCGCCCGAGAGCGTCATTCCCACCGCGCCCAATGCCAGCCAGGGATTGTGCGCGACGGTGAGCGCCGACAGAATCCCCAGAGCGGCGAAGGCCCCCACCGAGACGTCCACGGCGTCGAATCTCCAGCGCCGCACCGAGGCCAGACAAGCCCCCCCCGCGACCAGTGCGGTGGCGTGGAAGAGCACGCCCTTGGGAGACGCGAACCGGTCCGTCAGGTGCCACGCACGAGGGGCCATCACCATCAGCGTGGCGAACAACCCCACCACGAGACATGCGAACGCCCCCCTTGCTCCAGATGACTGAGCTTCGCCTGGTTCATTGGCCATGGTGGATACGAATTCCTGGGTCGGGGGGGCGAGCAATCACTCAACACCCTCCAAGAAAGGTGTTGAGCAATGACGGCAGACTACAGCGGGGAGGGTCTGACTAGCCGCAATACCAAAGGCAGCCAGCGTATGCGACGGTGGAGGCCGCATAACAGATCGCCTTCCTCTTCAGGTCGGGAATGCTGCTGCAGAGGGCGTTGGCGGCGTTATAGGTATTCGCACACGCGTTCGAGCATTGAGTGGTGTCGGGAGGGGGAGAAGGCGGTGCGGAGGCTTCGAACTGGCCGAAATACAACTGGTAGTCCGGATCATACGCATCGAAATACCAATCGCCGAAACCATCATTATTGCTGTCGAGCAGCGTTCCCGGGACAATGACTTCCTGGATGTAGTCATCGTAGGTCTGGTCTTCGTCCAGGGAGGAGGCGCGCGTGGTCAGCCCCTCGATGGGGAGGCTGACCACAGGAGCATCGTTGAGTTCCTGTACCGGCTCGCCGCATGCGGCCAGGATGCAGGCCAGCGCAATCGTCAGGGAAGTAATCGCTCTCATCATGTTTCTCCAATCGGGGGTCTATCTAGCGTGGGTGAAGCTTTTGTACTGACTCACGGGCAGCGGACACACTGCTTCCCGGTCCTGCCTGAGGGGTGTTTGGCTCGTCCTGGGTTCGCTTGGTGGGGCCGAGCAACTCCCCTCAACAGATTGAGAGAGCCGACGAGAAGGGAATTGATGCAGAGAATCTTCAGACTGCTCGGAAGCGCCGATTTATTGCCCCCCTCCAAGGGCGCGGGACGTGAGGAAAATCAGGCGCTTCCGAGAAGTTTTCCGTTTGAGCTCAGGAGAAATAAATCCGAGGAATGAATTTCCTGGCGCTTTCCATGGCCCCGCATTGCTTTCCGCCTTGCACGGAGTGCGTTGATGAGGACGGAACCGTCTCGCGGCCCTCCGTCTTTCTCAGAGCTCAAGCGCGAGCACGGATGCCGCAGGCTACTCGATCTCCCGCGAGCCCAACCACTTGAAGTCGACGTCGGTGGCCCCATCCCAACGGAAGACAGCGATGGGCATGGCCCCCTGTGTCAGGGAATTTGTCGCCTCGGCTGACGTGCCTAGCAGATGACGCCCTGGGGGCGAGAGCAGGCAGGAAGCAGTGCCGTACACGAACGCCTTCGGCTGGCCGACCGAGGCGAGTACTTGGCCAGCGAGGCGAGCTTCTACCGGGTGCTGCGCCAGGAGGGACAACTGGCCCACCGCGGCCATGCCAAGGCCCCCATGCCCAGGCCGAAGGCCGAGCATACCGCCACCGGGCCTGGCCAGGTATGGAGCTGGGACATCACCTACCTGAAGGGCCCGGTGAAGGGCGCCTTCCTCTACCTGTACCTGGTGGTGGACGTCTTCAGTCGACGCATCATGGGCTTCGCGGTGCACGAGGAGGAGTCGTCGACACGCGCGACTGGACGCCGGCAGGCCCCGGGAGCCGACACGGAGGCAGTGGGCTCGGGCATGCACCCAGCAGATGCCCACATGCGCCCTGCGTTCAGCAACCCTTCGTGTCACCCTTCGTGAAGCCCACCAACACCGCCCGGCGGCCGCGGGAATCCGATTCCTGGCGCTCCGGGCGGGGGTGAGTCCTGAGCGGGCTGGTTCCCTCACGGGGCCTGCCCGATTTCTTTGTGCGAGGATGACGGGAACGCCGCGCCCCACCTGGGCGTCGCAATCGCCCCTATGCTAAAGCCCCTCCGAATGCTGCTGGGACTGGCCCTCCTCGCGGGATGTGCCGAGCCGGTGCGTTCCACTCCCCACACCGAGTCTCCCGCCCTCCCCATGGAGGTGACGCCGCCTCCCTCCCTCGAGGCCCCTGCCCGCGCCTGGCCCGCGCCTGGCGCTCCACTCACGAAGCTCGCGGTGACGGTGCCCCGGGGCTTCCGCCAGAAGCGCATCTACCTGGATGCAGGGCACGGCGCGCCCGGCAACACCGGCAATCGGTCCGTCCTCTGCGAGGACGAGCAGGATTTCACCCTGCGGGTCGGGTTGGAGCTCCAGCGGCGACTGGAGGCCACGGGACTCTTCGTCGTGAGGCTCAGCCGCGACGCCCCCGGGCAGCGCGTGGACTACCCGTCCCGGGTGGCGGCGGCGGAGGCCTGGGAGGCGCACGCCTTCGTCAGCCTGCACTCGGACGCACGAGGCCAGGCGCAGCGCTGGCAGGCCACGCCGGAGCGCCAGTGCCCCCGGCAGGACGCCACACCTGGCTACAGCGTGCTCTGGTCGGACGAGGGCGCTGAGCCCCTCAAGACGCACCGCGCCTCCCTCGCCCGGGCGCTGGCGCGGCACATGAAGGCAGCGGGCTTCCGCCCCTATGACGGCGCGGACTACACGGGGCTGTATGACGGGGACGCCGCCCAGCCCGGCGTCTTCGTGGACCGGCACGTCCCCGAGCGCCGCGTCATGGTGCTGCGCCGGCCGCGCATCCCCTCGGTCATCATCGAGACGTACCACGCGCTCGATTACGAGGAGAACGAGCGCTGGAAGGAGGAGCGCACGCTGGACGCCTTTGCCGCCGCGGTGGCACAGGGGCTGGTGGAGGCGCTGGCTATCCCTCCTCCGGCGCCGGCCACCACCGCTCGCCCGTAGCTGCTGGCCTCAGTTGCGCGATTCTCTATACCCCTCATGCACGTTCAGCAGCGACCTGGCCCAAGAGAGCAGGGATGGCCGAGTAGACCTGCGACCAGGAACGGAGGCGGTGAAAGTGATGCCCCTCGTGCTCGAAGACGCTCCACGACCCTTCGCGTGAGAGGGCCTCGGGACCCAGGCACTCTTCTATCTCCCGCCGGGCCCGTGCGGGCGCGAGCACATTGTCGTTCGCGCCGTGAAACGCCACCAGGCGCGGTAAGGCCCGTAGGGGGCGGCGGGCGATGTGAGCCAGGCTCACCGTGGACACCAGGACGGCCGCGCCGCAGCAATCCGGTTCGGCGGCCAAGGCGGCGGCCACCAGCGATGTTCCATAGCTGGTGCCAAGAAGAACCACGCGCTCGCGTGGCACGCCGAGCTGGGCGACACAGTAGTCACGCGCGGCCAGGACATCGAGGGTGCGCTCCTGATCGTTCCCCGCCCGCTCGAAGCGCGCGCCATACCCCGTCGAGCCTCGATAATTGAGGTTCAGCACATGGCAGCCCGCGCGGAGCAACACCTGGACCCGGGCGTCCCATACCGGCAGTTCCTGCAGCCTGGGCCCTCCATGCACCACGACCAGCGCGGCGGGCCTGGACACGGCCTGGGTGCCCGAGCGCCACAGGGTGGCTGGCAGCCCCAGTCCATCCCTCGCGCGAATCTCGACATCCGTACACGGGGAGACCCACGCCGACGTCGCGCGCGCTACCACCACGGGCTCCTGGCCTGAGGACACCTCCAGCAGCGCCGGAGGGCTCGTCCGGCCGACATGCACCGCGAAGACACGCCCCCCTTCGGTGGCGCCACTCCGCATGTTCACCACGCCGGAGGCCGGCCCCAGGGGGCGCAGCGTCTGGGTGTCGGTTCGAGCGCTCATCAGCCTCGCATCTCCCCCGGAGCTCACTCGGAACAAGAGCTCGGAGGAGCCGAGGTATCTGGGCTCGCTCACATCCCCCGGCACCTGGGCCACCACGGTCTGGCTTCCGGTTCGCAGATCCACCTCGACCAGGGAAGAATATTCATCGGCCTCCCTACGAAGGGTCGCTGCCAGAGCCTGGCCATCCGGGCGCCAGGACACCTGGCGCAGTTCGCACCGCTCGGCCACGTGAAGGGTTTGAATGGCTGGCGGGTCCAGCGACACGAGGGCCAAGGCTCCTGGCTGCTCGGCGCCAACCAGAGCAATCTGCCGACCATCCGGACTCCACGCCGGCTCGCTGCGCGTTGTCATGGGAGGCCCCAAGCGCTGCCACTGGCCGCTTTGAAGGTGGAAGACAACGGTCTGCGAATGACCCGACGTCACGGTGTAGAGCAGGCGTTGGCCATCGGGTGACCAGCGGATGGGAGAGGCGGCGGACCGCGTGACAGGGGTCTGGGCGGAGGTGACCCGTCCCGTGCCGATGTCCAGGAGATACAGGACAAAGCGCCGATCTCCACCCGAGCAGGCCAGGAACGCCACGGTCTGCCCTTTCGGACAGAAAGAGAGCGCAAGCTGCGTGTCGGGCGACCGCGTGGAGGCCACGGTGGCGCCGGTCGCGCGGCTGACGACCCGAAGCTCGAAGTCATCTGCTCGGGAGATCTTCTCGAGCTGCCAGCGGCCGTCTCCGGAGGCTGTGACTGGCACCTTCCCATGTTCCTCTAGAAACGAGAGCACCTCCCGCACGCGTTCCGCGTCCGGTCCCTGCACCGAGGAGAATCGCAGCCCCGCCCGGCGGGCCAGAAGTACGCCTCCCAAGGCCGCGAGCCCAGCGAACGCACCTCCCAGGAGCCGGCGGCGGACCAGGGACGCAGCTCCGGCGCCCGCACGGCTCGTGGGCTGCTGCCGCGTCATGGACGCGCCTCCCCGACCTCGACGCCCGATGATTCACGCGACAGCGCTTCCTGGAGCTGGCGTTCCGTGGCCGGGGCGTGGGGTTCGATGGCTTGTGCTCTTCGGAGATAGTCCACTGCGGTGCTCCACTGTCTCCGCTGTTCCGCGCACCGCGCGAGCAGGAGCAGGTTGTGGGGTTCGTTCGGCAGGTACGTGTCCACAAGGGCCGCGGCCGGGGCCAATGTCGAACAGCCCTCCCTGCGCGCGCTCGCGATGACAAGGAGCACTTCCAATGGGGTGGTGCTGTGGCTGATACGCATCAAGGCTGAGGCCCGCCTCGTGGGACGAGCGGCGACCCGCCTCACAGGCAATGAGCCCGTGAGGTGGAAATTGATGCAGAAATTCTGCAGGGCCCGGCCGGGACGCGCGCTGCCTCCTCTCTTCGCTCATGGAAAACCAAGCAAAGCCGGGCACAAAAAGCATGAGAGAAGTCTCCTGCCGCCCGAGGCCGTGCAGCACGTCGTCGAGCTGGTACCCAAGGCGTGCGAGGGCTGCGGGCACCGGCGGATGGGCAGAGATTGCGAGCCGCGCCGCCACTAAACGAAGGATCGGGATTCTCGCACGGGCTCAGGCGGCATGCTTGAGCTCGGCCCGACGCAGGAATGGACTGGCACGGCGCTGGACGTTGCGTGCGGCGAGGTAGGCGTGGACCCGTCCCATCAGCTGATTCATGGTGCGGCAGCGGTGGTTGCGGGTGACGTTGGCATGCAGGTCGAGCCACACGCGCTCAATGCGGTTGGCCGGGGGGCAGTAGGGCGGCAGGAAGTGAAGTACGACGCGTCCGCGCAGCTGCTCCAGGGTCTGCCGCACCTTCTTGCTGCTGATGAAGAGGGCGCTGGCCTTCGACCCACCAGGAACTCCAGGGCACGCTCGGTAGCGGAGAACGCTGGCCATTTACAGGGCCAATCCTCTTGGATGGAGCGGCTCCCTCAGAAGCTTCTCTTGCGAGCCTTGGCCTCAGACACAACTGGAGTCGTCACCGACAAAGCGGGTAGGCCCGTTGAGTGAGTCACGCCTCATCTGGCACCGGACTTGCGGCTCACGGCCGACACCTACGGCCAGCTGGTTGTGGAAGCCCCCAGCGATGCGCTCGACCGGCTGCCCGCAGCCCCCACGCCACAGACATGGGCATAGAGGGCGGAGTACCAGCGGGGGTGATGGAGTGGCGGGAATGGAGCGGACTGCTATCGCGGCGTGAGCAGGGCTCCAACCCCGGAAAACGAAGGGCGCGGAACCGAGGATTTCTCCAAGGATTCCGCGCCCTTTGAATGGTCGGGGAGACAGGATTTGAACCTGCGACCCCTTGGTCCCGAACCAAGTGCTCTACCAGGCTGAGCCACTCCCCGATATGTCCGTCCGCCGGTGGTTCCTTCTCGGGACCGGCGAAGCGCGGGCGGTAGTACCCGAGCCGCCCGGCTGAGTCAACGTCCTCGGATCACCTTTTCTTCCTCCCCCTACCTGCTCCCCTGCCCGGGGTACGGACATACCCGCATGGCCCGAATGACCCGCTTCTCCTCTTCCCAACTCCCCGACATTCCGGTACTTCCGGAGAGGAACAAGTCTTGCTTCGTTAAAAAGGTTACACTGCATTGCAGCAGCACGACTCCATGGCGTCCCCCCCCGTCGTCCTCATCTCCGATGACGAGCCGCTCATCGTCTCCGCGCTCGCGCGCGAGGGGAAGCGCTCCGGGCTGACGTGCATCTCGGACACCACCTCGGAGCGCGTCCTCGAGCTGGCCCGTCAGCACCGCCCCGCCGTCATCATCCTGGACATCAACCAGCACCAGGACGGCCGGGATTTGCTCGCCCAGCTCAAGCAGGACCCCGCCACCCGCGACTGCAAGGTCATCATCCTCAGCGGCGTCGAGGACCAGTTCACCCGTCACGTCTGCTTCGAGCTCGGCGCCGACGACTACGAGGTGAAGCCCTTTGACCCGACGTTCATGACCCGCGTCGCCCGCCTCGCCACCGCTGTCGTCCGCGCTCGCGCCTGATCGCTCCGCGGTCCGCCCCTGTGCCAGCGCGGCCTCTCCAGGCTCCTCGCCTGGCGCCTACGGCCGCAGTGAGCGGATGGCCTGCGCGTAGTCCTTCGCCCCGAAGACGTAGCTGCCCGCCACCAGCACCGTGGCCCCGGCGTCCACCACCCGCTTCGCCGTCTCGGCGTTGATGCCGCCGTCCACCTCGATGTCCGTGTCCAGCCCTCGCGCGTCGAACATCGCCCGCAGCCGGCGCACCTTGTCCACCGTGGACTCGATGAAGCTCTGCCCGCCAAAGCCCGGGTTCACGCTCATCACCAGCACCATGTCCACGTCGCCCAGCACCTCTTCAATCGCCGACAGCGGCGTGCCCGGGTTCAGCACCACCGACGGCTTCGCCCCCGCCTTCCGAATCTGCTGCAGCGTCCGGTGCAGGTGCGGGCTCGCCTCCGTGTGCACCGTCATCACGTCCGCCCCCGCCTTCGCGAAGGCCTCCACGTAGCGCTCCGGCTCCACAATCATCAGGTGCACGTCCAGCGGCTTCGTCGCCACCCGCTTGATGGCCTCCACCACCACCGGACCAATCGTGATGTTCGGGACGAACCTGCCATCCATGACATCCACGTGAATCCAATCGGCTCCGGCGGCTTCGATGGCCCGGACCTCCTCCGCGAGACGCCCAAAGTCACAGGACAGCAACGAGGGAGAGATGCGAACGGGGCGTCGGCTCATGCGGCGCTTCATACCCAACTCCCCGTCACTCGGCGCGGGGAACGTACCCACAGACGTCCACCAAAGAGCAGGTGACCGAGCAGGTGGGCCCCCCGGGCAGCCACCCTGTCGGCCGTGCTACAACCCCGAGGCCCTCGCGGCCGCTGGCCGCTTCACCCGGAGCCGCCCCCGGTGCTTTCCCAGCCCGCCCAGTCACCTACTCCCGACCTGAGCCGCCGCCTGGCGAAGCTCACGTCCATCCTGGACGTCGCCAAGGCGATGAGCGCCGAGCGCGACCTCGACCTGCTCCTCCCCCTCATCCTCTTCGAAGCCACCAAGGTGGTCGAGGCGGACCGCTGCTCGCTCTTCATCCTCGACCGCGAGCGCAATGAGCTGTGGAGCAAGGTCGCCCAGGGCTCCAAGAGCGAAATCCGCCTCCCCGTGGGCAGCGGCATCTCCGGCCAGGTCGCCCAGACGGGCACCGTCATCAACATCCCCGACGCCTACTCGGACCCGCGCTTCAACCGCTCGTTCGACGTCTCCAGCGGCTACCAGACGAAGACCATCCTCTGCGTCCCCATGCGCGACGCCAACGGCGAGGTGACGGGCGTCATCCAGGCCCTCAACAAGCTCGATGGCGGCAGCTTCAACGCCGAGGACGAAGAGCTGCTCCTCGCCCTCGGCGCCCAGGCCGCCGGCGCGATTGAAAACGCCCTCCTCCACGAGGAAATCAACCGCCTCTTCGAGGGCTTCGTCTCCGCCTCCGTCGTCGCCATCGAAGCCAGAGACCCGACCACCGCCGGCCACTCCGGCCGCGTGGCCGACCTCACCGTGACGCTGGCCCAGGCCCTGGAGCACCTGAGCACCGGGCCCCATGCCCACGTGCGCTTCTCCGCCGTGGAGCTCCAGGAGCTGCGCTACGCGTCGCTGCTGCACGACTTCGGCAAGGTGGGCGTGCGCGAGCCGGTGCTCGTCAAGGCGGAGAAGCTCTACCCCCACGAGCTGGAGGGACTGCGCGCCCGCTTCCAGCTCGCCCGCAAGGATTTGCAGCTCCAGAGCTACCGCCGCCGGTTGGAGGCAGTGAAGGTCCGCGGCGACAAGAATCTCCCCGAAATCGAGGGCGAGGAGCAGGAGCGCCTCATCACCGAGCTGAAGCAGCTCGACGAGGTGTTCGACTTCATCCTCACCTGCAACCGCCCCACCGTGCTCGCCCAGGGCGGCTTCGAGCGGCTCCATGAGCTGGGCCAGCTCCGCTTCGACGACGCCAACGGGCAGGCACAGCCGCTGCTGCTGCCCCGCGAAATCCAGTCGCTCTCCATCACCCGCGGCACCCTCTCCCCCGAGGAGCGCCGGGAAATCGAGAGCCACGTCGAGCACACCTACCGCTTCCTCAGCCAGATTCCGTGGACGCGCACGCTGCGCCGCGTGCCCGAAATCGCCTACGCGCACCACGAGAAGATGGACGGCACCGGCTACCCGCGCGCCGAGAAGGCCATCCCCATCCAGTCCCGGATGATGTCCATCTCCGACATCTACGACGCGCTCACCGCCAGCGACAGGCCCTACAAGAAGGCCGTGCCCCACACCCTCGCGCTCGACATCCTCAAGCGCGAGGCGGACTCCGGCCAGCTCGACAAGGCCCTGTTCACCGTCTTCGTCGAGGCCGAGATTCCCCGCCGCGCCCTGCACGACAAGAAGCAGGCCTGACGCGCGAAGGTGGAGGCCTGACGCGCGAAAGGGGCCCGCGGAAACCTCCCGCCGGCCCCTTTCCTCAATGCCCTACCGGCTACGCGTCCCGGCTCAGCCGATGGTGTGCAGGCGGAGGCTGTTGATCTTCCCCGGCTGCCCCACCGGCGCTCCGAAGACGATGACGATGCGGTCGCCCTTGCGGCCCAGGCCCCTCGCGATGAGCTCCTCCTCCACGCGACGCACCATGGCCTCCGTCTCCTGGATGGGCTCCAGCACGCGCGGCACCACGCCCCACAGCAGCGCCAGCCGGCGACGCACTTCCTGGTTGGGGCTGAAGGCGACAATCGGCACCGGCGGCCGGTAGTGCGCCAGCAGCCGCGCCGTCACGCCCGACAGGGTGAAGGCGGCAATCAGCGACGCGCCGCTCGCCCGGGCCGCCTCGCACGCCACGCGCGCAATCACGTCCGGGAAGTGCTGCGGCAGCCCCAGCGGCGCTTCGATGTAGCGCGCCGGAGGCTGCACCCGCGCCGACGACTCGGCCGCGAGGATGATGCGCTCCATCATCTGCACGGACTCAATCGGGAACTTGCCGCTCGCCGTCTCGCCCGAGAGCATCACCGCGTCCGCGCCGTCGAACACGGCGTTGGCCACGTCGCTCGCCTCGGCGCGCGTGGGCCGCGGGTTGTCAATCATCGAGTTCAGCATCTGCGTGGCCACGATGACGGGCAGGCCCCGCAGGTTGGAGCGCCGGATGATGTCCTTCTGGACGGCCGGCACCTCCTCGGGGGGAATCTCCACGCCGAGGTCGCCACGGGCCACCATGACGCCGTCCGTCTTGTCGAGGATGGCGTCCAGCCGGGCGATGGCCTCGGGCTTCTCCAGCTTGGAGATGATGGGCACCGTGCGGCCCACCTCGGCCATGGCCTGCCGGGCGGCGTCCAGGTCCGAGGGCTGGCGCACGAAGGACAGCGCGATGAAGTCCACGCCCGCCTTGAGGCCGAAGACCAGGTCCTCGCGGTCCTTGGGCGTCAGCGCGTCGGCACGCACCGCCACGCCGGGCAGGTTGATGCCCTTGTTGTTCTTCAGCGCGCCGCCGTGGATGACCTGCGTCTTGATGAGCTTCTGCTTGTCCGTCTCCAGGACCTTCAGCTCCAGCAGGCCGTCGTCCAGCAGGATGCGGTCTCCCGGATTCACGTCCGCCGCGAGGAAGGGGTACGTGGTGGACACGATTTCGTCCGTGCCCGGCACCGTCTCGTCGGTGGTGATGAGGAAGGTGCCGCCCTCCTTCAGCTCCGTGCTGCCCTTGACGAAGCGGCCGGTGCGGATTTTCGGGCCCTGCAAGTCACCGAGGATGCCCACCGCCTTGCGCACCTTCAGCGAGGCGGCGCGCAGCTTGGCGATGTTCTCCGCGTGCTGCTCGTGGCTGCCGTGGGAGAAGTTCAGCCGGGCCACGTCCATGCCGTTCTCCAGGAGCGCTTCCAGCATCTCCTGGCTCTGGCTGGCGGGACCGAGGGTGCAGACAATCTTCGCTCTTCGCATAGGGCTCGCGAGAATGGGTGCACCTCATGGACGCGTCAAGCACGCTCCACGGGGCGTTTCGCTCGGTAAAACGGTAAATGAGCCAGCGAGCAGATGAGCCATCAACCGCGCAACAGCACGCCGAGGTTCTCCCGTTCCCAACGCAATGCGGCGGCGTAGTGCGGGTAGGTCCGCTCACGCTCGCGGAAGGCGCGCGGGTGGTGCACCCGGCGGCCCCCTCGCGCGTTGCTCGGGAAGAGCTGGTGGAGCATCTCGTGGAAGACGATGAACTCCACGAAGAAGGCCGGCACCTCCGGCCTGTCCAGCGCCGGATGGATGCGAATCTCGCGCGTCTGGTGGTCGTAGACGCCCAGGCGGATGGACTTGCGGCGGCGCCGGGGGGGCATCCGCCCCCAGCCGATGCGGGCCTGGATGAGGCCTTGAAAATGGGTGTCGTTGACGGCGTCGTAAAGCGCCTTCAGGTCGAAACAGCGGCCCCGGGGGTTGAGGTCCGCGTCCGTTTCACGACGCACCTGGCGGATGCGCGGCTGCTGGCCACGGATGTACTCGTCCAGCACCCCGCCCGCGCCGCGGTGGCCCCGGCCGGCGTAGTCCGCCACCGCGCGCACCACCGGCTCGGGCGCGTCCAGGAACATGTGGTGCAGCCGCAGCTGCAGCGCGCTGGAGCCCCGGCGGAAGGACACCATGGTGGAGCGGTTGTCCGTCACCGACAGCCGCACGGGCATGCCCAGCTCCGCGCTCAGCCTCCAGGCCAGCGCCTCGGCGCGCGTCCACAGCTCCTCACGCGTGGGCGTGAGGTTGAGCATGCGCGGCGCTTCCTCGGCCACGCGGTTGCGCGGCGGCGGAGGGCGGGGCAGCGGCGGCGCGAGCTCGGGAGCGGGCGGCACCTCCCGCGGCTGCGACTCGGCGGCCGTCACGGCGCGATTGGCCGCGGACATGCCGCGAGGAAAGAAGGACATCTGCTGGCGGAGGTGCTCGGGGGTCACTCGGCTGCCCATCGTACCCGCCAAGCCCCGGGACTCAAGGCCGGCGACCCTTGCCTGCCCCCCCTCCGTCAGCCCGTCAACCGCGCCCGCGTGCCCTCGTCCCAACAATTCCGGGGGACTCGCGGCCCGCGCCGAGAGACGGCGGGCCACCAGGCGCATGTCCGTCCCACGCGCGCGGCCCTCCCCGGAGGGCACGTCGGCCGGGACGTCAGGACGCGGGAGCCTCCGCGTGGCGCGACTTGAGCAGCCGCTCCAGCCGCTCCGGCTCCATGCGCACCACGAAGGTCTTCTCGCGCGTGAAGCTCACCTGCCCGTGCCCGCCGCCCTTCACCTTGCGCACGAACTTCACCTGCACGTAGCTCACCTCGCCGCGCGGCTCGCCCTTGGCGCCCGAGTGGTGCAGCGCGAGGTGCGCCGCGTCCAGCAGGACTTCCTGCGCCACCTCCTGGCCCTTCTCGAGCGGGAGCACCACGTGGCTGCCCGGCACGCCGCGCGCGTGCAGCCACAGGTGCCACGGCCGCGCCACCTTGAAGGTGAGCGTGTCGTTGTCCTCCGAGCCCCGCCCCACCCAGATGCGCGCCCCGCCGTGGCCCACGTACTCCTTGAAGGGACGGCCCTCCTGCGCGGCCTCGCCGGCCGTGGGGAGCTGGAGAATCTCCGCCTGCGACAGCAGCAGGGA
Source organism: Pyxidicoccus trucidator (assembly GCF_010894435.1). Taxonomy (NCBI): domain Bacteria; kingdom Pseudomonadati; phylum Myxococcota; class Myxococcia; order Myxococcales; family Myxococcaceae; genus Pyxidicoccus; species Pyxidicoccus trucidator. The sequence continues at coordinate 439,554 of NZ_JAAIXZ010000008.1, read as the reverse complement.
CTCGTCCATCCGCTCAATCTGGGCGAGCGCGCTCTCCGCCAGCGACACCTCGCGCGCCAGCTCCGCCTCGCGGTGGCGCGCCTGCTCCACGCCGCGCAGGAGCCGCCGGTACTGGTGGAAGTGCCAGTCCGCCTCCTCCTTCGGCGTGCGCTTGGGGTCCAGCGTCACCGTCACCTCCCGGGTGCCCTCCTCCGTATAGGCGGTGAGCGTGGCCTCGGTGACGCCGCGCTTGAGGCGGTAGAGGTTCTGCGCCAGCAGCTCGCCCAGCTCGCGGTGCTTCTCCGCGTCCGGCCCCCGCGAGGCCTCGACGCGCACCTTCTCCAGCGTGCGCGAGGAGCGCTTGAGGCGCGCGCGGTACGGCTGCGCCAGCCGGCGGCGGATGGTCTCCGCGCGGCTCGTCTTGTCCCGTGCGCCCAGCAGGCGCTCCGCGGCGCGGGCGAAGGGAAGGTCCTCGCCCTCGACGGGCACGAGGCGCGAGACGGCGCCCTTCGCCTTGGCGAGCGCGTCGGGCGGCAGCGGCTCCGGGGGCGTCCAGGCCGCGCCCGGATAGAGGTTGCGGCGCTGCGCGAAGCCCTCTCCGGAGTGCATCAGCACCCGGCCGCTGTCGCTCAGGATGAGCAGCCCGCCCGGACTGCTCAGCTCCAGCACGAGGCGGCGGCGCGCGTCCTCGCGCTCGAAGTCGAGCTCCACCACCCGCTCCGCCTCGAGGTAGCGGGCCGCCTGGAGCTTGAAGCCGGTCAGCTCGTGCCGCAGCCACCGCTGGAAGGGGGCGGGCTCACCCGGGGTGGGGAAGCGCTCCTCCGCCACCGACACCCGCGCCAGGTCTCCCTCCGCGCACAGGCACAGCACCACCGAGCGACCAGGCACTCGCAGCTCTACGTACGCCAGCCGGGGGAGCGGGCACCACGCCTTCTGGGCCACGGCGCCGGTGAGGCCTGCTCCCACCTCCGCCACCACCTGCTGCAGCTCCACGGGACGCAGCGACACGGGCCCCTCCTGCGCCAGAAATGAAAACGGCTCGGCGGGTTTCGCCGAGCCGTTCACCGGACGTCAACTCACGTCCGTTCATGACTTCTTACTGCTCAGGACTCCGGGGTCGCCGGGGCCGCGGGGGCCTTCCGCGAGGACTTGCGGGCGGCCTTGCGGGCCGGGGCCTTACGGGCAGGGGCCTTCTTGGCCGCCGCCTTCTTGGCCGTCTTGCCCGCGGTCTTGCGGGTGGTGGTCTTCTTCGCCTTCGCGGACTTCGAGGCGGTCTTCTTCTTGGCAGCCATCAGAACCTCCGGGTTCAGTGAATTTGGCCCCGTCAACCAGGACCCTGCACTCTTCTTGATGGGAGTGAGTGCTTGAAGTGAAGAGTACGGGTGACATGCGCGTGTGTCAACGCATGGTGATGTATTGCAACGCGCTTCAAGGCCGATTTTTAGGCATCGGGCGCTTCCGGAGGCCGGAAACGACGCCTCGCGGACACTCGGACGCGCGGGAATGCGGCGCGCGCGAGGCCGATTTTCCGGCTCCGGACGCGTTCTGGCGATTTTCGCGCCGACCACGGTCTACGTTCCGCGCCCATGAGCACCGACGCGCTGACCTTCCCCGCGGACTTCACCTTCGGCGTCGCCACCTCGGCGTACCAGGTGGAGGGCGGAATCGAGAACGACTGGGCCGAGTGGGAGCGGGCCGGGAAGCTGAAGGAGCCCCACGCGCGCTGCGGCCGCGCGGTGGACCACTGGCACCGCTACGAGGAGGACTACGGCCTGGCGAGCGCGGTGGGCGCCACCGCGTTCCGCATCTCACTGGAGTGGGCGCGAATCGAGCCGGAGCGGGGGCGCTTCGACGGCGCGGCGCTCGAGGCGTACCGGGAGCGGCTCCTGAAGATGAAGGCCCGGGGCCTGCGGCCGGTGGTGACGCTCCACCACTTCACCCACCCGACGTGGTTCCACCGCGAGACGCCCTGGCACCAGCCGGCCAGCGTGGACGCCTTCCGCCAGTACGCGCGGCGGTGCGCGGCGCTGCTGGAGGGGCTGGACGCGCTGGTCATCTCCTTCAATGAGCCCATGGTGCTGCTGCTGGGCGGCTTCCTCCAGGGCGCCATTCCCCCGGGGCTCGCCGACGGGCCCACCACCATGAGGGCGATGGAGAACATGGTGCGCGCGCACGCGGCCGCGCGCGAGGAGCTGCTGTCGCGGCTGGGGAGGGTGGAGCTGGGCATCTCCCAGAACACGCTCGCCTTCGCGCCGGACAGGTGGTGGCACCCGCTGGACCGCGCCCTCGTGCGGCTGGGCGCCCAGGCCTACAACCATGCCTTCCATGAGGCGCTGGCCACCGGGAAGCTGCGCGTCACCATGCCGGGCGTGGCCTCCACTCGCGTGGACATTCCCGGGGCGCGCGACTCGGTGGAGTTCATCGGCGTCAACTACTACACCCGCGCGCACCTGCGCTTCGCGCCGCGCCCGCCCTTCATCGAGTTCAAGTACCGCGACACGCAGGGCCGAGGCCTCACCGACATTGGCTGGGAGGACTGGCCGGAGGGCTTCCTCCAGACGCTGCGCGAGGTGAAGCGCTACGGGCGGCCGGTGTGGATTACCGAGAACGGCATCGATGACCGGAGCGGCACGCGCCGGCCCCACTACCTCCATACGCACCTGGCCCAGGTGCTGGCGGCGCGGCAGCTGGGCGTGGACGTGCGCGGCTACCTCTATTGGAGCCTGCTCGACAACTTCGAGTGGCTGGAGGGCTGGGGGCCGCGCTTCGGCCTCTACCACGTGGACTTCGACACCCTGGAGCGCCGCCCCACCCCCGCCTGCGACTACTTCCGGAGCGTGGCAGTCGGCCGCCGGCTCGTTCCTCCGGGCTCCCCGGCCTGAAGGAAGGGACTGTGCGGAATTGGGACAGCAGGTGGACCCATTGGTTGAAATGAGTCCACCATGTGCCCGAAATCAGGGCGGACTCTGTACTTTTTGCCACGAAATTACAGCAGTATCGTGATAATTACACTGACACCATCTTGACTTCATCAACCGATTAGCTGCTTGATGCGGGACCAACCGGACGGGCTTCTCGTTTTCTCAGGAATCCCGGGGTCGGCTTCTCACCTCCAGGAGCTAACTTCATGAAGAAGATGTGGTCGAGTGTCGTCGCCGTGACTACCGCCCTGAGCCTCACCGCCTGCCAGAGCGAGGAGCCGAAGCCCGCCGCCGAGGCCGCCGACTTCCAGATCATCGGGGGTCAGGTCATCGACGAGGCCTTCTTCGATGAGAACAAGGTCGGCGCGTGCGCCACGGTGGACTTCGGGCCGGAGGCCGCCGCCCGCGCCCCGACGCCGGAGGAGGCCGCGAAGTTCGAGAAGCGCGCCGCCGCCGACAACATGGTGAACGTGGCCTGGCACATCATCACCAACGGCACCGCGGGCAGCGTGTCGGACGCGCAGATTGCCCAGCAGCTGGCGGTGCTGAACGCGGCCTACGCCGGCAAGGGCTTCCAGTTCCAGACGACGTCCATCGACCGGACCAGCAACTCCAAGTGGTACGGCATGGCGCCGGGCTCGAAGAACGAGTCGAACGCGAAGACGGCGCTGGCGAAGGACCCGACCACGACGCTGAACATCTACACCGCGGCCCCGGGCCAGGGCCTGCTGGGCTGGGCCACCTTCCCGTGGTCCTACGCGGCGAGCAACAAGCAGCACGGCGTGGTGCTCCTGCACAGCTCGCTGCCCGGCGGCAGCGCGGCCCCGTACAACCTGGGCGACACGGCGACGCACGAGGTCGGCCACTACCTGGGCCTGTACCACACGTTCCAGGGCGGCTGCGCCGCCCCTGGCGACTCCGTGGATGACACCCCGGCCGAGGCCTCCGCCGCCTTCGGCTGCCCGGCGGGCCGCGACACCTGCTCCGGCGCCGGCGCGGACCCCATCTACAACTTCATGGACTACACCGACGACGCCTGCATGAACGCCTTCACGGCGGGCCAGGTGACGCGCATGGCGTGGGCCGTCTCCACGTACAAGCCGGCGCTGTAGTCCCGGCGCTGTCGTAGCCGTCTGAAGCGCGAAGGCGCGGCACCCTCCTTATAGAGGGGCCGCGCCTTCTCTTCTTCCGTGAGGCCCGGGGCGCTCAGCCGAGCGCCGCGCGGTAGTCCACGTCCTGCTCCTCGCCGGGGCCCTCGAGGTCCGCGTTGGCGGCGGCGAAGAAGCGGCGCACGGAGTCCTCCACGGCCGAGGGCAAATCCAGCGCGTTCACCTCCGCGCGGAAGGCGGCGGCCCCGTACAGCCCGTGGGCGTACCACGCCAGCTGCTTGCGGAAGGAGCGCACGGCGCCCAGCGGGTCCCCCATGAAGTCCAGGTGCGCGCGCAGGTGCTCCAGCACCAGGGCGCAGCGCTCCTCCGGGGTGGCGGGCGGGCCGCCCAGCAGCTCGCGGAATATCCACGGGTTGCCGAGCGCGGCACGGCCAATCATCACGAAGTCGCAGCCGGTGGTCTCCTGCATGCGCAGCGCGTCCGCGGGCGTCTTCACGTCCCCGTTGCCGATGATGGGCAGCTCCGGGAAGTGGCGCTTCAGGTCGGCGATGACGCCCCAGTCCGCCTGGCCCGAGTAGCCCTGCTCGCGGGTGCGGGGGTGGATGGCGAGCGCGGCGCAGCCGGCCTCCTGGAGGGCGGCGGCCATCTGGAGGTAGTTGCGACTCTTCGCGTCCCAGCCCGAGCGAATCTTGCAGGTGACGGGCAGCCCGGTGGCCTCGCGAATGGCCCGGACGATGTCGGCCGCGCGGGGCACGTCACAGAGGAGCGCGCTGCCGGAGCCGTTCTTCGTCACCTTCTTCACCGGGCAGCCCATGTTGATGTCGATGATTTGCGCGCCGGACGCCTTGCCCACCTGGGCGGCGAGGGCCATGGCCTCGGGCTCGCCGCCGTAGATTTGCAGCGAATAGGGCCGCTCCACCCCGGCGTCGTAGCGCAGGTATTTCAGCGTGCGCTGGTTGGCCCGCATCAGCCCCTGGGAGCTGACGAGCTCCGTGGGGCAGAGGGCGGCGCCCAGGCGGAAGGCGATGACGCGGAAGGGCATCTCGCTCACCCCGGCCATGGGGGCCAGGATGTAGGGGTTCGGCAGGGAGAAGGGACCGAGCTGCGGCATGAAGGGCGGGGAACCTAGCGGATTGACCGGGAGCTTGCAGGACACGTGCGCAACAGCCTGCGCGACCAGGGCCTAACGGTTAAGGTCCGTCGCCATGTTCCGCTTCAGGCTTGGGAGCATTCCCATCGAAGTCCACCCCAGCCACCTGCTGGTGTCCGCCATGATTGCCTGGACCTCCATCGCCGGAGCCCAGGGAGGCTGGCCGTTCCGTCAGGTGGAGGGGGCGCCCGCGCTCGGCCACGCCAGCGCGATGGTCGTCTACATCCTGTCGTGGATGCTCATCGTCTTCGTGTCCGTGCTCATCCACGAGCTGGGCCATGCCCTGGCCAGCCGGCTGTTCGGCTACCGGCCGAGCATTGCCCTCGTCTGGATGGGCGGCCACACGCTGCCCAATGACCAGCCCGGTCCCCTGCCGTGGAAGCGCAACCTGCTCATCACCGCGGCCGGGCCCTTCTTCGGGCTGATGCTGGGGGTGGCCAGCGGGGTGGGCTACCTCCTGCTCAAGGGCCGCTCGCCCGCGCTCGACTTCTTCCTGTTCACCTTCATGGTGGCCAACCTCTTCTGGGCGGTGCTCAACATGCTGCCGGTGCTGCCGCTGGATGGAGGGCACATCACCGCCACCCTGGCGACCCGGATGTTCGGCCCGCGACGCGGCTTCGTCCTGGCGCAGGGGCTGGCCCTGCTGGTGTGCGTGGCCGCCGTGGTGTTCGGCCTGAAGACGGGCTCCATGCTCTTCACCATCATCTTCGGCATGTACGGCGTGCGGGCCTTCCGCGTGGTGGCGGAGGCCATGCGCGGCGGCGACAAGGCCCGCGAGGCCACGAAGCTGCAGGGGCCTCTGGCGGACAAGCTGCGCGAGGCGAAGGCGGCGCTCGACGCGGGCCGCCTGGACGACGCGCGGCGGCTGAGCGCCCAGGTGCTGGAGACGGAAGAGGGCCTCACGCAGGCGCTCGCGAGCCATGCGCACCACCTGCTCGGGTGGGTGGCGCTGAAGGAGGGTCAGGGGCGGCCCGCGCTGGACCACTTCTCCCAGGTGCAGGGCCTGCCGGTGGAGCCGCACGCGGTGGCGGCGGCCTTCTCGCTGGTGGGCGACGACGCGCGCGCCGTGGAGTGGTGGAAGCAGGCCTGGCAGGTGTCGTCGGACCGCACGGTGCTGCACGAGTACGCCGGCACCCTCATCCGCCTGGGCCGCGAGCCGGAGGCGCTGAAGCTGCCGGGGCTGGACCCGGCGGCGGCCTACACCTGCGCGGAGCGCGTCCTCTTCATCCGCGGCGCCTACTCCGAGGCCGCCGCGGTGGGCGAGGCGGCGCTCCGCCACACGCCCAGCCCCACCATCGCCTATGACGCGGCGTGTGCTTTCGCCCGCGCGCGCAACGCGCCCGACGCGATGCGGATGCTGCGCCGCGCCACGGAGCTGGGGTTCAGCGACGGGGCCTATGCCGCCTCGGACGCGGACCTGGCGCCCCTGCATGGGAACGCGGACTTCGAGGCCTGGCTGACAGAGCTGAGGCATTCCGCCGTGTCCTGACAGAGGCATGACAGGAGGGGGTGTTGATGCGGGGAGGGACTGCGCACGTTGCGCGCCGTCCCAGTCCCGCTCTCACGAGGCTCCCTTGCAGACTTCCTCCCCTGCCCTGCCCGCGGACAACGAGCGTCTCAACAAGCTGTCCTCCATCCCCTTCTTCGTCGTCCACCTGATGTGCCTGGCCGTCTTCTGGGTGGGCGCGAAGCCGGTGGACGTGGCGGTGTGTGTGGGGCTGTACATCATCCGGATGTGGGGCATCACCGCGGGGTACCACCGGTACTTCTCGCACCGGGCCTTCAAGACGGGGCGCGTGTTCCAGTTCATCCTGGCGCTGGTGGGCAGCACGTCCACGCAGAAGGGCGTGCTGTGGTGGGCGGCGAACCACCGGCACCACCACCGCTACTCGGACGAGCCGGAGGACATCCACTCGCCGATTCAGCGCGGCTTCTGGTGGAGCCACGTGAGCTGGATTCTCTGTGACAAGTACGGGGAGACGCGCATGGAGGCCATCAAGGACTTCGCGCGCTACCCGGAGCTGGTGTGGCTCAACCGCCTGCACCTGGTGCCGCCGGTGCTGCTGGCGGTGGCGCTCTACTTCATCGGCGGGTTCTCCATGCTGGTGTGGGGCTTCTTCGTCAGCACCACGCTGCTGTGGCACGGCACCTTCACCATCAACTCGCTCAGCCACATCTTCGGCAAGCGCCGCTACAAGACGACGGACACCAGCCGGAACAACTGGCTGCTGGCGCTCATCACCCTGGGCGAGGGCTGGCACAACAACCACCACTACCACCAGAACACCGCCAACCAGGGCTGGTTCTGGTGGGAGGTGGACCTCAGCTACTACTCGCTGAAGGCGCTCTCCTGGGTGGGCGTGGTGGAGGGGCTGCGGCTGCCCTCGGAGTCCACGAAGTACGCCTTCCGGAAGTACACGGCGGAGGAGCGCGCCGAGCTGGCCGCCCCCGCCCGCTTTTGGGGCGCCCGGGGCGCGCGGGCCCAGCTGGTCGCGGCGCGGACGGCCGCGGGGGACGCCGCCAAGGCAGCAGGGGACGCGGCGAAGGTCGCGGGCGACAAGGTGCGCGAGGCGCTGGCCGCCGCTGCGGACCACCTGCCTGGCTCCGCGCCGTCTCCCCAGGGCCTGCTCAAGCGTCAGTAACCCGGGGTCAAACCGGAATACCCCGGCCAAGGTCCGGCCGGGGTACAGTCCTCCGCGCGTGCCCCTGCCGCCCTCCTCGCTGAAACCCGGAGCCTCGCCCCTGCGTACCGGAGAAGACCCGGCCCGAGACTCTGTCGGGGCCCGGTCCGACGAGGTGCTGATGGCGCGGTTCTGCGAGGGGGATTCCACGGCGTTCGACGCGCTCTTCCAGCGCTACGCCCGCCCCGTGCACGGCTACCTCACCCGGCTGACGGGCAGCCCCGCCACGGCCGAGGACCTGGTCCAGCTCACCTTCCTGTCGCTGGTGCGCGCCCGGGGCCGCTTCCAGGCCGGCTCGCGCTTCAAGCCGTGGCTCTACGCCATCGCCACCAACGCGGCGCGGGACTCCCAGCGCCGGGGCCGGCGTCCCGAGGAGCTGACGCCCGAGGGCGAGCTGCCCGTGAGCGTCCCCGCGGACACCCCGGCCCCCCGGGACAGCGGGCTGGAGCTGGCCGTGCAGCGCGCCCTGGCCCAGCTCCCGGAAGGGCAGCGCATCCCCATCCTCCTGCACCGCTTCGAGGGAATGAGCTTCGCGGAAGTCGCCGACGCCATGGGCCTCACCGAGAGCGCGGTGAAGGTCCGGGCCCACCGTGGCTACGCGCGCCTGCGTGAGCTGCTCACCGCCCTGCATCAGGAGACCCAGGAATGAAGCCGGAGTGCTCTCGGGTGATGGACTCACTGGGGGGACCGCTGCCCGCGGAGCTGGCCTCGCATGTGGCCTCGTGTGAGGACTGCCAGAGCCTCGTCGGTGGCTTTGACGTGCTGGGGGGTGCGGTGCCGGCTCCCAGGCTGGATGCCGCGCGCGAGCAGGCCCTGAAGGAGCTGACCGCGCACCCGAAGCCGACGCCGTGGTGGCGCGAGCTGCTGGTGCTGCTGGCCGTCTACACCGTGGTGCTGGTCGCGGGGCTGGCCTGGTTCGGCCGGGACGGGCGGCTGGTGGGCAACCTCGCCTCGCCCATGGTGGTGGCCGGCGTGGCACTGCTCACGCTGGTGCTGGTGGGCGGAGGCGCCTTCGCGGCGCTGGCTCCGACGCGGCGGCGGCTGCCGTGGGGACTGGTGGCCCTGGCGGCGGTGGGCATCGCCGCGGCGCAGGTGCTGGGCGGCTCGGGGCTCCAGATACGGCCGCCCATGCGCGGGATGATGGGGTGCATGGGCTCGGAGGTGGTGCTGTCCGTGCTGCCGCTGGCCGCCGCCCTGGTGCTGCTGTGCCGCTCCGCCTTCCAGCCCGTGCGCGCGCTGGCCGCGGGCCTGTCCGCCGCGGGGGTGAGCCTGCTCATCCTCCACCTGCACTGCCCGGACGGGACGGTGAGCCACCTGCTGTCCGCCCACGTCCTCCCGTGGCTGGTGCTGGCGGGGGTGGCGGTGCTGGTGCGCTCGCGCCTGCCCACCCGCAGCTACGCCCCCTGAAGGGCCAGCGGCCAGGCGGGCGGGGACGGCCGCGCGGTGTAACCCCGGACCGAGAGGGGGCGTAGACGGGACATGACCTCCGCGCTCCTCGCCCTGCCGCTGCTGCTGCTCACCGCCACACCCGCCGCGCGCACGCCCGTCGTGGTGGAGCTGTACACCTCCGAGGGCTGCTCGAGCTGCCCGCCCGCCGACGCCGCCCTGTCGCGGCTCGCCCGCGCCCAGCCGCTGGAGGGCGTGGAGCTCATCCCCCTGGGCTTCCACGTGGACTACTGGGACGACCTGGGGTGGAAGGACGCGTACGCCTCGCCGGCCTTCAGCGCGCGGCAGCGGCGCTACGCGCTCCATGGGGACGACAACCGCGTCTACACGCCGCAGATGGTGGTGGATGGGGAGCGGAGCTTCGTGGGGGACGAGGCAAAGGCGCGAGAGCAGGCGGCCTCCTCGGCGAAGCGGGCGAAGGTGCCCCTGCGCGTCAGTGCCCGCGTGGAGGGGGACGCCGCGGTGCTCACCGTGCGGCTCGACGCCGCGCCCCCGGCGGGCACCGAGCTGTGGGCCGCGCTCACGGAGGAGGGGCTGTCCTCCCGGGTGACGCGAGGGGAGAACTCCGGCCGTACGCTGGAGCACGCGGCGGTGGTACGCGCCCAGGTGACGCTGCCCGCGCCCAGGGCGGCCCCGGAGGGCGGCTACGTGGCGGAGGCGCGCGTGCCGCTCGCGGCGGGCTGGAAGCGGCCGTCGCTGCGCGCTGTCGCCGTGCTCCAGGAGACCCGAGGGCCGGTGCGTGGCGCGGCGGCGGTGGCGCTGGCCCCGAAGTCGTGAGGAGACCCGGGCGCGCCCGGAGTTGAAGCCGGACGCGCCCCGGTGTCACGGGTACGGCATTCACGGCTTCACAGCTGCTTCAGCGCCTCCTGGGGGAAGGCGCGTGCGTCCACCTTCGGGTACCACGCCTTCACCTTCCCGTCGGGACCGATGATGACGCCCACCCGGCGCGCGTTCGGCGACTTCACGTCGTCGCAGGCGCCATAGGCGAGCCCCAGCGCCCGGTCCGTGTCACTCAGCAGCGGGAAGTTGAACCCGAACTTCTCGGCGAACGCCTTGTTCTCCTCCAACGTGTCGAAGCTGACTCCCAGAATCACCGCGTTCTTCTGCTCGTACTCACTCTTCTGGTCGCGGAACCCACAACCCTCGGCCGTGCAGCCCGGGGTGTCCGCCTTCGGGTAGAACCACAGCACCACGTTCTTCCCGTGGTAGTCGGCCAGCCGGTGCGTCCGGCCGGTGTGGTCCCGGACGGTGAAGTCCGGTGCCACGTCTCCTGGCGCGAGCATGCGAAGCCCCTCTCGCGTGGCGATGCCGGAGTCCCGCCACACAGATGTCCCTACACCTCCGGCCCTCCGTAGGTAGCACGGCCGCCCGCTCCCCTGACGGGCGCGCGCCGAGCGCCCGGGACGGAGTGCCGACGGCCGGACAACCCGCTCACGGCACTTGAAGCCCACCTTCACACCTGTTTAGTGGGAGCCCCAATGAAAGGTGAGGGACCCATACCCGACGCGGCGCGACGGCGCGCGCTGTGGCTCCGCCTGCGTGCGAGGCTGAGCAGCCTGCTCCACGACCTGCTCCAGGCCTCCAACCGGCTGCGGCTGCCAGGCCCCTCGGTGCTGCCGGTGGCGGGCGCGGTGGTGGGGCTCTACAGCGGGCTGGCGGCCGGCATCTTCGCCAACCTCATCGGCTTGTTCACCGGGCTCACCTTCGGCGCCGCCGAGCTGACGCACACGCTGCGCCGGGGCCAGCTCAAGTCGCTCATGGAGGCGTTCTCCACGGCGGGCTGGCATCCGGAGTACGCCATCATCGGCACGCCGCTGGCGCTGGGCGCGCTGGTGCTGGCCCGGGTCATCCAGCCGGGCGGCCCGCGCGACGAGGTGAAGCGCCGCCTCAAGCTGCTGGCGCTGCTGGCGCTGGGCGCGCTGGCGCTCTACTACCCGCTGGTGGCGCTGGCCGCGCTCAACAGCGTGTTCGGCCACTCGCACAGCCTGCCGGAGACGCTGCCGCACCTGCCCTGGTGGTTGATGCTGCTGGCGCCCACGCTGGGCGGCATGGCGGTGGGCCGGCTGCTGCGCGACAAGCCGGAGACGCATGGCCACGGCGTGCCGGAGGTGGTCCGCGCGGTGAAGAGCGGCGCCAACGTGCTGCCGGCGGACCGCGGGGTGCTGAAGCTGCTGGCCTCCGCGATAACGATTGGCAGCGGCGGCTCGGCGGGGCGAGAGGGCCCCATCGTCTATGGCGGCGCGGCGTTCGCCTCCAGCGTGGGCCGCGTGCTGGGCTTCAGCCGCAGGGAGCTGTCCATCCTCCTGGCCTGCGGCGCGGGCGCGGGCATCTCCGCGTCCTTCAACGCCCCCATCGCCGGCGCGGTGTTCGCGATGGAAATCATCCTCCGCGAGTTCGAGCTGCGCGTCTTCTCGCCCATCATCCTGGCCAGCGTGGCCGGCACCCTGGTGAGCCAGGGCGTGCTGGGCGAGTCTCCCATGCTGCGCCGCGTCCCGTACGAGCTGGTCAGCGGCGGCGAGGTGGTGGCGTACGCGGGGCTGGGCATCGGCTGCGGGCTGCTGGCCTTCGCCTTCGTGCGGCTGCTGCACGGGGTGGAGCACTACTTCCACGGGCGCGGCGGAGGGCGGCTGTCGCCCTGGCTGGCCCGGCGACCGCTGGCGATGCGCGCGGGCCTGGGCGGGCTGTGCACGGGCCTGCTGGCCTTCCTCAGCCCCACGGTGTGGGGCAGCGGGCACGACTACATCAACCTGGCGGCCATGGGCCGGCTGCCCTTCCTCTTCCTCGTCACCGCGTGCGTGCTGAAGCTGGTGGCCACCGCGCTCACCATCGGCTCGGGCGGCTCGGGCGGCACCTTCTTCCCCGCGGCCGTCATCGGCGCCATGGCGGGCGGCGCCTTCGGCACGCTGGTGCACTACTTCTTCCCGGCCAGCACCGGCCCCAGCGGCGCCTACGCCCTGGTGGGCATGGGCGGCGCCGTGGCGGCGCTCAACCGCGGCCCGCTCACCGGGATGATGATGCTCTACGAGCTGAGTGGGAACCACGACATCATCCTCCCGCTGATGGTGACGTGCACCATCGCCTCCGCCCTCTGCCACTACCTCACCGAGCGCAAGTCGCCGAAGGTGCAGAGCGACCTGGACCTGATGGAGGGCACGCCCGTGCGCGCGGTGATGGCACACGTGCTCCCCGTGCCCGCCGGGACGCCGCTGCGTGCGCTGACGGACCTGCTGCTCACCTCCGAGGCGGGCAGCCTGCCCGTGCTGGACACCGCCGGCCACGTCTACGGCATCGTTCAGGTGGAGCAACTGCGCGCGGTGTGGCGCGACGAGTCCGTCTACCCGCTGCTGGTGGCCAGCGACCTGGCCCACAAGCTGCCCCTGTTGTCCCCCGATGCGGACCTGGCCCACGCCCTGCGCGTCATGGACCAGGAGGACGTGGACGCACTGCCCGTCAGCACCCCGCCGGGCAATCCCACCTGCGGGCTGCTCACCCGCGGCGCCGTGCGGCGGTTCCTCGTCGCCCAGCACGCGAAGGCCCACTCGCACGGGGACGCCCCCTTCAGCCCCTCGGAAGCGGCGCACTGAGCCGCCGCGCGTCCGTGGGGGACCCGCCCTCACGGACGGGGCCGGTTTGTCAGGAAACCGCCGACCCGGGCATCCTTCGCGCCATGCCTGAGCTTCGCCTCTCCGAGCTGCGCGCCGAGCTGTCCTCCACCCATCACGATGCCCGCGTCCGCCAGGTGGTGGAGCTGGGTCGCCGCGCGCCGACGGACCCGGGCGCGCACGCCGCGCTGGAGGGACTGGCCCAGGGAGATGCGTACGAGCGACGGCTGGCGCTCGCCGCCCAGTTCACCCAGCGCGACGGCGCCCATGTGCTGCGCGCCACGTCCGACGCGTCCAGCCGCATCCGCGCGCTGGCCTTCCGGCTGGTGCCCCTGGCCTGTGACGACGCCCAGGCGCTGGAGGCCCTGAAGATGGCCTACGCCATGCGCCGCGAGGGCGCCATCCAGCGGGGGCTGGTGCGGCAGGGGCGGCAGGCCGTCATCGACGCGTACCTCGACTGGCTCGCCGCCCGCGCGGGTGTGCCCGACTTCGCGGATGCCGTGCCGCTGGGGACGCCCGGGGCCATCCGCCGGCACCTCGCCCGCGCGCTGGAGAAGCCCAGTGAGCGCTTCTGGAACCGGCTGTCGCGCTTCGCGCCCGACATCCTCGCCGAGGTGCTCGCCGCGCGCCTGAGAGCCGTGCCCGGCGAGCCCGACCCGGTGACGCGCCTGCGCCTCAACGCCTACCTGGGCCGCATCGCCGACCGGGCGCCCGACGCGGCGCTGGAGCTGTTCGAGCTGCTGCTCGCCCGGCACATCCAGCCGGCCGGGGACGCCTGGAACTGGCTGGTCATGCACCGGCCCGAGGCCGCGCTGACGCTCCTCCAGCGGCACGAGCACGCCACCGCCTTCTGGAAGATGTTCGCCCGCGCGGCCCCCCGGCTGGGCACGCAGTCACTCGTGTGGCTCGTCCGCCACGCGCCGTCCTCGCTGGGGGATGCGAAGACGCTGCTGACCCGGCTCTCTGAGCCCGAGCACCGTGCCATCGTCGATGCGTGGTGCATCGCCGTGGACGTGGAGCCCGCCTGGGGCGCGGTGCTGCTGCGCTCCATCACCGACCTCCCGGTGCGCGAGCGCGTGTACTCGCGCTGGAGCGTTGCCGCGCGCGACAGCGACGGCGTCATCCCGCTGGACGTGCTGCACGCGCTCCCCCTGGACCTGCGGGAGCGCGAGGCGCGCCGACACCTGAACGAAGTCGTGGCCCTGGGCACCCGCCCCCCGCAGCGCATGGAGTACGCGCAGTTGCTGCCCTGGGACGAGGCGCAGGCCGCCCTCCAGTCCTACCTGGGCCACCCCGAGGGCGGCATGCGGGGCGCGGCCCTGACGACGCTGCTGGCCATCCCCGGCCTGCGTCCCGACGACACCGCCCTGGTGGACCGCGCCCTGCCCCTGGTGCTGGCACGAAAGAATGAGCAGGACCCGGTGCGCGCGGCGATGCTGGGCGCGCTCGTGAAGTGGCCCCGCCGCGTGTGGCGCCGCGAGCACACCGAGGCCGTGGGGCGCATGCTGCGCGACGCGCTCGACGCGGCGGACCTCTCCCATGGGACGGCGCAGCTCGCGGAGTCCCTGCTGCTGCGCGTGTTCGCCGTGGACGCGGCCTGGGGCGCGACGTGGCTGACCACGCTCATCAAGGAGCGCGGGGTCATCCACAATCCCCGGTTGGGTGAGCACCTCACGGGCGACGAGGTACTCGCCGCCGCGCCCCTGCTCCTCGCCATCACCCAGGCCTGGGCGCAACGCGAGAGGGGGAGCCCGCTGCTCGAGCTGGTGCGGAGCCTGGGCGAGCGCGCGAGCCTGGTAACGGGCCTGACGGACCTGCTGGTGAAGCTCCGGGACGAAGCGCCCTGGCCCTGGCTGGCGCTGGGCATCAGCCAGTGGCTGTCCGAGTACGGCCGCGAGCGCTTCGAGGCCACGGTGGGCGCCACCGTGCGGCGCTGGTACGACCGGGGCTGGCACTCGGAAGTCGTCTCCCTGGCGGCCTCGCAGGAGGAGGGTGAGGTCCTCCACTTCGAGCTCGTCTCCGGGCTGGAGCGCGTGGCGCTGCGGCTGGGCAAGGAGTCGCACTCCGCGCTCTCCGTGCTCTGGAAGAAGGACTGGCGCGCCTTCGACCGGCTGCTGCCCGCCCTGCTGAAGGCCGATGCCAGCGTCATCTGCTTCCCGGTGGTGAACCACTACCTGCACCGGCGCCGTCAGGACTTGCTGACGCCCTTCCTGGGCGCCCCCGTCATCACCGGCCGCTACGCGACGGGGAAGACGGGCTGGCTCCTGTCCTTCGACGGCGGGTTCTTCCGGTGGACGCCGGAGCAGAGCGCCACCTACTCGCACGCCGTGGGGCGGATGCTCGACGACTCCGAGCGGGACACGCCGACGCTGCTGTGGGCCACCACCACGCTCGCGGCCATCGACTGGGCGCCCATGGACCGGCTGTGCGCGCTGGCGGAGGACTCGCGGCCGGCCGTGCAGGAGAAGGCCCTCCGGGTGATGGCGCGGTGTGACCAGGGCCAGGGCGTGCCCACGCTGCTGCGCTGCCTGGAGGACGCCCGCGCCCGCATGGCCATCTACGGCCTGCGCCGGGCCTTCAACGGCATGCCGCCCTCGCGCGTGCTGGCCCTGCTGGCCGGCGTGCCCCTGGCGAAGGTCACCGTCGCCAAGGAGGTGGTGCGCCTGCTGGGCGAACTGCGCGCCGATGCCGCCTACGAGCGGCTGCTGGAGCTGGACGGCCTGGCCCTGCACCGGGACGTGCGCATCGCCATGCTGCGCGCCCTGTGGGACCACCTGGACCGCGAGCCGACGTGGGCCGTCTTCGCCCGCGCGGTGGACGGCACCGATTGGGTCATGGCCTCGCGCCTGGGCGACATCCCCGCGGACCGGCTCACCGAGGCGTCGGACCGCAAGCTGTCCGCGCTGCTCGGGCGCGTGCTGGCCCGGCCGGAGCCGGAGGCCCGCATCGACCTGCTCCAGCGGGCGGCGTACCTCCCCGTGAAGGACTCCGAGCGCACCATCCTGTCCGCCTGCGGCGCGCGGCTGGCCTCGCCGTATGACGACGAGGTCGGCGCGGCCATGAGGGCCATCCTCCAGCGCTCCGACGAGCGGGACTTGGAGCGGCTGGAGGGGATGCTGGCGGCGGTGGCCGCTGACCGGCGTGCGCTGAGCGTGGCGCTGGGCCAGTTGCTGGCCCTGAACGTGAAGTCCCGCGCCAGCTACATGCAGGCGGCGAGCGCGGCGGAGAGCGTCCTGTCGAAGGACGCGCGACTGGCGGCGCTGCGAGTGCGGTGCGCGGAGGCGGCCCTGGCGCCGGTGGCGTTCGCCGAGCGGCTGGCGCGGATGGGCGAAGCGGGGCACCTTCATGCGGACGCGCTGGAGGCGTGTCACAGCGTGCTGAAGGCGATTCCCGTGGCGGACCTGGAGGCCGTGGAGGCACGGCTCACCGCCAGCACGAGCGCGGAGGCGCGGCGCGTGGCCGTGTGGTGCCTGGTGCACGACGCGGCGCCGGGGCGCGGGTGGACGCCGGAGCGACTGGCCCGCCTGGCGCGGCTCCAGGAGGATGACTCCCCGCTGGTCTCCGGTGCCGCACAGGCCGTCTTCCCGCCCCGGGAGATGGTGACGAAGCCCGGGCCGGCTTCCTAGTCGTGTCAGCCGCCCTGCGCTGCCTCGCGGACCAGGCAGCCGCGCAAGGTGGCCGCCATCCCTCCGATGCGTCCCGCTAGACTCGAAGGCTCTTGATGCCAAAGGGGGAAGACATTGGGGCAGGTCCTCAGGTGGATGACGGTGGTCATCCTGTGCTGTGCGGCAGGAGCGGCGGCCGGGGAGCCGCCACCGGACGCGCGGCTGCAGGAGGCACAGAAAGCCTTTGCCGAGGCGACGACGCTCAACGAGGCGGGCAAGTACGCCGAGGCCGTCGCGCAGGTCGAACGTGCGCTCGAGCTGCGGGAGGCGCTGCTCGGGGGCACCCATCCAGAAGTCGCCGACTGTCTGGACCTGCTCGGTCGGCTCTACCTGCGTCAGGGGAACCTTGACCGAGCCGAGCCACTGCTTCGACGCGGGCTCGCCATCCGGGAAGCGGCCCTCGGCGGGAAGCATCCCGACGTCGCCTCCTCGCTCAACAGCCTCGCCAACCTCTATTCAGACCAGGGGAAGCTCGCCGAGGCCGAGCCGCTCCACGTGCGCGCGCTCGCCATCCGGGAAGCGGCCCTCGGCAAGAAACATCCCCTCGTCACCACCTCGCTCAACAACCTCGCCATCCTCTACCACCAGCAGGGCATGTACGGCCGGGCACAGCCGATCTACGAGCGCGCGCTCGTCCTTCGGGAAGCAGCCCTCGGCAAGAACCATATCCTCGTCGCCTCCCTGCTCAACAACCTCGCCAGCCTCTACCAGGAGCAGGGGATGTACGCCGAGGCCGAGCGGCTCCACCTGCGCGCGCTCGCCATTCGGGAGGCGGCGCTCGACAAGAACCACCCCATCATCGCCCAGTCCCTCAACAACCTCGCCATCGTCTACAAAGTGCAGGGGCTGTATGGCCGGGCCGAGCCGCTCTACAAGCGCGCACTCGCTATCTATGAAGCGGCCCTCGGCAAGCACCATCCCGATGTCGCCGATGCGCTCCACAACCTCGCCTTTCTCTACATGGAGCAGGGGCTGTACGACCGGGCCGAGCCGCTCTACGAGCGCGCGACTGCCATCTGGGAAGCGGCCCTCGGAAAGAGCCATGCCACCGTCGCCGATTCGCTCAACAACCTCGCCATGCTCTACGTGGAGCAGGGGATGTATGGCCGGGCCGAGCCGCTCTACGAGCGCGCGTTCGCCATTCGGGAAGCGGCCCTCGGCAAGCACCATCCCCTCGTCGCCGATTCGCTCAACAACCTCGCCAACCTCTACGTGGACCAGGGGAGGTACGACCGGGCCGAGCCGTTCCACGAGCGCGCGCTCGCCCTTCGGGAAGCGGCCCTTGGCCCCAAGCACCACGACGTCGCCACCTCGCTCAACAACCTCGCCATCCTCTACGTGAACCAGGGGAGGTACGCCGAGGCCGAGCCGCTCCTCCTGCGCGCGCTCGCCCTCCGGGAGGCGGCCCTCGGCCCCAACCACTACGACGTCGCCGAGTCGCTCCACAAGCTCGCCCTCCTCTACGTGGCGCAGGGGATGTATGAACGGGCCGAGCCGCTCCACCTGCGCGCGCTCGCCATCCGGGAAACGACCCGCGGCAAGCACCATCCCTCCGTCGCCCAATCGCTCAACGACCTCGCGCTCCTCCGGCTGGCCCAGCATCGCCTCGCCGAGGCCCTGCCGCTGTTCACACGCGCCTTCGCCGTGTCCGAGCGGCGCCTGCGCCAGGAGGCGCTCGTCCTCTCCGAGGCACGTCTGGCCAGCCTCCTCCAACTGCTGCGCACCGACGAGGAGCGGCTCTATGCCCTGGTGCGCGCCCATCCGGATAACGCGAGCGTCAGACGCCTGGCCCTGGGAGCCGCCCTGCTCCTCAAGGGCCGCTCCGTCGAGGAGACGGCCGCCATCTCCCGTACCCTCTACCGGAGCCTGGGCGCGAAGGAGCGCGAGCCCTTCGAGCGGCTGCGTGGGCTGCGCGCCCAGCTGGCCCAGCTCTCGCTCCAGGGCCCTGGCGCACGGCCCGTGGGCGCCTACCAACAGCATCTCAAGGACCTGGCCGAGCAGAGTGATGCGCTCGAAGCCACCCTGGCCCGACGCTCCGCGCCCCTGCGCGCACTGGCCGCGCTGCCGGCTCCCGCAGAGATTGTCGACCGGGTCGCCGCGGCCCTGCCCAGGGACGGTGCCCTCGTCGAGTTCATCACCTACGTGGACCGCCCGCTCGCGCCCAGCCCCGGCACACCCGCGGCACAGCGCCACGGACAACTGCGCTACCTGGTGCTGGTGCTCCTGCCGGATGCAACCCTTCGCGCCCTCGACCTTGGCCCCGCTGAGCCCATCGACGCCGCCGCCTCGCAACTGCGAGACGCCCTGGCCAACCGGGACGCGGCCTTCGAGACCCAAGCGCAGGCGCTCTACTCGCTCGCCTTCCAACCCTTGCTTCCGCTGCTGGGGAAGACTCGCCGCCTCTTCCTCGCGCCGGATGGACAGCTGGCCCTGGTGCCCTTCGCCGCCCTGCACGATGGCCACCATTTCCTCGTCGAGACCTTCGACGTCACCTACCTCACCTCCGGCAAGGACCTGCTGCCTCGCGCCCGGGAAAAGAACCCCGCTGCTTCGGTGGTCGTCTTCGCCGACCCGGACTTCAGCGCCCCGCCCCAGCCGTCCGCGAACCTTCTCGGGGACGCCTCAGCTCCGAGGGAGCGCTCCTCCTCCGTCGAGCACTTCTTCTCCACGCTGCGCGCGGGTCTGGCGCAACGCGCCTGGGCCCCCACCCCACTGCCGGGCACCCGTCAGGAGGCCCGGGCCATCCAGGGCCTGCTTCCCCAGGCCCAGCTCTTCCTGGGCCCCGAGGCCACCAAGGAGCGGCTGATGCACCTGTCGACTCCCGGCATCCTCCACCTGGCCACCCATGGCTTCTTCCTGGAGGACACCCCCGCGCCCACGGGCTCCCGAGCCGTGGGCAGCTTCGGTGCGCTGGGCGAGGACCCGCTCGCCTCGCGTCCTCCGGATCCCCTGCTGCGCTCCGGCCTTCTCTTCGCGGGGGCGAGCGCGCTGACGGACTCCAGCGCCAACGCCCCTCAGCCTCCGCCCGACAACGCGCTGGTGACGGCCCTGGAGTTGACCGGCATCAACCTGTGGGGCACCCAGTTGGTGGTCCTGTCCGCCTGCGACACCGGCCGAGGCGACGTCAAGCTCGGCCAGGGCGTCTACGGGCTGCGCCGCGCGCTCGTGGTCGCCGGAGCGGAGACGGTGGTGATGAGCCTGTGGAAGGTGGATGACGAGACGACAAGCACGCTGATGGAGGCCTACTACCGCAACCTGCTCGCGGGACAGGGCCGCGCCACCGCCCTGCGCGAGGCCATGCGCTGGCTGCGTGCCACCAAGCCCCACCCTCACTCGTGGGCACCGTTCATCACCCTGGGCCAAGACACCCCGCTGCGCGCGCTGGGGCCGCGACCGCGGAAGCCCCCGAAAAGGGAGCCTGCGGCGCCCTCCAGCGGCGCAGCGCCTGGGAAGAGCTTGTAGGCATCGCAAGCGGAGCGATGCCAGGCCCGGTGGACGGATCAGCCCCGCGTGGAGCCGCGCGAGCGCCGGCGCGACTGGAGGGCGGTGAGGCCCATCCACATGCCGAGCAGGAGCAGGGGTGAGCCCCCGCTGCCCGCACCGCAGCCGCATCCCGAGCCCTCATCGCCTTCCGAGGGCAGGGGGGCGGTGGTGCCGGCATCCGGGTTGCCAGCACCCGCATCTGGCGCCTGCGTCCCCGCATCGCCCGGCGTGCTCCCCGCGTCCCCGGTCGAAGTGCCGGCATCCGTGTCTCCGGAGCCCGCGTCACTGTTCCCGGAGCCCGCGTCTGCCTCACCCGAGCCCGCGTCGGGTGTCCCGGCGGGCCTCACGATTTGCGCCAGCGTGACGGACGTGCCCGGCTCGAAGCGCGTGTTGCCCGAGTACGCCACGGTGAGGCCACGCTCCCCCGCCGCCAGGGCCGAGGTGGTGTACGTCGCCACGCCCTGCGAGTCGATGGGCACGGTCGACAGTGGAGTCGTGCCGTCCAGGAACGTGACGCTGCCTTCCGGTGTTCCCGTCGCGGGCGATGCCGCGGAGACCTGCGCGGTGAGGGTGACGGCCTCTCCGCTGTCAGAGGGATTCCGCGAGGAGGCCAGCGCCACCTGCGACGGGCCGCGCAGCACCGTGAAGGCGACCTCGGCCGAGGTGCTCGGGCCGAAGACAGGGCCGCCTTCGTAGGTGCCGGACACCCAAAAGCGTCCAGGAGGGAGCCGCAGAGTGCTGGTGTTGGCGCGGCCTTCGGCGTCGAGCTGCCCCTGGGCACTGCCCGCCGGGACCTCCACTTCGTTACGAAATTCGAGACGGAATTCCCCCGCGGGCGTCTGCTCGACGGAAGCGGCGACGGGGCGCACCTCCACCCGGATGTCCACCGGCTGGCCGTAGACGCTCGTCGTCGGGGACGCCGTGACGACCATTCGAGACTCCGCGACGGTGACGGTCTGCCAGGACGGCAGCGACTGCTGAGGCAGGTACGACGCATCGCCCGAGTAGTCCGCCCTCACGTCATACGTTCCGATGGGCAGCCCCGTCACCACGACGCTGGTTTCACCCTGTGCGTCCAGCGGAGCGGTTCCCAGGACCTGCCGCGGGCCCTCCGACACCACCACGAAATCCACCGTGCCCGTGGCCGTCACCCCAGGAAAGCCACTGCGACGAACCTGGGCGCGGAAGGTCATGGGCATCCCCAGGGGCACCTCGTGGTCGTCCACTCCGAAGAGGACATCCACATGCGCCCGGGTGACTGTGTGTACGACTTCGTCGCGAGAAGGACGGAACGGCGCCTCCGGACTGAACACCGCGGAGAGCCGGAGCTCCCCCACCGGCAGGGCCCCCGTAGTCAGCGAGGCGTTCCTGTGCTCATCAAGCCGCGAGGTGCCCAGGACGGTGTCGCCGTTCAGCCAGGTGACCTCACCATCCGGGAACCCGTCACGGTTCGCGTTCTCCGCGCGCACCTCGGCACGGAGGAAGACCCCATAACCGTGAGGGCTGGTGCCCGACGGAGTCACGGTCAGCGTGGTCACGCTCCCATAGCGGACGTGGAGGACCACCGGCACCGAGACACTCGGCTCGTAGGTTCCGCCGTACTCGGCGGTGAGTGAGACGGTTCCCCTGCCGATGCCGGTGGCCAACGTCAGCGTGGCCGTGCCGTCCGGGCCGACGGGGGCGGTGCCCAGCTCAGCTCCGTCCGCCTTGAACGTCACCGTGCCGGCCGCGAAGGCCGTGCTCCCGGTCACCGCCACGGTGGCGGTGAGCGTCACGGGTTCGTCCACGTGCACGGGATTGGCGGAGACACCCAGCGTGGTGATGGTCGGCGCGGCGACCTGGATGGCGAGCCGGTGGCTCCAGGTCTCGTAGCGGAAGCGGATGGGCTGACCGGGCGCGGGCACGGTGAACGAGATGTTGGCTCCGTCGAACACACCGTCCGCGCCGTAGTTCTCGGCCCAGCTCTCGTGGTGGGCGACCTTCAGCTCATAGGTGCCCGCGGGGAGCGAGGGGATGATGAGCTCCTGCACGCCGTCCCCGTCAATGTCCTTGAGCCACGTGAGCATGCACGCCGGAGCCCAGTCCGAGGGACAGCCCAGCTCGGTCTGCAGCGAGCCCGCGAGCACGGCGATGGGCGTGAGCGACGAGTTGGTAACCCAGTGCGAGACAGGGTCGTAGAAGAACTTCACGGCAAGCTCTGCCTCCGTGTGGCTGAAGGCGAGGTTGGCGCCATCGCGCTGTGCGTTGGCTCCGTAGTTCTCCTCCCAGGAGTCGTTGAGGGTGACCTTGAACTCCTGGGGCCCGCCCGGGACGGTGAAGAGCCTGCGCCAGACGCCATCCACCGGGTCCCGCTCCAGGTGCGTGTTGGCGCAGGCGGCATCCCAGTCACCCGGACAGCCGAGCTCGGACTGGAAGGTGCCGACAACGGTGACGGCGCCCGGCTGGGCCTGCGCGTGGGCTCGCGCGCACAGCAGCGTCAGCAGCAGGGCACACACCCGGAGACAGCCCGGGGCGAGGCGAAGGAATCGAGACATGGAGGCTCCCCCTCAACGAAAAGACGCGGAGATGCCGCACCTTTAGCGTGAACTCCCTGGCGGATTCGACGGGGCGCGGATGACCCGGGATGCCACCGTGATGCATCAGTAGAAGTGGGCGACCCAGACCTCTGGAAGCGGGGCGGCACGCGACTTCCTGGTGCGGGCCCTGCCCCTCCCAAGCGCCAGGACGGGATACGTGAAAGCATGTAATTTCCAGCCATTCGACATCACCATGGATTTCGTGCCTACGCTCCCGGGGTCGTTCTCCCGAGGAGGTCTGTCTTGGCAATAGCCGTTGCGAGGTGGTGGACCCGCTGTCTGTCCGTCGGTGTCTGTCTTGCGGCGCTCGTGGCCGGGCCCGCGCTGGCCAGCGCACTGGAGACGGTGGGAGCGGAGGCCCCCGCGGTGCCGGGGCAGTTCCTCCTCAAGTTCCGGGCGGGCCTGCGTGCCGCCGACAAGGCGGCGCTGCTCCGGGAGCATGGCGGTGCATTCTTCCACCGCAGCGAGGCGTTGGACATCGACGCCGCCGAGTTCCCCGCACTGAGGGCGGCGTCCCCGCGCGCGGCGGAGGCGCTGCTAAATGCACTGAGGCACCATCCGGCGGTGGAGGCGGTGGAGCCGAACTACCTCTATCAGCTCGCCTATACGCCGAATGACCCGTACGCCAATCCGGCCACGCAGGGCAGCGCCGACTACCAGTGGAACCTGGCGACGGTGCAGGCCTACGGCGCCTGGGACATCACGCAGGGAAGCTCCAGCGTCATCATCGCCATCGTGGACACCGGCATCCAGCTCAACCACCCGGACCTCGCGGCGAAGATGCTGGCCGGCTACGACTTCATCGCGCCGGGCACGCCGCCGAGCAACGACAGCGCGAGCGAGGACCACGGCACGCGCGTGGCGGGCGTGGCCGCGGCGGTGACGAACAACGGCACGGGTGTGGCGGGCATGTGCCCGCAGTGCCTCATCCTCCCGGTGCGTGTCTTTGGACCCAATGGAGCCACCGCCACCAGCATCAGCGACGGCATCGTCTGGGCGGCCAACCAGGGCGCCAGGGTGATGAACCTGAGCTTCGCCGGCCCGGGCAACTCCTTCGCCATCGAGAACGCCATCAACTACGCGTGGGGTAGGGGCGCCTTCATGGCGTGCGCGGCTGGCAACGGCAACAGCCCGACGAAGCTGTACCCGGCCGCGTCCGCCAACTGCTTCGCGGTGACAGCCAGCAAGGGCGACGACAGCCGCTACACCTGGAATGGCGGCGGCGTCACCTACGGCACCTGGGTGCATGTGGCGGCCCCCGGGGACTACCTGCGCACCACGGACGTTGGCAGCGGCTATGCGAACCAGAGCTGGTCTTCCATCGCGGCGCCCAACGTGGCGGGCCTGGCGGGGCTGCTCGCCGCACAGGGGCTCACCAACCAGCAGACCCGGGACCGCATCTGTGCCACCGCGGACCGCACGGCGACCACCGGCACGGACTGGAGCTGCGGGCGCATCAATGCCGCGCGTGCCGTGGGCGCCGGCGGGAGTGGCACCGGACTGAGGGGCGAGTACTTCGCCGACACATATCTCTCCACGCAGAACCTGAGGGTGACGCGCACGGATGCCACGGTGAACTTCGACTGGGGTGGCGGCTCGCCAGATGCGTCCCTGGGGGATGTGTTCTCCGCGCGGTGGACGGGACAGGTGCTGACGACGAGCAGCGGCGGGGCGTACACGTTCTGCACCGTGGCGGATGACGGCGTGCGCCTGTGGGTGAATGGCTCGCTCGTCATCGACCGGTGGTTCTATCGCTCCCCCATCGAGGACTGCGTGAGTGTCACGCTCAACGCGGGCCAGCGCTACGACGTGAGGATGGAGTTCTACGACGCGGGCGGGCAGTCCCAGGCGAAGCTGCTGTGGACGCCGCCGGGTGGAGCGAGGGTCGCCATCCCGCAGAGCCAGCTCTTCCCTGCCACCAGCACCGTGGGGTCGGGATTGAAGGGCCAGTACTACGCGGACCAGTCCCTGGACCCTGCGAACCTGAGGGTGACGCGCACGGATGCCACGGTGAACTTCGACTGGGGTGGCGGCTCGCCAGATGCGTCCCTGGGGGACGTGTTCTCCGCGCGGTGGACGGGACAGGTGCTGACGACGGGCAGCGGCGGGGCGTACACGTTCTGCACCGTGGCGGATGATGGCGTGCGCCTGTGGGTGAATGGCTCGCTCGTCATCGACCGGTGGTTCTACCGCTCCCCCATCGAGGACTGCGTGAGTGTCACGCTCAACGCGGGCCAGCGCTACGACGTGAGGATGGAGTTCTACGACGCGGGCGGGCAGTCCCAGGCGAAGCTGCTGTGGACGCCGCCGGGTGGAGCGAGGGTCGCCATCCCGCAGAGCCAGCTCTTCCCGGCGCCGTAGGCCCTGTCGGAAGAAGACGCGCCAGCTGTGGCCTCCTCAGGAGGGCGGCCGGCGCGGTCGCCGCACCGTGAAGGGCGGCCCCTCCCCTTCAAGCGGGTGTGGCGTCGGGGCTGGAAGGGGCGGGCCATGGGGCCCGCGCCCAGCACCACCGAGCGCCAGCGCCACGCCTGCCCTGCGCCGAGCGCGTCGAAGATGTGTTTGAGCACCAATGGCTCCAGGGCAGAGCACGCCGGAGACGAGCATCAATCCCCTCCAACGCTCTCCCATGTGTACCCTTCCCCAACACTCACTCCAGAGTGTCCTGGCCGGGAAGAGGCCGCCCGGTCATGCTGGGCACCCGGGAGGCTCTCCATGGACATTCTCCGCGCGACCCCTGCTGAGCACCCGCTGTTGCGCAACCTCTACCCGCTCTACCTGCATGACCTGAGCGAGTTCGGCGTCGAGTACCGGCTCGACGAAGAGGGGCACTGGCGGCCGGACTTCCTGCCGACCTGGCTCGCCGGCGCGCCGGAGGTGCATCCCCTCCTGCTGCGCTTCGAGGGCCGCATCGTCGGCTTCGCCTTCGTGGGACAGGCGCCCTTCCCGTACATGACGCCAGGGCGCGACTTCCGGATGAGCGAGTTCTTCATCCTCCGCGGCGAGCGGCGCAGGGGCCTGGGCCGGCTCGCCGCCCGCGCCATCTTCGACCGCTACCGTGGCGTGTGGGAAATCTCCCAGCTCCCCGAGAACCGCTCCGCCATCGCCTTCTGGCGAAGCGTCATCGCCGAGTACACCGGCGGCGCCTTCGAGGACACACGCGTGGACGACTCGCCAGCCCAGGTCTTCGACAGCCGGCGCCCACCTGCCCCCACTCGGGGGCGATAGCCGCGCTCCGGCGCCGTGTGGTGCTGAACGCGCGGAGTGCCGGAGAACGGATGCGGCCGTGGCCCGTGCGTCCAGGAGCCGACCGTCCCCGCCACCCTGCCCCGCGGAACGGCTAGCCGCCCCTGCTCCCGGGCGGAACCTTCGCGCGCATGAATGACTTCAAGGGCAGGCGAGCAGTCGTCCTCGGGGGCTCGGGGTTTCTCGGCTCCCATCTCTGTGAGCGACTCCTGCGGGACGGAGCGGACGAGGTCATCAGCCTCGACAACCTCCTCACCGGCAACGAGCGCAACCTCGCGGACGTGGCTCCGCTGGGGAAGCTGCGGGTGGTGCTCCACGACGTCACCGAGCCCTTGCGCGTGGAGGGGCCGGTGGACTGCGTCTTCAACCTGGCCTCGCCGGCCTCGCCCATCGACTACGCGCGGTTGCCCATTGAAACGCTGCGGGTGGGCTCCGTCGGGACGGAGAACGGCCTGCGGCTGGCCCGGGAGAAACGCGCCGTGTTCCTCCAGGCGTCCACCTCCGAAATCTACGGCGACCCGCGGGTCCACCCGCAGCGGGAGGACTACTGGGGCAACGTGAATCCCGTGGGGCCGCGCTCCGCGTACGACGAGGCCAAGCGCTACGGCGAGGCGCTCGTCATGGCGTATGCGCGCATGCACGGCCTGCGCACGCGCATTGCCCGCATCTTCAACACCTACGGCCCGAAGATGCGCCTGGAGGACGGCCGCGTGGTGCCCACCTTCGTGAGCCAGGCGCTGCGCGGCGAGGACTTCACCGTGTTCGGTGACGGGACGCAGACGCGCTCGTTCTGCTACGCGTGGGACCTCATCGACGGGCTGGTGCGGCTGGCCCTGTCCGACGTCGCCGAGCCGGTGAACCTGGGCAACCCGAGGGAGCTGACGATTCTCGAGCTCGCCGAGGCCGTGCGGAATGTGCACGGTGGCGACGGGCGCATCGTCTTCAAGCCCCTGCCCCGGGATGACCCCCAGCAGCGCAAGCCGGACATCACCCGCGCGAAGACGCTGCTGGGCTGGGAGCCGAGAGTGTCCCTGGAGGAGGGGCTGGTGGAGACCTTCACCTGGTTCCGCAAGGTGATGACGCCACGGGCGCCCGTCCCTCGCGCGGCGCCCGGTGGCGTGCCCGGCCAGGCGATGAACACGGGCGGTCCCTGACACGGGGCCGGAGCCGCCCCTCGCGCTCCGCCTGCCTGCCTGCACCTGCGCGGCACGGAGCCTTGGCCCGATTCACGGCTTGACGGCGCGCCACCCGGTGGGCGCGAATGGGGCCTCCCCGCGATGCCGCCTCCCGTCCGACTCCTCCGCGCCTCGTCCCGGGCACTCCTCGTCGGGGTGCTGGTGGCGTTGTTCCTCGCGCCGCTGGTGGTGATGTTCACCGGCTCGCTGCGCCCTCCGGGGCTGCCGCCGCCTCGCGGGGTGGAGCTGCTGCCCCAGGGCGCGAGCCTGGCCGCGTACGCCGCCACCTTCCAGCTGGTGCCCTTCGGCCGCGCGCTCCTCAACTCCGTGCTGCTGGCCGTCTTCATGGTGCCGCTCAGCGTGCTCACCGCGTCCTGGGCGGGGCTGGCCATGGCGCAGGCGTCCGGGTGGCGCTGGCGGACGCTGGCCGGCGCGGTGCTGCTCCTGGAGATGGTGCCCGGCACCGCCGTCTGGCTGACGCGCTTCGCCGTCTTCAAGGTGCTGGGCCTCACCGGGACGGCCGTGCCGCTGGTGGCCCCCGCGCTCATGGGCGGCAGCCCCCTCTTCGTGCTCCTCTACATGGTGGCCTTCCGGCGCGTGCCCCCGGAGCTGTTCGAGGCCGCGCGGCTGGAGGGCGCCGGCCCGGTGCGGCTGTGGCGCTCCATCGCCCTGCCGCTGGTGCGCCCCACCACCGCCGCCGTGGCGCTGATGGCCTTCGTGCTGTCGTGGAGCAACTTCATCGACCCGTTGCTGTACCTCAGCGGAGAGGACGCGCTCACCGCGCCCCTCGCCCTGCACGCGCTGGAGCTGCTCGGCTCCACGCAGTGGCCCGTGCTGCTCGCCGGTGCCGTCGTCGTTACGCTGCCCGCCGTCCTCGCCTTCCTGGGCGCGCAGCGCATGTTCCTTGGCGAGGAGAGGGGAAGCGGATGGCTCGGGCGATGAGGTGGACCGCGACGCTGGCCCTGACGGGGCTGGCCCTGCTGGGGGGCTGCAAGCGCGAGGAGAAGGCCGCCGAGGTCCCGAAGGCAGGCCCCCCCGCGCCCACCGAGCTGACGCTCCAGCTCTTCGGAGACCCGGCCGAGGTGGGCGGCTACCGCCAGCTCATCACCGCCTTCGAGGCGAAGAACCCCGATGTGAAGGTGCGCCTGGTCCCCATCGGCAAGCAGAAGGACCACATGGCGAAGCTCACCACCGCCTTCTCCGGTGGCACCCCGCCCGACCTCTTCCTCCTCAACTACCGGCGCTTCGGCCAGTTCGCCGCCAAGGGCGTGCTGGAGCCGCTGGGGCCCCGCCTGGAGAAGAGCACCGTGCTGAAGGAGCGCGACCTCTACCCGCAGGCGGTGGAGGCCTTCCGCTTCAATGGCGCGCTGACGTGCATTCCGCAGAACGTCTCCAGCCTCGTCGTCTACTGGAACCGCGGCCTCTTCCAGCGCCTGGGCGTGCCTCCGCCGAAGCCGGACTGGACGTGGGACGACTTCCGCGCGACGGCGCAGGCGCTCACCCGCGACGAGGACGGTGACGGGCGCGTGGACGTCCACGGGCTCGCCTTCGAGCCGACCCTGTCCCGCCTGGCGCCCTTCATCTGGCAGGCCGGCGGCGACGTGGTGAACGACGTCAACGACCCGCGCCACCTGGAGCTGCTCAACAGCACCTCACTGGAGGCGCTGCGCTTCGTGCTCCGCCTGCAGCGCGTCTTCAAGGTGACGCCCACGCTGGAGGAGGCGAAGTCGGAGAACCACGAGGCGCGCTTCGCCGCGGGCCGACTGGGCATGCACCTCAACAGCCGCCGGCTGGTGCCCACGCTGCGCGACGTGCCCGGCCTGGACTGGGACGTGGCCTCCCTGCCCCGCCACCACAAGGTGGCCACCGTGCTCCACTCGGACGCCTACTGCATGTCCAAGGCGTCCCAGGCCAAGGACGCCGCCTTCCGCTTCGTCGAGTTCGCGCTGGGCCCCGTGGGCGCGGAATTGGTGGCGCGCGGCGGGCGCACCGTGCCGTCGCTGCGCACCGTGGCCGAGGGCCCCGCGTTCCTGGACCCGAACCAGCGCCCCGCCTCCGCCCGCGTCTTCCTGGACTCCATCCTCCACATCCGCCGGCTGCCCAACGTGGCGGTGTGGAACGAGGTGGAGACGCGCGCGGACGCCATCGTCGAGGAGTGGTTCTACACGGTGCCTCCTGGCGGCACGAAGCTGGCGGCGGAGGACTCCAACGAGGTGCGGCCCGCCCAGGAGGCCGGTGGCTCCATGCGCCGGCTGCTGCGCCAGCGGGACGAGGTGAACACGCTCGGACAGGAGCTGAACGAGGCCGTGCAGGGCATCCTCGACTCGGCGCCTCCCGTCCACGGAGCCCCATGACGGGAGGCTCCCTTCGCGGCCGGGAGGCCATGCTCTGGCTGGCGGCGCCGTTCCTCGCGGCGGCGGCGCTGCTGGTGGGCCTGCCCGCGCTGCTCGCCCTGGGACTGGCCTTCACCGAGTACGACGCGCTGAGCGCCCCGCGCTTCGTGGGCGCGGCGCACTTCCTCCGGCTGTGGGACGACCCGCTCTTCTGGACGGCGCTGGGTAACTCGCTGCTCTTCGCCGCCATGGCGGTGCCCCTGCGCCTGGGCGTTGCCATGGGGCTGGCGCTGCTGCTGCACAAGGGCGGGCGCATGGCACGCGCCGCCGTGTTCCTTCCCACGGTGGTGCCGGACATCGCCTACGCGCTGCTGTGGCTGTGGCTGCTCAACCCGCTGTACGGCCCGCTGGCGCTGGTGCTGAAGGCGACGGGCGTGGCGGAGAGCGGGTGGCTGCTCACGCCGTGGGGCGCGCGCGGGGCGCTGGTGGCGCTCACCGTGTTCCAGCTCGGCGAGGTGTTCGTGGTGCTGCTTGCGGCGCGGCGCGAGCTGCCGGAGGAGCTGTACGAGCTGTGCGAGCTGGAGGGCGGCAGCGCGCTCACCGTCTTCCGCAAGGTGACGCTGCCGCTGATGGCGCCCACGCTGGCGCTGCTCGCCGCGCGCGACGTGGTGGAGGGCCTGCAGACGACGTTCGTCCCCGCGCTCGTCATCACCCAGGGCGGCCCGCGCTACGCCACCACCTTCCTGCCGCTCTACATCTACCAGAACGGCTTCGAGTACCTGCGCATCGGGTACGCGTCCGCGATGACGTGGGTGATGTTCCTCGTCACCGCGGCGATGGTGGCCGTGCAGCTCTGGGTGTTGAGCGGGTGGCGCGCCTCACGGGAGACGTGAGGCGCGCGGGGCCTACTTCGCCCCTCCGTCCGGCGTCCCCGCGTCCGCGCCCGCCGGCTTCGCGCCGGGCTTGCGGATGGGACACGACACAATCGCCCCATTCGGGTCGATGGCGTCACTGCCGGTCTCCACCTTCAGAATCTTCCGTCCCTCGCCAATGACGAACGTGTACCGCTTGGATATCGAGAGCAGCGGCATCTTCACGTCAAATGCCGAGACGACCTTGCCCTCCGGGTCGGGAATGAAGGGGAACGGGGCTTTCAGCTCCGCCTTGAAGCGCGCGAGCGTCTCTGAGTCATCCGTACTGACGGCCAGGACCTGGCCGTGGAGCTTCTCGATGTCCGAGTACCTGTCCCGGTACGCCGAGAGCTCGCGGGTTCAACCCCCTGTGAAGGCTTTGGGGAAGAAGGCCACGATGACGGGCCCCTGCTTCACCATCTCCGACAGGGTGTACACGTTGCCGGCCGTGTCCTTCACTGTGAAGTCCGGCGCCGTGTCCCCCACCTGCGGAATGGCCCCACTGAAGAGGCCCGCGACAAGTACTGGGAAGATCATGACGAAGGACTAAACCGGACTTCCCAGCGGGAAGGCAAGCGGGCGGCTACTTCGTCTCCGCGAGCCGTGCCCACACCGCGGCGGCGGCCTCGCGGGCCTGCTCCGCCACCACCGTGGGATTCACGGAGAGCGGCCGGCGTGCCCACATGCGCCAGACGCCGTCCACCATGACGGCCTCCACGTGCCGGCTGCCCAGGCCGAACACCACGTGCCAGGCCAGGTTCTCCCCGGTGAGCGGCGTGGCCGGCAGGTAGTCGAGGACGAGCAGGTCCGCCAGCGCGCCCTCGCGCATGGGCCCCACGGGCACCTCGAAGAGCTGGGACACCAGCCGGTGGCCGTTGGCCAGGTAGCGCAGCACGTCGATGGGCTGCCCCGCCTCGCGCGAGCGCAGGTACGCCGCCTGCGCCTCCGCGAAGAGGTCCGCGGACACGGCGTCCGCGCCCAGCGTGGCCCGGTGGCCGAACTTCAGCGCCGGCGCGTAGCCCACCTCCAGCCCCTGGTTGGAGCGCGGCGTGTGGACAATCCACGCGCCGGTGGCAATCACCTGCGCCAGGTCCGCCCACTCCAGGTGGCCCACGTGCGCCAACTGACTCTTGGGCGACAGCAGGCCTGCCTCCAGCAGCCGCGCCACGGGCGAGGCGCCATAGCGCTCCGTGGAGAGGCGCTCGTCCAGCGGGTCCTCGGCGAGCGGCAGGTGCAGCCCGCCCGTGCCCAGCGTCTTCAGCGCTTCCACCAACCCCTGCAGGCCGTCCGGCCCCAGCGTGAAGCAGGGCCCCGCGCCCACCTGCCCGCGGAAGCGGCCCTTCGCCTTCTTCGCGAAACTGACTGTCTCCTCCAGGGCCTCCTCGCGGCCCACGGCGCCCAGCCGGTCCGACACGGCGTAGGACAGCACGCCGCGCACGCCCACCTCGTGGAGCCCGCGCGCCAGCCGCACCAGCGAGCCCGCCACCGCCCTGGGCGACGAGTGCAAGTCACACACGGTGGTGGTGCCGCACTGGAGGGCCTCGAGGCCACCGGCGCACCCGGCCACCTGCACCGCGTCCAAATCCAGCGCGTTCTCGTAGGGCCAGAGCACCTTCTCCAGCAGGTCCTGGTAGTTCTCCAGCGCGGGGTGCGGCATGCCACGACCGAGCACCGCGTGCAGGCGGTGGTGCGCGCTCACCAGGCCCGGGAAGACGAGCTTGCCGGAGAGGGCGACGACCTCGTCGTCGGCAGCGGGGGTGAGGTCCGGCCCGCGGGCGACGATGCGCTCACCTTCGATGCGCAGGTCCACTCGCTCCACCAGCGCGGGTTCCAGCTCGACGACGTAACCACCCTTGAGGACGGTGCCCAACATCCCTCCGGACGCAGCGAGTGCGTGTCAGGGGCCCTCCTCCCGTGGGCCGGAAACGGTCAGGACGTTAGCACTCCCGTCCGATTGCGCGAGCGAGGAGGTAGAGCACCCACACCCCGCGTAGCGCCCACAACACTGTGCGCAGCCAGTTGGAGGACACCAGGCGGCGGTGCGCCTCGGGGTCGAACCCCACCCGGAGCGCCTCGTGCTGGGGCACCTGGAGGAGGAAGGTGGACCCCCAGAGGACGAGCACGGCCACGAGCCCCGCCCAGGCCATCCAGCCAGGCACGCCGGGCGGCAGGGGCCGGAAGACGAGCCAGATGGCGGTCGCCAGCTCCACGAGCATGGGCCCGGCCACCACCCAGGTGATTCGCCGGCCGTGCTCGCTGGCATAGGCGGGGAAGCCCGCGACACCCACACGGGCGAAGAGCGGGTAGTGCACCCACTGGATGACGGCGATGACACCCAGCATGAAGAGCGTTGACGCTGCGTGTACGAGCCACAGCAGCGTGTCCGCGCCCGTCATGCCGGCCTCCGTCTTCGCGCGACCGTAAATGGCCAGCGTGGGCCGTGCGGTGCGGCCGGGCAA
The DNA here is from genome assembly GCF_010894435.1 of Pyxidicoccus trucidator. NCBI lineage: Bacteria > Pseudomonadati > Myxococcota > Myxococcia > Myxococcales > Myxococcaceae > Pyxidicoccus > Pyxidicoccus trucidator. The sequence goes on along the minus strand of NZ_JAAIXZ010000008.1, from coordinate 406,821 downwards.
GTTTCTTTTGGAAGCGCCGAAAGTAGGTGTCGCGAGGACCGGGCGGGCGACCAGGAAGCGCGCCAGGGACAGGACGCGGGTGGGCCCGTCCACGTAGACTGCCGCTACCTTGGAGCCGGAGCAGAACCCTCATCAGGTGGGCCGCTACCGACTGTCCGCGCGCATCGCGACAGGCGGCATGGCGGAGGTGTATCTCGGGAGGCGCATCGAGGAGGACGGGACGCGCGGCCCGGCCGTGGCGGTGAAGCGACTGATGCCGCACCTGGCCTCGGACCGGCGCATCGTGCAGATGTTCCTCAACGAGGCGCGCATCACCGCGCAGGTGCGACACCCCAACGTCGTCACGATTCTGGAGCTGGGGGTGGAGGGCACCGAGCCCTTCATCGCCATGGAATTGCTGGAGGGGCGCTCCTTCGCGGAGCTGCGCCAGGAGGCCGCCGAGCACGGCCAGCGCGTGCCGCTGGGGATTACCCTGCGCGTGCTGGTGGACGCGTGCCGGGGCCTGGACGCCGCGCACCGCGCCGTGGACGAGGCGGGCCGGCCGCTGCGCATCGTCCACCGCGACTTCACCCCGGACAACATCCACGTGGGCGTGAATGGCGCGGTGAAGGTCATCGACTTCGGCATCGCCAAGGCGGACGCGCTCGGCTCGGGCACGGAGCCCGGCGTGCTGAAGGGGAAGTTCTTCTACATGTCGCCGGAGATGATTGCCGGCCGGCAGGTGGACCACCGCGCGGACCTCTTCGCCGCGGGCGTCATGCTGTACGAGCAGCTCTGCGGCCGGCGCCCCTTCACGGGCCTCACCGCCGAGGAGGTGCTGGGGCGCATCGCCGAGGGGCGCCCGAAGCCGCCCACCGCCTTCGACCCGTCCGTGCCCGCCGCGCTGGAGTTGGTGTGCCTCACCGCGCTGGCCAGGGATCCGGCCGCGCGCTTCGACAGCCTCGAGTCCTTCATCGACGCGATGGAGGCCATCGGCGGCGCTGCCGAGGTGGCCTCGTACGAGCAGCTCGCCGCGTACGTGGACTCCCTCTTCCCTCCCGACCAGGACACGAAGCGGCTGGCCCTGCGGCGCGCCCGGCTCGCGGACCCGTCCCACGGGGGCACGCCTCCGCTCCATGTCCGCCCGGGGCACATGGACATGGGAGGCTGGCCTGTCAGCGCGGCACCTCATGCGGAGCCCGCGTCGCATGACGGAGCCGCGCACGGTGCGGGAGCTTCCGAGGCGCAGGAGCCCTTCGCACGGCCTCCCGCGCAGCCGGGCTCCGGCGCCACCGCGAGTCCGAGCGCTGACGCCTCCACGAGAGCGGCCCAGTCCTCTCACGTGAAGGCTGGCGCTGACGCCTCGGGCCGCAAGCCGTCACGACTTGGGGCCATCCTCGCGGCGGTGCTGGTGCTGGGCGCGCTCGGGGGCGGAGGGGCCTGGTACTTCACGCGCCCGGCGGTTCCTCCGGCCGAGCGGCTGGCGAAGGCCGAGGCCGCCTCCACGCCCGAGGCGAAGGTGTCCGCGCTCGACGGACTCGGCGCGGATGCTCGCGCCACCGCCGCGGAGCTGGCCCGCGCGGGCACCCTGCTGATGGCCGCGGGCGCGCACCCGCAGGCGCTGGAGCTGGCGGGGGCCTACACTTCGCGGTTCCCGAAGGACGTGGAGGCGTACCTGCTCGAAGCGCGCGCGGCCACGGAGCTGAGCATGGGCAAGCGGGCCCAGCGCGCCATCGACGACGCCCTCGCGCTGGCGCCCCGGGATGTCCGGCCCCTGCTGGCGCTGACGGAGCTGAAGGAGCGCCAGGGCGATGTGCCGGGGGCGCTGGCGGCGCTGGCGAAGGCCCACTCGCAGAAGCCGCGCTCACGCGAGGTGGCGCCGCGCTACGGCCGACTCCTCTCCCAGAGCGGACGCCTGGACGAGGCCGCCACCGTGCTGGCCGCGTGGACTCGCGAGAATGACGACGACGCGGTGTGCCTCGCCGAGCTGGGCTTCGTGCGCTTCCGCCAGCAGCGCGTGGACGAGGCCGCCAGCCTCCTCAAGCGCGCGATTCGCAAGGACGCCCGGCTGTCCGTGGCGCACTACTACCTGGGCGCCGTCCTCTTCCGGCAGGGCGACACCGCCGGAGCCGAGCGCGCCTACCAGGAGGCGGACCGGCTCGCCCCCGAGGACCCGCGCGCCCTCACCGCCCGCTGCCAGCTCCACGCCCACACGGGCAACGCGGCCGAGGTGGACGCGGTGAAGCGCGCGCTGGCGGAGCGGTTCCCCGACCGCGCGACGGCCCTCGCGGCGGAGTGCTCGACGGCGAAGTGAGCTGCACTTCGCCTGTCGAGCCGTGCAGGCTCGGTACGGGGATTCCACTGCCCATGGCAACACCGTTCAGCCCCATGCGTGCAATGGCTTCATGCACTGTCGGGTGCCCTTCGCCATGACGATGACCGCATTCCCTGCTTGGCGCTCAAGGGCGATGGGACGGCAACAGCGTGCGATGGAGAACCCCGGTTGAGGTCCAGGCAGGCCTGGAGCGCGACGGTGGCTGGAGTCCTCGCATTGTTTGCTGCAATTGAACTGTATAGGCTTCTGGGTGAACCACCCGTGATTCCCCAGGAGGAGACAGAGATGCGTCACAACAAGACTCCATCCATCGCGTTGTTGCTGCTCTGCATGACGGGAGGTGCCCTGGCCGCGGGGGACTCCGCGCCCGCGCCCCTGGAGGAGGTCGAGGCTGTCTGTTCGGAACCCCTCGCGCTCAGCTGTCCGTCGTACTGCAACGCGGGCCGCGTCGTGTGCATCGGTGCCTGCAATGGCGACGAGGCTTGCAGGCAGGCGTGCATCGACGCGTACATTGACTGCTGCAAGTACTAAGCAATGGCAGTCCCTCCCGGGGCCGGTTCCGGTCCCCGGGAGGCGAGTCCCCGGTGCCTGCTCCCCAGTCAGAAGCGGCGCCCAGGGTCCGCCGTGGCGCAAGCATGAGCTTCGCAAGGAGCGCCGCGACCTCCACCACGAGGGCGCGGCCGAGCGCGCCGCGCTTCGGCCCTGCCGCGACGGACTCGAGCCGCTCCTCCATGACGGCGCCGGTGAGCACTCCGTAACTGCCCGACGAGAATGTCCGTCCGCGGCTTCAAGGCCCCGTTACCCTCCCCTGCGTGCACCCCCGACGTCTCCTCGCCACCCTCGCCCTGCTCGCCGCGTGCTCGTCCGCCAACGACTCCCGCCGGGAAGCCCCAAGCACTCCGGACTCGGGCAGCGCCGTGGAACCCCCCGTGCCGGAGCGCACCACGTGCACCGGCCTCACCGTGGGGCCCGGCACCTATGACTGGACGGTGGAGCACGGGGGCCGCACCCGCGCCTACCGTGTCCACGTCCCGCCCGGCTACGACGCCACCCGGCCCACGCCCGCGGTGCTCGCCTTCCACGGCCTCGGCTCCAGTGAGCGGCAGCTGGAGTCACTGACGGGGCTGTCCACGCTGGCCGACACCGAGGGCTTCCTCGCCGTGTACCCGCGCGGGCTCAACGCCCCGGAGCTTGGCCTCGGCACCTCGCCGGACCTCCGGAGCTGGAACGGCGGCGCCTGCTGCTACCCGGCCCGGGGCGTCGCGGACGACGTGGGCTTCGTGGACGCGCTGCTGGCGCACCTGGACACGCGTGTGTGCGTGGACACCCGGCGCACCTTCGCCATGGGCTTCTCCAACGGCGGTTTCTTCACCTACCGGCTGGCCTGTGAGCGCGCGAGCCGCTTCGCCGCCGTCGCCCCCGTGGCCGGCCCGGAGGGCACCAGCCCCTGCACGCCCTCGCGCCCGGTGCCCGTGCTGCACTTCCACGGCACGGCGGACGCAGTCGTCTACTACGCGGGCGGGAACAACTTCGGCTCCTTCGGCAGCGCCTACCCCTCCGCCGAGGAGTCCGTACGGCGCTGGGCGGGCCGCAACGGCTGTGGCAGCGGCACCGTGCAGACGTACCAGCAGGGCGACAGCACCTGCACCGCCTACACCGGCTGCACCCCGGCGAGCGCCACCGTCTCCCTGTGTACCGTTCAGGGAGGCAGGCACGCCTGGCCCGGCTACGCGGGCTTCAACAATGGCACCCTGGACCTGAAAGCCACCCGTGAGGCATGGAAGTTCTTCAAGGAACGCCCCCGGCCCTAGAGGAGAAGCCCAGCCATGAGTGCCCGCGCCCTCATCATCAACGCCGACGACCTGGGCTACGACCCGGCCGTCACCCGAGGCATCCTCCGCGCCATGCGGGAGGGCGTCGTCTCCTCCGCCACCTTCATGGTGAACACACCCTACTCCGAGGCCGCCGCGCGCGAGGCCCGGGGGCTGGCCATCGGCCTGCACCTCAACCTCGCCCGGGGCACGCCGGTGTGGAGCGGCTTCCCCCGCGCGCTGCTCGGCGAGGACGGCGGCTTCGTGGAGTCGCGCGCCGCCAGCCTCCCACCGGACGTGGTGGAGGCGGAGTCCTTCGCCCAGCTCGCGCGGCTGGCGGGGCTGCTCGGCCACCCGGCCACCCACGTGGACGTGCACAAGCACCTGCACCGCAACCCCGGCGTCCTCCAGGGCCTGGCCCGCGCCGCTCGCGCCGCCCGGCTGCCGGTGCGCTCCACCGACGCGGACATGCGGCGCGCGCTGGAGGCCCAGGGCGTGGCCACCAACGCGCACTTCATCGGCGACGCGGGCGCGGAGGCGTACTGGACGCTGGAGCGCTTCGAGGCACACCTCGCCTCGCTGCCCGAGGACGGCGTCATCGAGCTGATGTGCCACCCGGGCTACCGGCCGGAGGCGCTCAAGAGCGGCTACGCCGCCCAGCGGGAGGTGGAGCTGGAGACGTTCCTCCACCCGCGCGCCCGCGAGCTGCTGGCGCGCGCCGACGTCATCCCCGCGAACTTCGGCGTCCTCAAGCCCGCGAGCTGAGGCCCACGAGCGGCGACTCGGACCCGGACGCCGCCAGCTCCGAGGGACGGCGCCGCTCCACCATCAGCACGTTGCGCACCCGCGCCACCAGCTCGTCCGCGCGGTACGGGCGGTTGCACAGCGAGGTGCTCTCCTGCGCCCACCAGGGCCGCTCATCTCCGGCCAGCAGTATCGGCACGGGCCGCGCGCGGGGCAGCGTGGCGAAGGTCTCCAGGAAGACGCCCGCCTGCCCGTGCGTGGCGCTGGTGGACAGGACGATGAGGTCCACCGGCAGGTGCGTGGCCCGGCGCAGCGCCTCGGCGCCGTTGCGCGCGGTGAGCACCTCGAAGCCCTCCGCGAGCAGCACCCGCTCGGCCACCGACTCCTGCGCCAGGTCCTCGTCCAGCAGCAGCACCCGGCGCGGCAGCCGCTTCACCTCGTGCGCCGACATGCGCGGCAGGCTCACCGTGAAGGTGCTGCCGTGGCCCTCCGAGCTGGACAGCGACAGCGAGCCCCGGTGCAGCTTCGCAATCGAGTGGCTGATGAAGAGGCCCAGCCCCAGTCCGCCGAAGTTGCGGTGCGACACGTTGCGCGCCCGGTAGAAGCGCTGGAACACCTGCGCCTGGTCCGCGCCGGGGATGCCGATGCCGCGGTCCTGCACGTGGATGCGCGCGTCACCCGCCAGCCGCTCCACCCTCACGGTGATGGGCTCGCCCGCGTCGCTGTACTTGTGCGCGTTCTCCAGCAGGTTGACGAGCACCTGCTCCAGCCTGTCCCTGTCCCCCTGCACCCAGACGCGCTCGCGCGGCACCTCGACGTTGAAGGGACGCTCGAAGGCGGCGCGGAAGTGGTCCACCACCTCCGCCACCAACTGCCCCACCTCCAGCGGCGCCAGGTTGAGCGCCAGCTTCCCGGCATCCAGCCGCGAGGCGTCCAGCAAGTCGTCCACCAGCCCCGCCAGCCGGTCCACCTGCCGCTTGGACTTGAGCACCGAGGCCAGCTCCACCGGCTGCCCCGCGGAGATGCGCCGCTCCATGGTGTAGAGGCCCAGCTTCAGCGGGGTGAGCGGCGTCTTCAGCTCGTGGCTGGCGATGGACATGAACTCCTCGCGCACCTGGAGCGCCGCCTTCGCCTCGCGCAACAGCCGCGCGTTCTCCACCGCCACCGCGAGCTGGTTGGCCGCCGCGCTCCACAGCTCCAGCTCGCGCACGGAGAAGGACGTGCCCTGCTCCTTGTAGAGCAGCAGCAGGCCCACCGTCCGGCGCGGCGCGCACAGCGGCACCGCGGCGAAGATGGAGCCCATGGCGTCCCCGTAGCCGCGCTGGATGCCGAGCTGCGCCTGGCGCGAGGCCAGCGCCTGCCGGAACGGGTCGTCCTCCGCGTCGAAGGTGTCCTCCGGCGAGTCCGAGCCGGCCAGGTCCGACACCGCCGCCCGGCGCAGCCCCTGGCCTTCCTGCTCGCAGAGGAAGACCTCCGCGCGCCGCACCTGGGCGCAGCGCACCAGCGCCACCACGGCCGCCGCGCACACGCTGTCCACCTCCAGCGTCTCGCCCACCGCGCGGGCAATCTCCTGCACCGCCTGGGAGAAGGCCCCCTCGTCGTCCACTCCTGAGGGCTCGACGACCAGCCAGGCGCCCGGCTTCTCGCCCGCCTTCGCGGGCCGCACCTGCACGCGCACCTGCCTCAGCGCGCGGGTGATGACGTGGCCGGTGTGGGGGCGCCCCTCGCGGATGGCGCGCTCCACCGCATCCAAACTGCGCCCCCGCTCCAGCGCGCCGAGCAGCTCGCCTCCGGCGCGCAATTCCACGCCCGTCTTGCAGGCGAAGCCCTCCTCGCACCACTGGACGCGGAGGTCCGTCCCCACGCGCACCAGGGACAGCGGAAGGCACGAGAAGGCATCTTCTACGTCGGAGGGAAGCGGCATGTGCTCGGAACGGGGGGAGAGGCCCTGTGGGGATTATGAGCGCCTCCCCGGGCTTGCAACCGACCCTCCCCCCGGATTCCCCGCTGGTGGACGCCGGGCACGTTGGGGGGCCGACAGATGCCCTCCAGGGCAGCCAGCAAGCCGACATCCACGGGGAGGATGACACTCAGCGTCGGTGTGGTAGACGACAGCGCCATGCCCTCGCAGCCGACCAAGGACATCCAGACCTTCCCCAACCCGGCAGCCGATCGCGACTATGAGATCGCCTTCGACTGCCCGGAGTTCACCTGCCTGTGCCCCCTGACGGGCCAGCCGGACTTCGCACGCTTCAAGATTACGTACGTGCCGGACCAGCTCTGCGTGGAGCTCAAGAGCCTCAAGCTCTACATGTGGGCCTACCGGAACGAGGGGGCCTTCCACGAGAAGGTCACCAACACCATCGCCGACGACATCATCAAGGCGATTCAGCCGCGCAAGCTCACCGTCGTGGGCGACTTCTTCGTGCGCGGCGGCATCGGCACCATCGTCACCGTCACGCACGAGAAGAAGAAGGGCTGAGCGGCCCCGGCCGGGCCTACTCCTGCTTCTGCTTGAGCAGGTCGTCAGCCTTCTTCTGGAGGTCCGCCTCCACCTGGTCCGCGGCCCGGCGCACGTTCTCCAGGCGCTGGGCGGGGGCTGCCTCGGGCTGTACCTGCATGGGCCTGTACATCACGTACCAAAGCACCGCGACGACGATGCCCAGGCCCAGCACGAAGGTGACGATGCGCCCCATGGACTTCTCCTCCCGCCTCTAGCGGATGAGCTGCTCGATGTACGACGCCCACTGGGACTGGCTGAGGTAGAGGCCGGTGCCCGCCGCGGTGATGACCGCGGCGGCGGCGGCCAGCACCCACTTGAGCGTCCCGCCCGAGCTGGGACGGGGCGTGTCGAAGACCTCCACCGCCGCGTCCAGCTCCTGCGGGCGCAGGAGCTGCTGGGCCTCCGTCTCGGTGAGCTTGTTGCGGTGGCGCAGGAAGGCCACCAGCAGCGCCGCGTGGGACACCTGGACCTCCTGCGCGAGGAAGACGTCCAGCTCGCGCCGCATGGCGGCGGCGTCCGGGAAGCGGTCCTCCGGCTTCACCTCCATGGCGCGCTGGATGATGCGCGCCAGCGGGGCGGGCACGTTGGGCGCCGCCTTGGAGAGCGGCGTGTACTTGCCGTCGCGGATGCGGGCAAACACCTCGCCCGCCGTCTTGCCGTGGAAGGGCCGCGCGCCGGAGAGGGCCTCGTAGAGGAGCACGCCGAGCGAGAAGATGTCGGTGCGCCCGTCGAGCGGCGCGCCCGTCACCTGCTCCGGGGACATGTACGAGGGTGTGCCCACGGCCATGCCCTGCTGGGTGAGCGCCTCCAGGCCCACGTCCTTGGCGATGCCGAAGTCCATCAGCTTCACCTCACCGGACTTGGTGAGCATGACGTTGGCGGGCTTGAGGTCGCGGTGGATGATGTGGCGGAAGTGCGCGTGGTCCAGCGCGCTGGCGATGCGCGCGGCGATGACTCCGGTGACGTCCGGAGGCAGCGGCCCCTCGCGGATGAGCGTGTGGAGGGTGGGCCCATCCACCAGCTCCAGAATCATGAAGAGGCTGTCGTTCTTCTCCACCAAATCGTAGAGCGTGACGATGTTCTGGTGGCGGAAGGCGGCCAGCGCGAGCGACTCGCGGCGGAAGCGCGACAGCGTCTCCTTGTCGCGCTTTCCTTCCGGGAGCAGCTCCTTGATGGCCACTTCGCGCTGCACCATCTCATGGAGGCCGCGGTACACGACGGCCATGCCGCCGCGTCCCAGCTCTCCGAGGACGCGGTAGGCACCAATCTTCCGATGACGGACGGATTTCTCTGCGGGGGGCACGGGCCGGAGGGTAGCGGAGCACGCGCGCAGCGTCGATGGGCGGTGTGGCCACCAGCCGGGCGAGCGGGTCCGGGGGGAGATGACTCCACGGTGGAGTCCGCTACCCTGCGTTCCCCCATGAAGACCCTTCGCCTCCTCGTCCCCGTCCTTGCCCTGGTCTCGCTCCAGGGTTGCATCTACCACCGCGGCCTCAAGGAAGCGCAGTCCTCTCCGTCCAAGTCGAAGAAGTCCAAGGTCAGCAGCAAGCAGTGCCACCCGAGCCAGTACTGGGATGGCGACGAGTGCCGTCACAAGGGCAAGGGCAAGGGCGCTCGCAAGCACGACGACTGACGTCGTCGCAGGTGGGACAGCGTCGGTGTCACCCGGAGGCCGTGCCGCTTCCGCACCGGGAGCGGTAGGGTGGGACGTCCATGAGCACCGAAGCCGCCCTGTCCCCGCTGTCCGTCCCGTTCCCCGCCCCCATCCCTGTCGCAGAGGACGGTGCGGAGCGCATCACCCTGCTGGACGGCGGGACGGCGGCGTACCCGCGGATGCTGGAGGCCATCGCCTCCGCGAAGCACCGGGTGCACCTGGAGGTGTACACCTTCGAGCGCGAGGGCGTGGGTGCGCGCTTCGTCGAGGCCCTCATCGCGGCGGCGCGGCGGGGTGTGACGGTGAAGGTGGTGGTGGACGGCTGGGGCAGCATCAAGGCCAGCAGCCACCTCACGGAGACGCTCCAGGCCGCGGGCGCGAAGGTGCGCGTGTACAACCCGCTCACGTCGCTGTTCACCGGCCGCTCGTGGCGCAACCACCGCAAGATTCTCCTGGTGGATGACGCGGTGGCGTTCCTGGGTGGCATCAACATCGGGGACGAGTACGCGGCGCACGGCGACGAGCCGGGCTGGGCGGACCTGGCGGTGGAGCTGCGGGGCGACATCTGCCGGCAGCTCGGGGCGAAGCTGCACGCGGGAGCGTCCTCGCTGACGTCGGGCCCGGTGAGCCTGTTCCTGTCGGGCTTCGGCGGAGGACACCGGCTGCGCAAGCGGTACCTGAAGGCGATTGATGGCGCGCGGCACGAGGTGGTGCTGGCGCACGCGTACTTCCTTCCGGACATGAGCTTCGTGCGGGCGCTGAAGCGCGCGGCACGGCGCGGGGTGAAGGTGTCGCTGCTGCTGGCCGGGCGCAGCGACGTGGTGTTCGCGCGCGCGGCGACGATGCGGCTGTACCGCGACTTCCTGCGCGCGGGCGTGGGCATCTACGAGTGGACGGCGTCCACGCTGCACGCGAAGGCAGCGGTGATGGACGGGAAGAAGCTGCTCGTGGGCAGCTTCAACCTGGACCCGCTGTCGCTCGTCAATCTGGAGACGCTGGTGGAGGTGGAGGAGCCGCGCGTCTCGGCGGAGGCGGCGCTGTGGCTGGAGAAGCACATGGCGGTGTCGCGGCGCGTGTTCCTGGAGCAGTGCGGGCGCTCGGGGTTGCAGCGGTGGCTGCTGGATGTCGTGGGGCTGGCCGTGGCGCGGTTCGCTGAGCGGTTCGCCAGCTTCATCGGTCGGCGTCGGAAGCGGTGACACCGCGGGCCTGTGGGTTCCCCTCATTCTGGAGGGGCGGGTCGGGTTCGTAGCGTCCTCTCTCTGGAGGGGACATGCGAGCCTTGTGGGTGGTGGTTTGTGCCGCGCTCGTGGGATGCGCGGGGACGCCGGAGCGTGGGCGAGCGGATGGATACCGGCTGGACTCGCTGACGGCGGGCTGTCGGGTGAATCCGGCGCGATGTGCCCAGACGGGGGTAGAGGCGCTCGTGCCGGGGGCGCAGGGCGCGCGGGTGTTGGCTTCGGTGGGCACCACAGGCAGTGCGGTACTGCGGGTGCTGACGAAGGAACAGCAGAACCTTCTCGAACGGGCGCTGGCGGAGTGCGCCGACGTGGCGCGCTCGGCGGTGCTCTTGGAGCTATTCGACGGGAAGCGTCCCACTCCGGAGCAGTGCAGGACCGTGGTGGGAAATGATGCTCAGGGCAAGCCTGTGACCTTTGCCATGAAGCTCGGCACGGAGATGCACAAGGTAGGAGCCGCGAAAAGGAGCAGTCCCTGTTGCAGCACGGCCCCAGTGAGGAACTGAAGGGGTCCATCGTGCCCGACATCGTCATCCACACGGACGACCCAGGCCGAACGCTTGCTGTCTACGACTTCAAGTTTCCTTGCGTGAGTATCGATGACGCCCCGCCCTGGCGTCGGTATCCCCGGGGCAATGTGCACGATGGGAAATGGCAGAACGACGTGTATAGGGAGGCATTGAATCCGCAGGAAGGCGTCTTTCGTGTCGTTCCCAGGCTGGGAGTCATGCCATGAGCGAGCATCATCCGAGAATCCGTGTCCTCGCGAAGAATGGGCATGTCTTGATTCGAGAAGGGCTCTGCGCCTGTTTCCACATGCGACGCCCCCATTCAGAAGCCGCCCCCGGCGTACTGCGTTCCCTCGATACATACCGCCGTGCCGTCGGTGCGCATGCGCTGAGCTGGTATGCGGACGCGGACGCGGAGTGGCAACGTCTTGATGCGAGTGGCTGGGAGTACACCTACCGCAACATGGTGGAAGAGCCCTGGGGCTCGCTCTATTTGACCGCTGACTCCGGCAGTGAAGCCCGTTTCCGGATTGAGTATCTGGGCCGGGAGCTCAAGCTCCCATCACTGGCGCACACCCCTGAAGAAACGTGCGTGGTCTCTTTCTGGCTGCCGACCGAATTCCTGGAGCAGGGGCCACAGGTGGTGCGCGAGTTCCTGCTCGAACTTGCCGCACCTCTTCCCTTCAACTCTGGCAACGCGGGCCTCGCCTTCAACTGCCAGTTGGACCTGGCAGGCGTGGCACGTGAGGTCCGCCAGTACTGCTTCCGCTACCCGGGGATGGATGTGCTCCTTCCGAGCATCACTTCCATGCGCATCGGCACTCGCGTCCGAAGCCCCTCCTGGCTGACCTTTCTCGGCCAGCCCGTGCTCGGCGAACTGGGCGGAGTCTCCGGCCTGCGCTCCCGCCTCCACACGCCCGGAACCACCGTGCAGGAGCTGGAAGGAGACCGCGCCGTCGTCACCCTCGGCCCCTGGCCGGAGGCCGGTGACACCGAGCAGGGCAAGGACCTTCCCGCCTACCGTGAGCTGGCCCGCGTGCTGGAGCCGTGGACCCTCTGGGGTGAAGGGGAATATGTCCTCGGCATGAATCCGGACGACGCCCGCCGCTGGGAGCGCCGCTTCCTCGACTGAGCCTCTCCTCGCTACACGGCTGTCACACGAGTTCCTCCTGTCTGACAGCCCTGTCGGTTCCCGCTGCGTCACGTGGCGTCGCGCCCTACACTCGGTGCACGCCATGCCCACTGCCCCCCTCCAGCCCGTTCTCGCCGCCATCGACGTGGGCACCAATGCCGTGCGCCTGGAGCTGGCCCGCCCGGACACCGATGGCTCGCTCGAGACGCTGCACCAGGAGCGAGACCCCATCCGCCCCGGCGAGGGCGTCTTCGCCACCGGCGCCATGCCGGAGGAGACCGCCGAGCGGCTCCTGTCCACCCTGCGCCGCTACGCCGCCCTCTGCCGCCGCCACAAGGCCCACGTGCGCGCCGTGGCCACCAGCGCCTTGCGCGAGGCGCGCAACAGCAGCGACATCGTCCGCCGCGTGCGCGAGGAGGCCGGCCTCAACCTGGAAGTCGTCAGCGGCAAGGAGGAAGCCCGTCTCATCTGCCTCGGCGTGCTCCACCGCAAGCCGCCCGGCTCCCGCTCGCTCCTCATCGACATCGGCGGCGGTAGCACCGAAATCGCCACCGCCGTGGGCGAGAAGCCCGACAACCTGTGGAGCCTCGCGCTCGGCTCCGTGCGCCTCACCGAGGTCTTCGACGCCTCCCGCACGGTGACGCCCAAGCAGCTCCGCCTCATGCGCAGCTTCGTCTACGAGGCGCTGCGCAAGATACTGCCCGAGAAGCTGACCAACGTGCCCCGCATCGCGCTCGGCTCCTCCGGCACCATCAACGCCGTGGTGTCCTTCGCCGCCAGCGAGAGCAGCGGCAACGCCACCGTGCGCCAGCTCACCCAGACGGTGGACACGCTCGCGGAGATGCCTCCCGAGCGCCGCCGCAAGCGCTTTGACCCGCGCCGTGCGGACATCATCGTCTCCGGCGCCGTCATCCTGGAGGCCGTGGCCCGGCACCTGGGCGTGGAGTCCGTCAGCGCCGTCAACCGCGGCCTGCGCGACGGCATCCTCGTGGACCTGCTCTACCGCCAGGACACGGAGCGCGAGGACCACAGCCTCGCGGATGCCGCCGTCGCCATGGGCCAGCGCTTCTTCTTCGACGAGAAGCACGCGCGCCAGGTCACCCGCCTCTCCCTCAGCCTCTTCGACAGCCTGGCCTCGCTCCACCAGCTCCCGCTGTCGGTGCGCCCCTACCTGGAGGTCGCCGCGCTGCTGCACGACGTCGGCCACGCCGTCAGCTACGAGCGCCACCACAAGCACACCTACTACCTCATCCGGAACGCGGACCTCCCCGGCCTCGCCGACCGGGAGCGCGAGCTGGTGGCCCGCATCGCCCGCTACCACCGGCGCAGCCCGCCGGAGCTGACCCACTCGGGCATGGATGGCCTCAACCCCACCGAGGCCCGCACCGTGCGCAAGCTGGCCACCCTGCTGCGCGTGGCCAACTCGCTGGACCTCAGCCACCACCAGCCCATCAAGGACTTCAAGGTCTCCAACGGCCGCGAGGGCATCGCCCTGCACCTGCACGCGCGCCAGCCCGTGGACCTGGAGCTGTGGAACGTGGAGCACGAGGTGATGAACTTCCGCCGCGTCTTCGGCAAGCGGCTGTCGTTCCACGTCCACCAGGGCTCCAGCCGCTAGCGCCCGCTCCGCCGCCTGCTGTCCGGAAGAGGAAGCGGCGCGCGCTTTGCCCCCACCCAGGGCCATGGCCAGCCTCCAAGCGCACGGGGCCGCCTTCCGGCGGGCCCGTCCGCTTTGGGACCAGGGCCCCGCGGGGGGCAGGAGCGCGCGCGATGAAGGCTGTCGTTTTCCATGGGATTGGGGACATCCGGCTCGACGAGGTGGAGGAGCCGAACATCGAGAAGCCGACGGACGCCGTCGTCAAGCTGAGCGCGAGCGCCATCTGTGGCACGGACCTGCACATGATTCGCGGCACCATGCCGGGCATGAAGCCGGGCACCATCCTCGGCCACGAGGGCGTGGGCTACGTCGAGTCGGTCGGCGACGACGTGCGCAACTTCAGCGTCGGTGACCGCGTGGTCATCTGCTCCACCATCGCCTGTGGCAACTGCGTCTACTGCCGCTCGGGCTACCACTCCCAGTGCAACGACGCGAACCCCAACGGGCCCGCCGCGGGCACGGCCTTCTTCGGCGGCCCGGCGACGACGGGGCCGTTCCACGGCATGCAGGCCGAGAAGGTGCGGGTGCCCTTCGCGCACGTGGGCATGGTGAAGGTCCCCGAGGGCGTCACCGACGAGCAGGCCATCCTCGTCTCCGACATCTTCCCCACGGGCTACTTCGGCGCCGAGCTGGCGGAAATCAAGAACGGCGACACCGTGGCGGTGTTCGGCTGCGGGCCGGTGGGCCTGTTCGCCATCGTCAGCGCGAAGCTGCTGGGCGCCGGGCGCGTCTTCGCCATCGACTGCCACGAGGACCGGCTGGAGCTGGCGCGGGCCCAGGGCGCCGAGGTCATCAACTTCGACCAGGAAGACCCTGTCGAGACGCTCAAGCGCCTCACCAACGGCATCGGCGTGGACCGGGCCATCGACGCGGTGGGCGTGGACTCCATGCATGCCCACCATGGCCCGGCGGAGAAGGCCGCCAAGGCCGAGAAGGCCGAGTTCAAGCGCGAGGTAAAGGAGGCCGCCCCCAAGACGAACCCGGACGGCAACAACTGGGTGCCGGGCGATGCCCCCGCGCAGGCGCTGCTGTGGGCGGTGGACGCGCTGGCCAAGGCGGGCACGCTGTCCATCATCGGCGTCTACCCGCAACAGGTGCGCACGTTCCCCATCGGCATGGCGATGAACAAGAACCTCACGCTGAGGATGGGCAACTGCAACCACCGCAAGTACATCCCCAAGCTGCTGGAGCTGGTGCGCACCGGCGTGGTGGACCCCACGGCCATCCTGTCGCACGTGGAGCCCATGGGCAGCGCCATCGACGCCTACCGCAACTTCGACCTGCGCAAGCCGGGCTGGGTGAAGGTGGAGCTGGAGCCCGGCCAGCTTCAGTGACGAGGCTTCCTCACGCATCCAACAGGAGGCACGAGTCCCCGAACTCGTGCCCCAGGTAGCCGCTCGCCTCGGCGTGGGCGGCCGCCTGCTTCAGCAGCGGCAGCGGCGCGAAGGACTGCAGGAGCGCGTGGTGGCTGCTCCCCGGCTCGTGCACCCCGGTGAGCAGCCCGTGCACCACGCGCGGGACGTAGCCCGGCCCCAGCAGCAGGTCCGTCACCTCCTCGCCCGCCACCAGCGTCCCTCCGTACCGCGCCGTGCGGCCCTCCAGGGCCCGCACCACCGTGGTCCCCACCGCCACCACGCGCCCGCCCGCCGCACGCGTGGCCATCACCGCCTCCACCGTGGCGGCGGGAATGTCCGAGCGCTCGGGCCGGGGCAGCGCCGCGTCCAGCGCGTCGTCCCCCGTGGAGGACAGCCCCGCCGCGTGGGTGAGGGACGCCAGCCGCACGCCCCGGCGCCGCAGGGCCAGCAGCAGGCTCCAGGTGAGGGGCAGGCCCGCGGACGGAGCCTCCACGGCCCACGGACGCGCGCCATACACCGTCTGCACGTGCCACAGCGCCAGCGGGCCCCCCGTGTACGCGTACTGCACCGGCCGGCCGCCCCGGTACAGCGCGGCCCACAGCGCGGCACCCCGGGTCTCGAAGGCCACCCGCAGCAGCCGGGGTGACGGGGGCAGCACCTCCACCACGCGCGCCTTCAGCCCGCCGACGACGAGGCTCGCGCCGGGCGGCAGCGGTGGCGGAGGAGGCCGGTCCTCGGTGCGCTTGCGCCAGTCTCCCGCGCCGAAGAGCACCGCCGTCCAGGTGTCGTCCGGCTCTCGCGACATCAGCCGCAGTTCGATGCGCTCCCCAGACTCGGTGCGGCCGGGCAGCGAGGCGGGCAGCGTGGCGGCGTCATTCACCACCAGCAGGTCTCCGGCGCGCAGCAGCGAGGGCAGGTCCGCCACCCGCGCGTCGGAGAAGCGGCCCGCGCGAGGCTCCACGTGCAGCAGGCGTCCCGTCTCCGGGTGCTCATTGGGCCAGGTCGCGGGCTTCATGCGGCCTCCAGCTTCGAGGCCTCCAGGCGGGTGCCCGAGGGCAGTGACTCCACCCGCCCCTCCACCAGCGCGACGAGGCGCGCCGCCACCGCCTCCGGCCTGCCCAGCTTCGAGTAGTCCGCGTCCGGCACCGCGTCGCGGTACATCCGCGTGTCCATCTCCCCCGGATCCACGTTGAGGAAGGCCACGCCGGTGCCCTCCAGTTCGGCGGCCCAGATGCGCGACAGGTGCTCCAGCGCCGCCTTGGACACGCTGTACGCACCCCAGCGCGGGTACGCGGACACCGCCGCGTCCGAGGAGATGCTCAGCACGAGGCCCTGCCCTCGCACCGCCATGCTGCCCGCCACCGCCTTGGTGAGCCGGAAGGGGCCCACCACGTTGACCTCCAGCACCCGCTGCAGGTCCTCGCACGCGGTGTCCAGGAGCAGCGGCAGCGGCGTGGGCCCCAGCGTGCTCGCGTTGTTCACCAGCACGTCGATGGGGCCCACCAGCGCGGTGGCCGCGCCCACCAGCGGATAGATGGCCTCCTTGTCCCCCACGTCGTACGCCAGCGCGTGGGCCTCCAGCCCTTCCGCGCGCAGGGCCGCGGCGGCGGCCTCCATCTCCCCGGCGTGCCGCGCCACGCCCACCACCCGGGCTCCCCGGCGGGCGAAGGTCGCCATCAGCGCCTGCCCCAGTCCCCGGCTCGCTCCCGTCACCAGGACGGCCTTTCCCAATAGCTTCATGCGTGTGTTCTCCTTGCCAGGAGGGATACACGCCTCGCGATTAGGGATTGGCACGGGCGCCAATGCCTTGGCAGATTGCCAATCCCATGAGCGACGAAGACCTGCCGGACAGGCTGGCGCGCAACATCCGGACGCTGCGCGAGACGCGCGGGGCCACGCAGGCCCAGCTCGCGAAGCTGGCGGGCGTGCCTCGCGCCACGTGGGCCAACCTCGAGTCGGGCGCGGCCAACCCCACGCTGTCCGTGCTGCACCGCGTGGCCGGGGCACTGCAGGTGTCGCTGGAGGAGCTCATCGCGAAGCCCCGGGCGAGCGCCCGCCACTACCCTCGCGCCAGCCTCCCCGTCCGAATGCGCGGCGCGGGCCTGCTGCGCAAGCTGCTGCCCGACCCGCTGCCCGGCATGGAGTTCGACCGGATGGAGCTGCCGCCCCAGGTGCGCATCACCGGCGTGCCCCACACGCCCGGCACCCGCGAGTACCTCGCCTGCGAGTCCGGCGAGCTGCTGCTCATCGCCAGCGGCGAGCGCTTCCACCTCCAGCCCGGCGACGTCGTCGTCTTCCGGGGCGACCAGAAGCACTCGTACGAGAACCCCGGCAACAAGACGTCCGTGGGCTACTCCGTCGTCCTGCTGGCGCCCGCGATGTGAGCTGGCGTCAGCCCGCGTCCCGTCCGTAGTACCAGGCGGTGAGCGCAAGGCGTGGGGCGAAGGCGGGCAGCACCTCGTGCTCGACCTGCTCGCTGAGGAACACCACCAGCCGGTCCAGCGACGGCTCCACGTCCACGGGCGCAGTATCCTCGGGGTACAGCCGCAGCACGCCCCCGTGCGCCGATGCCCAGCCGGCGTTGGCGTACCAGATGGCCGTGACCCGTCGGTTGGACTGCCCGGGGAAGGCGTCGCGGTGGCGAGCGTAGTGGGCTCCTCCGCCCGGGTAGCAGGCGAGCTGCAAATCGAAGCGCCCCAGCCCCAGGTACGCGCCCGAGGACAGCGCCTCGCCCAGCTCGCGGAAGGCGTCCCACAGCGCGCCCAGCGGTGTGCCCGGCTCCGGCCGCACCCAGTCGATGAGGTCTCCACGCACCGTCGTGTCCCGGGCGTGGTCCGCGCCGCGCCGGATGCCCGCGGGCCTCAGCCCTCCGGCGTCCACGCGCGCCAGGGCCTCGTCCCGCACCGCGCGCGCCCGCGCCTCGCCCAGGAACGCGGCGCGGAGGAAATATCCCCGCGTCCCCAGCGCTTCGACCTCGTCGTCCGTCAGCTCCACACTGCTTCCTCCACGACACACGCCGCGCACACCCGCGCACCGTGCCCCAGACTCCCGCTCCAGGGAAGGAGGTACACTGCCCCCATGGCGCACCTGTCACGAGTCCTCACCGTCATCCTGGGTGCCGCGCTCGGAGCACTGGGCGCCTGGCTGCTCCTCCGCCCGCCGCCCACCCTGCTGCCGGACACGCCGGCCGTGGTGCAGCAGATGCGCGACGTGGCCCGGCTGGAGACGCTCGACGTCGCCCTCTACAAGAAGGTGGCCTTCACGCCCGAGCCGCAGGCCACCGACGTGCTGTGGAAGGACGTGCTCATCTGGGCACGGCACGCCATCGAGAACCCGCATGGCCGCGCCATCGTCTTCGCGGACGCGCACCTGGGCTTCGACTTCCAGCGCTTCGACGCGTCCCACCTCCAGGTGGCCGGCACCCGCGTGTACGTGGTGCTGCCGCCGCTGGAGGTGAAGGTGGAGCTGCGCCCCGGCGAGACGGAGGTCATCGACTCCAACCTGGACAGCGCGCAGACGGCGCAGTTGCTGGAGAAGGCCCGCCTCGCCTTCGAACAGGAGGTGCGCGCGGATTCACGCCTCCGCAAGCGCGCCCGGGACTCCGCGGAGCGCTCGCTGCGGGGCCTGCTGCTCACCCTCGGCTACCGCGAGGTGCTCTTCGTGGACACCCTGCCCACGGCCACCGCGGGCTGACGCCGCGCCTCACGCGACGGAGAGGCCCTCGGCGGTGAGGCGGAAGACGCCGGGAATCCCATCCAGCGCGGGCACCAGCCGCTCCAGCGCCTCGCGCGCGGCCGCGTCCGACTCGCGGCACACGAGCGCCAGCTCCCTCCGGCCCAGCGCCACACACAGCGGCGCATCGCCCGCTTCCTCCACCAACCGGCGCCGCTGCGACGCGGTGAGCAGGCGCGCTCCGTCGTGGCCGTCGCCCTCCGCCACCGCCCACAGTCCGGAGAAGGTCTCCGCCAGCCGGACCTCCCCCTGGTCGATGACGACAGGCCGCACCAGCGTGGGGCCCGCCTCCAGGTTGCGCCACGCCGCCGCGTCCACCGCCTCCGCGGACAGCCCGGCGGGAGCCAGTGCGGACTCCGGCAGGTAGCGCACGAAGTCTGCGTCCTCCAGCACGTAGAAGACCTCCAGGCCCGCGGGGCCTGGACGGTGCAGCGCGCCCACCGCCCGGGCGACAAAGCCCGCGGGCCGCAGCACCGGGCGCAGCCGTGACTCCAGCGCCGCGCCCTCCGCGCTCAGGCCCGAGGACAGTCCTCCCAGCCGTGCCGCCAACGCGTCCACGTACGCGGTGAGGCCCTCCGTGCCCGAGACCTCACACCACGCCGCGTACAGCGAGCCCACGTCCACGCGCCCCACCCCGCCCGAGGCGAGCTTCACCAGCAGGTCCTTCCCCTGCCGCCGGAAGGCGACCCGGGCCCGGCCCAGCGCCGCCGCCAGCGCGGCGGTGAACTCCGGGCGCAGCACCTGCTCCTGGGGAGTAGGCGGAGGTGGGAGGTCGGCGGACTCCAGCTCCTCCTTCAGCAGCCGCGCCTCGTCGTCGAAGGGGTCCCTGGAGAGCGCCTCCTTTATATACGCGCGGGCCTTGTCGGCTTCGCCGCGCCGCAGGCCCAGCACCGCGAGCACCTTGAGGACCTCCGGGTCGCTTGGCTCCTGCGCCTGCACCTCGCGCAGCAGCGCCTCCGCGTCGCCGTGGCGCTCCAGGCCGAGGAGCGCGCGCGCCAGCCCCAGGCGCACCGGCACGTCCCGGGGGAAGTCGCGGCGGAGCGTCTCCAGCAGCGGCAGGGCCTCGCGCTCGGCGCCCGCGTTGATGAGCGCATGGGCCACCGCCAGCCTCGGCGAGGGGCCCGGAGTCCGCCGGGCCTCCGCGCGCAGCAATTCCAGCTCCGCGTCGCCGAGGACATCTCCCGCCTCCACCTTCCGGCGGACGCGCTCCAGTTCATGGGGGGAGCTCACCCGCGCGAATCTAGTGCCCCATCCCGGCGGGCCCAAATCCCGCTGTCAGCGCCGGGGCGCTGGCGCTCAGTCAGTGCCCGTAGCGGACGCGTCTCCATGCCCGTCGAATGAAGCCTCACCGCTCGAGGAGCTGTCGCCGCTCGACGTTCCGTCAACCTGGTCCGCCAACCAGTCCCTGAAGCCGTCGACCTGGTCCCCCCACCAGCCCTTGAACTCGCTGATGCCGGGCATGCTGCTGAGCTGGAGGTCGATGGCCGTTGCCGCGGAGGCCCGCCTGCTCTCCTGGGCCTTCCGGTGAAGGTAGACGCCTGTCCTGACGGCGCCGAGGAGAGTCAACGGGACTGCCAGCACGACTGCCGCTTGGAGCACCCACGTCATGGTCACCTCCCACGCCGCACAGTCTATTCGCTCCTTGTGACACCCTTGTGACAGGGCGGGGAAATGCGTGTTGCCGCACAGGTGCCCCGGCCCGCTGCGCTACGCGCTCCCAGGTCACCCCGTGCGGAAGGCCTTGCGAAGCCGTCTCACCGCTTCCGGGATGCGCGCGGCCTCCGTCCCTCCGTACCCCAGGACGAGTCCCTGTCGTGACGCCTCCTCCAGGTAGCAGGCGGACAGCGGCATGGCCCAGATGCCCTCCTTCGCGGCGCGCTCTGAAAGCGGCCTGTCCCTGAGCCGCTTCGGCAGCTCCGCCACCAGGTGCATTCCCGCCTGCGCACCGAGCACCCGCACCGTGTCGCCCAGCTCCTTCGAGAGAGACTCCACGAGCGTCGTCCGCCGCTCGCGATAGAGCTGCCGCATCTTCCGCAGGTGGCGCGCGAAGTGTCCCTCGGTGAGGAAGTCCGTCAGCGCCGCCTGGAAGAGCGTCGGCGGGAAGATGTCCATCGCGTCGCGCACCCGGACGAAGCGCGGCACGAGGTCCGCCGGCAGCACCATGTAGCCGATGCGCAGCGCGGGAAAGAGCACCTTGCTGAACGTCCCGATGTAGATGACGCGCGAGTCCCTATCCAGCCCCTGCAGCGCCGACACGGGAAGGCTCTCGTAGCGGTACTCGCTGTCGTAGTCGTCCTCGAGAATCCACGCCCCGCTCCGCTGAGCCCAGTCGAGGAGCTGAAGCCGACGCGACGCGCTCAGCGTGCCCCCGAGCGGATACTGGTGCGACGGCGTGACGTACACGGCCCGCGCATTCGGGCAGCGCTCGATGCCCGCGCTCACATCCAGCCCCTCGTCGTCGACCGGGACGGGCACCATCCGGGCGCCCGCCAGGGTGAGCACATCCTTCGCCCCGGCGTAGCCCGGCTCTTCCACCCAGACCGGGCTGCGCGAGTCCAACAACACGCGGGCCGACAGCTCCAGCGCCTGCTGCGAGCCGCTCACCACCATGATCTGCTCCGCCTCGCACCGCACAGCGCGCGACGTGCGCAGGTACGCGGCGAGCGCCTCGCGAAAAGGCCGGTGGCCCATGGGGTCGCCGTAGGTGAGCAGGCTCCGGGTGGGGTTTCGCGAGTGCCGCGCCAGCAGCGCCGACCAGACCTGGAAGGGGAAGTGGTCCACCGCGGGCTGACTCACGCGGAACGCGCCCCAGCCTCCGTGCCACGGCTCGGGCGTGATTCCGTCTCCGAGGACGGCACTCGCCTCGGAGAGGACGCGCCGACCGGGTCGACCTGCGGTGCTCCGCGAGGTGGAGCGCGCGTCGGGCAGGGGCGCCTCGTCGGGGAGCGAGTGGGCCACGAAGGTCCCCGCGCCCACGCGGCTCTCGAAGTAGCCCTCGGCCAGGAGCTGCTCGAACGCACCCAGGATGGGGATGCGGGAGATGCCCAGCTCCGTGGCCAGGCTCCGTGTCGACGGCAGCCGCTCTCCCGCGCGCAGCCGGCGGTCGACGATGGCCTCGCGATAGCCCTCGTAGATCTGCCGGTACAGCGGCAGGGGCGAGCGGCGGTCCACCGAGAGGATGGGCAGGATGCCCGTCGGAGCCTTCTTCATACCCCCAGGATAGTGGTCATGGAAGAACCGGCCAAAGCGGTCATTGAGGGTGACCACTCCAGAAGGGAGATTGCGCGCCAGCCCCGACGAGGAACGACATGCCACGGCCCCCGAACTTCGCACACGCACTCCTGCTGCTCACCCTGGCCTGCGCGGGGACACCTCCCATGCCCACGAACCCCACCGAGTCCTGCTGCCCCATCATCGAGCTCCGGCAGTACACGCTGAAGCCCGGCCAGCGAGACACGCTGGTGGACCTCTTCGAGCGCGAGTTCATCGAAGGCCAGGAGGCCGTCGGCATGCCCATCCCAGGTCAGTTCCGGGACCTCGACCGGCCGGACCGCTTCGTCTGGCTCCGCGGCTTCTCCGACATGGGCTCGCGGCACCAGGGACTCACCGACTTCTACGGAGGCCCCATCTGGAAGGCGAACCGCGAGACGGCGAATGGCACCATGATTGACGCGTCCAACGTGCTGCTGCTCAAGCCCTGCCGCTCCGACTCCGACTTCGGACGGCACCTCGCCGCGCGTCCCCCGGTGGGAGCCACCGCCCTCCCCAGGAGCGTCGTCATCGCCACGGTGTATTCCCTCGAGGCCCCGGTGGATGAAGCCTTCGTGCGCTTCTTCGAGCAGGACGTGAAGCCCGCGCTGGAGGCCGCCGGCCTTCTCGTCTCGGGGTACTTCCAGACGGAGTACAGCCCCAACACCTTCGCCAGGCTGCCCGTCCGGGAAGGCGAGCACGTCTTCGTCTGGCTCTCAGCCGCGCCCGGCCCGGAGGCCCTCCAGGAGCGCCTGTCACGGCTCACCGTCTCCCCGGACTGGAGCGAGCGCGTCGAGCCAACGCTGCGGCGCCGCCTCAAGTCCCCGCCCGAGCTCCTCCGGCTGTCGCCCGGCGCCCGCTCGCGACTGCGGGAGTGAGGCGAACCTCAGTGCTGAGTCCCCGCGGGGTCCGCGTCCGCCCCCGGGCCCGTTTCTCCGGTGGCTCCACCCTCGCCCGCGCCCCCATCCGACTGTCCGAGGAAGTCGTCCAGCGCGCCCACGTCGATGGGCTTGCGGAACACCGCGTCCACCAGCGCCAGGTTCGCGCGGTTCTGCCCACGCACATCCATGCCGGTGACGATGGCCAGCAAGGCCTGGGGCGTCTTCTCGCGCAGCACGCGCGCCAGCTCCCAGCCGCTCATCTCCGGCATGACGGCATCCAGCAGCGCGGCGTCGAAGCGGCGCCGGTCCCATATCCCCAGCGCCACCTCCGGGCTGTTGGCCACCTGCACCTCGTAGCCCTCCTCGCCCAGCACCTCGGCCATCATCCTCGCGTTGTCCAGGTCGTCGTCCACCACCAGCACGCGGCGCGTCTGCTGGAAGCGCCGGGGCGCCTCCGGCCGAGTCACCTCCGCGCGCGACGCCTCCGTGCGGGGCGCCTCGGCGACCGCGGCATGCACGCGCGGCAGCCGCACCACGAAGGCCGCCCCCGCCCCCGTGCTGCTGTTCTCCGCTGTCAGCTCGCCACCCCAGCGCTGCACCTGCGCGCGCGCCACGGCCAGGTACAGCGAGAGCTGCGGCGCCCCCGCGTCCCGCCGCAGCGGGTCGAACAGCTGCGTCAGCTCCTCCACCGCGTACGGCGGGCCCTCGTCCTCGATTCGCAGCGTCAGCCACGGCTCGCCACTCGCGCGGGTGGTGACGCGCAGCCGGCCGCCGCCCTCCATGCGGTCTCTCGCCGACAGCAGCAGGTTCACGATGAGCTCGCGGAAGAAGCCCGCGTCCGCCCGCACCTGCCCCGGGCTCCCGAGGTCCAGGTCCACATGGACCGGGTGCTCGCGCTGCTCCAGCTCGCCGCGCGCCAGCTCCAGCGCCTCGCGCACCGTCTGGTCCACGGGCACGTCCGTGGGCTGCTCCTGGGTGCGCTGCACGTTGAACTCCTGCAGCCGCGCCACCAGCTCGCCAATCTGCCCCACCGTCTTGTCGAGCGACTCCAGGTGCTCGGCCTTGAACTCGCGTTGCAAGAGGGTGATGCGCAGCCGCAGCACGTTGAGGAAGTTGTTGAGCGCATGCGCCGCGCCGCTGGCCAGCTGCCCCAGCGCCTGCTGGCGGGTGCGCTGCAACAGCCGCCCCTGCAGCCGCCGCAGCTCGCCGTGCGCGCTCTGCAGCGCCTTCGTCTTGTTCACCGCCTCGGTGCGGTCGGTGAACGTCTGGATGGCGCCGGCCAGCTCGCCCTCCTCCTCCCACACGGGCGTGGCGCTCAGCTCCAGCGTGGCCTCGCCGCCGATGGGGCGCTCCACCACCATCATCACCCCGCGCACCGCCCCCTTCTCCTTGAGTGCGCGCAGGAAGGGCATGTCCGCCACCTTGAACGGCTCTCCCGTCAGGTGGCGCGCGTTCACCTGCGACAGCACGGGGCTGAGCGTGTTGGCCGCCCGCGCCCCCACCACCGCGCGCATGGGCAGCCCCATCAGCCGGCTCACCGGCGGCGTGGCGAACGACACGGTGCCGTCCACCTCCGCGAGCAGGATGCCCACGTCCACCTGATTGAGCACCGACTCCATCACCGCCGCTTCGCGGAAGCGCACCTCCTCCGTCTTCAGCACCCGCGCATAGGAGGCCTGCGCGGACGCGTCCGCCTCCCACACCAGCTCGGAGATGAGCTCCGCCACCTCGGGCTCTATCTGTCCCCCGTTGCGGCGCCCGTACACGTGCAGCAGCACCGCCTCCAGGGACTTGAACTCGCGCGTCAGGTCCTCGGGCTCGAAGTTCTGGCTGTAGCGGTAGGCGCCGTGCGAGCGCACCACCTCCGACCACAGCCGCACCGCGTCGTCCCCCCTGTCCCTCAGCAGCCGGACCAGCTCGTCCAGCAGCTGCCGCAGCGGAGCGCGCAAGTCGCGGCCCGGGATGTCCACCTCATACGTCTCGGTGCGCAGGCGCTTCGCCCACAAGCGAGCCACGCGCTCGCGCTCTTCCTGGAGGAGCTCCGAGAGCGCCTGGATGGGATTGACGGCGGACACTTTCAAGCCGGAAAGGTGTGCACGCCCGCTCGCCATGGCCACCCTGCGCCTGCCTGGCTGCTCGCCGCCCACGGCCTCGAGCATTAATCAATGCGAACGTTGCATCAGATAGTGCGCCGGCCCACCTTGCATGGACGGATGGCAAGCAACGAGCGCAACAAGAACGACCTGCTGGAGCCGCCCTGGCTGTCGCAGCAGGCCATGGCGCAGCTCTTCCGTGGCGAGCTCAGCCGCTCCGATACGTGGCGCACGCGCCTGGACACCACCACCAACTGGGCGCTGACCACCACCGCGGCGGTCATCTCCTTCGGCTTCGCCACCCCCCAGAGCTCGCACGTCACCTTCCTGGTGGGCATCTGGATGGTGGTGTCGTTCCTCCTCATCGAGGCGCGGCGCTACCGCTACTACGACTTGTGGAACCGCCGCGTCCGGCTGCTGGAAGACGGCTGGTGGGCCCCCATGCTCCGGCGCGAGCCCCTGGACCCGGATGCCATGCGGGAGCTGGCGCTGGAGATGTCCCGACCGCAAATCCAGCTCTCGCTCTTCTCCGCCATCTCCACGCGGCTCAACCGCGCCTACGGCCCCATCCTCATGGTCCTGATGGTGACGTGGTTCGTGAAGGTCTACAGCCACCCGAAGCCGCCAGAGGACTTCGCGGAGTTCCTGGACCGCGCCCACGTGGCCTGGCTGCCCGGCCCCCTGGTGATGGCCCTGCTGGTCTTCCTGACCATCAGCGCCACCTACCTGTTCGTCTCCTCCTTCTTCATCCGCGCCCCCATGGGCGAGCTGCGCACGCGCCCCCGGGGCCGCCGCGCCGCCCTCTGGGAGTCCTTCTACCGGCCCTACGCCATCCACAAGCGCCGCCGGCCCACCCGGCGCCCCCCGCCCTCCCGCCCGTCCTCCTCCTCCGAGCACTGAAGGGCAGCCGGGCTCTCCCGGCTGGACAGCGGCCGGGCGGCCCTGGCGTCAGGGGCCGTCCGGCTCATGGCCGCCATGCCCCCCGCTGAAACGGGCACGTTTTCGTCCTTCCGGGCCCTGGGGTTTTGTGCTGTGAATCCGCACCCATGGCGAACACCCGTACTGTCACGATCATCAATGGCGATGGCATCGGCCCCGAGGTGATGGCGGCCACCGTGCGCGTCCTCGAGGCGCTCAAGGTGCCTCTCGAGTTCGAGCACAAGGACGCCGGCACCGAGGTGGTGGCCAAGTACGGCACCAACCTCCCTCACGAGACGGTGGAAGCGGTGCTGCGCAGCGGCGTCGCCCTCAAGGGCCCCACGGGCACGGTGGTCGGCGGTGGCCTGCCCTCCGCCAACGTGGGCCTGCGCAAGCGGCTGGACCTGTACTCGTCGCTGCGGCCCGTGAAGAGCGTTCCCAGCGTGAAGACGCGCTACGAGAACGTGGACCTCATCGTGGTGCGAGAGAACACGGAGAGCCTCTACGCCGGCCTGGAGCACATCATCGTCCCGGGCGTGGTGGAGTCGCTGAAAATCATCACCGAGAAGGCCTCCACGCGCATTGCCCGCTTCGCCTTCGAGTACGCCAGGAAGCACGCCCGCAAGAAGGTCACGGCCGTGCACAAGGCCAACATCATGAAGCTGTCGGACGGCCTCTTCCTGGACTGCTGCCGCAAGGTGGGCCGTGAGTTCCCGGAAGTCACCTACGAGGAGGTCATCATCGACAACCTCTGCATGCAGCTCGTCAAGGACCCGACGCGCTACGACGTGCTGGTGACGGAGAACTTCTACGGCGACATCCTCAGCGACCTGTGCGCGGGCCTGGTGGGCGGCCTGGGCGTGGTGCCTGGCGCCAACATCGGCGAGCGCACCGCCATGTTCGAGGCCGTCCACGGCACCGCCCCGGACATCGCGGGCAAGGGCATTGCCAACCCCACCGCGCTGATGATGTCCGCGGTGATGATGCTGGACTGGCTCGACCTGCGCGAGGAAGCCCGCCGCATGGAGAACGCCATTCAAAAGGTCTACAGCGGCGGCCAGGTGCGCACCGGCGACCTGGGCGGCAGCGCCACCACGCGCGAGTTCACCGACGCCATCATCGCCGCGCTGTAACGAAGACAGCGCAGGTGCTGGCCCACGGGCCCGGGGCGCTTCGAGCGGCCCGGGCCCGCTGTGTTTTCAGCCCACCGTCACCTTGCGCACGCCGCGAGCTTCCAGCAGCGCCGGCAGTCGCTCACGCTGGTCGCCCTGGAGCATCAGCGCGTCGTCCTCCACCACGCCCCCGCAGCCCAGCGAGTTCTTCAGCGCCTTGAGCCACACCTCGCGCTGGGGCACGGGCAGCTCCAGGTGCTCCACCACCGTCACTTCCTTGCCGCCCCGGCCCTTGCGCTCCATGCGCACCACGGCGCGCGCGGGGCCCTTCTTCTCGGGCTTCGCGGCGGGCGCGGCCACGGGCGCGGCGGGCGCCTGGGGCAGCGCCTCGCGCTTGGGGGCCAGCGAGGCGAACGGGTTGTTGAACGGGGCGGCCGGGGCGGTGGGCGCCTCGGCCTTCTTGTCGCGCTTGCCCATGGCCTTCGGTGCGTCCCGTCAGTGGTTGTGGCCCGCGTGGTCGTCATGCCCCCCGGCCGGCATGGGGCGCGGAGGAGGCAGCACGTCGAAGGCGGGGGCGCTCGCGTTGCCCTCCGCCATCACCAGCGCGTAGAGCAGCGGCGTGGACGGCGGCGCCTGGCGGCCATTGACGACCACCAGCGGCGTGCCGCCGATGTGGTGCTTCATGGCGTAGGCGGAGTCCTCCTGCAGCTTGGCCGCCGTGGCCGAGCTCGACATGCACGCGTCCAGCTGCATGCGCGACACCGAGCCGGAGGAGGCAATCTCCAGCACCCGCTCCGTGTCCAGGAAGGCCTGCGCGGCGAAGAGCTTCTCGCGCAGCTCCCAGTAGTCCGGCGCGGGCTCCAGGCAGATTTGCGCCCGGGCCGCGCTGCACCGCACGCTGGGCGCGTCCGGGCCGCGGCGCGGAATGGCGGGGTTGCAGGCGCCGTCCAGCGGGAACTGGCGGGCCTCCAGCGACATCTTCCCCTCGGGCACGCGCTTCTTGAGGGCGGCCAGCTCCTCCACCAGCGCCTTGCAGTGGGGGCACTTGCTGTCCGTCCACTCGACAATCTTCACCGGCGCGTTCGCCGGCCCGTACAGCTTGCGCGCGGGCGCCACGGCGGGCAGCGGCGCGCTGGCGCGGTACTGGGCCAGCCCGTCCGCGATGAACTGCTTCTGGTCCGCGTTCAGCCCCTTGAGGAAGTCCTCCAGCGACACGGGCACGGGAGGCGTGCCCTTCGACGCGCCCTCGCTGACGACGGGCTCCGGGAGCAGCAGCGAGCCGGGAGTGGCCGCCTTGGGCGTGGCCCGCCCGGGGAGCAGCATGGCCACGAAGGCCGCGACGGCGAAGCCCACCGTCCACTTCAGCGTGGGGCCCCACTCCCCGGCCGCCGGCGCCACCGGGCCGGGCAGCCCGAAGAACGCCACGCCGGCGAAGGCCAGCACCAGGGCATAGGTGCCCAGGCACGTGGGGCACAGCGCGCCCGCGTTGGCGCTGGCGACGGCGAAGACACCCACCGACACCACGCCCGCCAGGGCGACGAGCCTCAAGCCATTGGCCGCCGGACGCACCGGACGGCCCGCGCGCGCCCACGCGAGGTACAGCGCGGACAGGCCCACCGCCACCACGCCCCACACCAGGCCCAGGCCTGCGACGGGGATGCCGAACAGCTCATGGAGGCGGCTGGCGAAGGGCGAGTTCCACACCGTCTCGCAGTTCACCGTGTCGGACACGCCGCACACCGTGGCGCCGCCGGCGCGCAGGGTGAGCAGTTGCATCCACTGGAAGATGGCGAGCCCGCTCTCGGCGAGGCCCAGCACCAGCAACGCCAGCGCGCCGCGGACGGGAGCCGTGGGAGAGGGGGCCTTGTTGGAGGACTTCGGACTCATGCGTGCTCCGGGGGCGGGGTCATCAGGACGAGAAGGCGGGCGGAGTCGGGGCCGTCGTTGGCGACGCCATGCTCGGCGCCCGAAGGGGCAAGGATGGACGCGCCAGGGCCGTGCACCTCTTCCTCGGCGCCGACGCGGAAGCGGCAGCGGCCTTCGAGGACGACATATACCTTGTCGGAGGTGGCATGGCGGTGCGGCTTCTGGGCCTGCCCGGGCGCGAGGCAGTACACGTCGAGGAAGAAGCGCCCGGACTGGAAGACGTTGTGCTTCTGGAGCTTCTCCGCGGAGAACCCCTGGAAGGCGGACAGGTGCTTCACATCCATCGTGGCATTCGCTCCTTCGCCTCTATATAGCGACGGACATGGAACCGCTGTCTCTGCATTTTCTTCACGAGGCGACGGGCGCCCGCTTCATGGAGGTGGGCGGCCGTGAGGCCGTGGCCGGGTATGGAGACGCGGAGGGAGAGTACCGGGCGGCACACGAGGCCGTCGCCCTCCACGACGCCTCCTACCGCGAAATCCTCCGGATAACGGGGGAGGACCGCTCCAGCTTCCTGCACGGCATGGTGACCCAGGAAGTGAAGGGCCTGCCCGTGGGCTCGGCCACCTACGCCGCCATGGTCAACGCCAAGGGGGCCATGGTGGCGGACGCCCGCATCCTCAAGCGGGAGGCGGACCTGCTGCTGGATTTGGAGCCCGGCACCGGCGCCAAGGTCCGGGAGTTCCTGGACAAATACCTCATCTCCGAGGACGCGGAGCTGCACGAGGCCACGGGCGAGCTGGCCCTCCTCCGGCTGCTCGGGCCCCGGACGGCCGGGGTGCTGGCCACCCTCCTGGGCGGCGCCTTCGAGCCCCTGGCCCACCATGCCGTCCGGCCGGGCTCGCTCGCCGGGCAGGACGTCTGGCTGGTGGGGAGCACCGCGGTGGAGGCCCATGGGGTGGACGTGTGGGTGTCACGCGCCGGGCTGGAGCCGGTGTGGCGGGCCCTGACGGAGGCCGGCGCCGCGCACGGGCTGAAGCCCCTGGGCTTCGAGGCGCTGGAATTGCTGCGCGTGGAGGCCGGGGTGCCGCGGTACGGGCAGGACATGGTGGACACCACCATCCCCCTGGAGGCGAACCTCGCGGGCGCCATCTCCTACAACAAGGGCTGCTACATCGGCCAGGAGGTCATCGCCCGCGCCACCTTCCGCGGCCACATGAACCGCAAGCTGGCGGGCCTGCTGCTGGGCGACGCGGACGTGGCGCCGGGCACGGAGCTGCGGCGCGGGGAGAAGAAGGTGGGCTGGCTCACCAGCGTGGTGCGCTCGCCGGTGAAGGGCCAGCAGGTGGCGCTGGGCTACGTGCACCGGGACTCGCTGGAGCCGGGCACGGAGCTGACGCTGGCCGGGGGCCCCGCCACCGCGAAGGTGGCCGCCCTCCCCTTCAACGCCTGAAGCCCGGCCTCCCGGGGTGGGTCCTGGCGCGGGGTATGTCCGCTCGGGCACAGTAGGATGCGGTCGCCGGGTTCCATACCGGCGAAACGGAAGGACCTCATGGCTCCCGCCTCCCCGCGTCCCATGCTCCGCCTCGGGTGGATGCTCGCCACGCTGTCGCTGCTCACGCTGACCGGCTGCTTCGACGTCGTGCAGGAGCTGTGGATACACCCCGACGGCTCCGCGCGCGTGGTGGTCGACATCGGCCTCCCGAAGTCGCTGGGCGTCCTGGCCCAGGCGGCAGGGGGGAAGAGCCTCGTCGACCAGATTCACGAACAGCGGAAGGCGGCCCAGGAGTCGGTGGGCAAGGACCCGAACGTCACGGAGCTCGTGCTGCGGCAATATGACGAGGGCGAGCAGCTCCACCTCGTCCATGAGCTGACAGTGAAGGACGCCACGAAGCTCCCGGAGCTGTACCGCAAGGTGATGGAGGACACGGCGAGCGAGCGGAAGGAAGGCCCGGGGACCTGGGACTTCCGAATCGAGCGCGACGGCGGCGACTACGTCGTCACCCAGCGCTTCGTCCCGGGCCTGGCGGGCGCCGGCTCCGCCACGGGCAGCAAGGACCAGACGGAGCTGGCCGCGAAGGAAATCGCGAAGGGGATGACGCGGGCCCTGCTGGCGAACAACCACATCACCCTGCGCGTGCACGGGCCGGGCATCGGCGAGACGAACGGCACGGTGAACGAGAAGAAGGACACCGTGGAGTGGAAGCTCGCCCTGTCGGAGCTGCTGGACGCGCCCGCCGAAGGGCGCGAGTTCCGCGCGGTGGTGCACGGCGGCGAGCCGCTGTGGCTGTGGCCCGTGGTGCTGGGCGTGCCCCTGGCGATGCTGGGGCTGGCCATCGCCGCCGCCCGGAAGCGCCGCTCCTTCGGAGGGTGAGGCGCAAAGGCACGGGCCCCGGCTCACCCCGCGCCGAGGCCGCCCGCCAGCAGCACTCCCGCCGCGCCTCCGCCCAGCACCAGCCAGGCGGAGTTGACGCGGAAGCGGAGGAGCAGCACCGCGGACACGACGGCGAGCCC
This sequence comes from Pyxidicoccus trucidator, assembly GCF_010894435.1. Lineage (NCBI taxonomy): Bacteria > Pseudomonadati > Myxococcota > Myxococcia > Myxococcales > Myxococcaceae > Pyxidicoccus > Pyxidicoccus trucidator. Next base: position 375,542 of record NZ_JAAIXZ010000008.1, on the reverse strand, counting down.
CACCGTCCACGCGTCCACCAGCGCCGCGCGCCCGAGCTGCCACGTCACCACGGCCATCAGCGCCAGCGACGCCACGTTGACGCCGTCCAGGAAGGCGCTCGCCACCCACGAGCGGCGCAGGCGCGGCACCAGCGGCCCGCTCAGCGCGACGAAGACGAACGCGGGCAGGAAGATGCCCACCGTGGCCAGCACCGCGCCGGACGCGCCGCCCAGCACGTAGCCGATGAAGGTGGCCGTGGTGAAGACGGGGCCCGGCGTCACCTGCCCCACCGCCACCGCGTCCAGCAGCTGCGCCTCCGTGAGCCAGCCGTAGCGCTCCACCAGGTCCGAGCGCAGGAAGGCCAGCAGCACGTAGCCGCTGCCGTACAGCACCGAGCCCACCTTGAGGAAGAAGAGGAAGAGGCCCTGCAGCGAGAAGGGCACGGCCGTGGCCACCGCGCCCAGGACGGGGAGCGGCCATAGGGGCAGCACGGCCGCCGTGGTGGAACCCGCCCCACGGGCTGAGTCCCTCGTCGCTTCCGGAGCCCGCTCCGAAGGCGGCCCGGGGGGTGGGCCGCGCCGCCGCCGCTCGCCCGCGCGCCACAGGAGCACCGCGAGTCCCGACAGGAGCAGCAGGAGCAGCTCGTGGACGCCCAGGAGGGACGCCGCCACCGCGGCCACCCCCACCCCGGCGGCGAGCCGCGTCTTCACCACGCTTCGCAGCAGTCCCCAGAGCGCCTGGACCACCACGGCGATGATGACGGCCTTCACGCCGTAGAGCAGCGCGTCCACCCGGGGCAGGCTGCCGAAGCGCGCGTAGGCCCAGCCGAGGGCGCCGACGATGAGGAAGGCCGGGAGGATGAAGCAGACACCGGCCACCACCAGCCCGGGCCAGCCGCCGCGCCGGTGGCCGATGTGGATGGCCAGCTCGGTGGAGTTGGGGCCGGGGATGAGGTTGGCGGCGCTGAGCAGGTCCACGAACTCGTCGCGCGTGAGCCAGCGGCGGCGCCGCACCACCTCGTCCTCCATCATCGCAATGTGGGCCGCGGGACCGCCGAAGGCGGTGGTGCCCAGCCGGAGGAACAGGAGTGCCAGCTCCTTCAGCGCGGTGGCCCGGTCCGGAGCGGCGGGGGCCACGGCCTCGGGAAGGGTGGGCTGCGGGGGCGACATGGCAGGCACCCTATCTGTCCCGGCCGGTGGTGCTCCGCAACAATGGAGAGACACGGGCAGGGGCAGGACCTACACCCCTCCCTTCCGCGTGTCTTCCGACGGTCTCCCCACTCGCATACCGTGCCCCCACAACCGCCCGAGTGCGCGAGGCCCCGGAGAGAGTGACGCCATGAAGTGGACCGCAGCCATGTTGATGGGAAGTCTGGCCCTGTCCGCACACGCCAGCCCCCAGGAGCCGGGCACGCCGAGCGCCCCGCCGAAGCAGACGGCAAAGCAACCCGCCCGGGAGGCTCCCGCGCTCACGCTGGAGAAGCTGGACCGCTACATCCAGTACCGCCGCGAGTCGGACGCCGCCCTGCTGCGGGTGACGGACAGCGCCGTGCAGAAGTCCCAGGAGAAGGACGGCGCCACCACCCTCACAATCAACGTCCAGCAACTGAAGGAGCAGGGCGACGCGGTGCGCGCGAAGCATGGGCTGGCCGGCGAGGACTTCCGTCCGCTGGACCAGATGGTGCGGAACATCTCCGAGGCCCGGTTCAAGTCCGAGAGCGCCGCGGTGAAGGCGGCAATCCAGGGACTGGAGGCGAAGGCCGCCGGGCCCGAGGGGCCCGACCGGGACATGGCCCGCTCGCTCATCGCCTTCTGGAAGAAGGACCTGAAGGTGGACCCGATGTTGACGAAGGAGCGCGAGGAGTACGGCTCCGCCACCGTGGACCTGGTGCTCCAGCGCGAGAAGGAGCTGAAGGAAATCTGGCTCCTCAAGGACGCGGCGACGGCCAGGGCCTTTGGTGCGGCCCTGAACGCCACGCCCTGAGCCACTCACGAGGCCCCCCGGGCACGGCGCCCTCCAGCCACGCTGGAGGACGCGGCACCGCCAACAAGCCCGGCCTAGGTGCGCCCCTCGGACTGCTGCTGGCGCTCGATGCTCTCGAACAGGGCGCGGAAGTTGCCGCCGCCGAAGCCCTGGTCGCCCTTGCGCTGGATGATTTCGTAGAAGAACGGGCCGGCCGACTGCTCCTTGTAGAGGCTGGCCGCGTCCTTCATGAAAATCTGGAGCAGGTAGCTGCGCTCCTTGTCGCCGTCGATGAGGATTTCCAAATCACGCAGCGTCTGGATGTCCTCATCAATCTTCTTGATGCCCAGCTGCTGGATGCGCTCGGGCAGCGCGTCGTAGTACGTGCCCGGGGTGGGCATGAAGTCGATGCCCGCGGCCTGGCGCATGTCCTTCACCGAGGTGAGGATGTCCCGCACCGTGAGCGCCAGGTGCTGCACGCCGTCACCCCGGTGGTCCTCGTTGAAGAGGTTGATTTGCGAGGCCTTGAAGAACGGGCGGTAGGGCTCGTTGTTGGCGAACTTCACGCCGCTCCTCGGGTCCCACACCACCTCGGACTTCAGGCCGCTGCCGTGGGAGCGCTTCTCCTTCGCCGCCACGTCGTCGGTGTGGAACTCGATGTGCCAGAACTTCTCGAAGCCCATGACGTGCTCCATCCACAGGAGCATGGGGCGCATCGTCTGGAAGTTGGACGTGACGTGGTCCACCCGGCCGAAGCCATACTTGTTCTTCCCGCCCCCGGGCGTCTTGTGGCGGATGTAGCCCGGGTACAGGTCGCTGTAGCCGTCGCGCTGGATGAAGCGGAAGGTGGTGTCACCGAAGGGCGTGGTGATGGAGAACATCGCCAGCTTCCCACCCCGCGAGTCCGTGAAGCGCTGGACGTCGTTGATGAGGGTGGCGCCCCGCTGCTCCAGCAGGCGGAAGGCCTTCTCCGCGTCCTCCACCTCGAAGTTGAGGGTGCCCACCCCGTCCGGGTGCTTGCGCAGGTAGCGCCACGCGCGGCCGCCCTCGCCTAGCGGCTGGCTCACCATGAGGACGACGTCGCCCGCCTGGAACACGGCGGACTTCTGCCGGCCGCGCTGCTCCAGCTCCGGCGACGACACGCCCAGCTCCGCGAAGTCCAGGGCCTTCGTATAGAAGTTCCGGCTGCGCTCCAGGTCGTGCACGTACCAGTGGATGCTCTCGAGCGTCTTGATGCCCAGCGACTCCAGCTTCGCCATGTCCGGGACTCCTTGCGGTTCCGCGAGTGTCAGGCCGGCACCGCGTCGGGCTGCCGGTCCGGGTGGGCCGCCTGAAAGGCGGGAAGCTCATTGCACGCCGCTTCGATGCGCAGCAGCGTGGGGTACGGCGACAGGTCTACCGCGAAACGGCGGGCCCCATGGAGCTGGGGGACCAGGCAGATGTCCGCCACCGACACCTCGTCCCCCACACAATAACGGCCCGCCGTGGGCTTCACCGCGGCCTCCAACGCCTCCAGCCCCCGGGTATTCCAGTACGCGCCCCAGGCGCTCTCGTCCGCCTTGAGCTCGTTCTTGATGCGTTGCAGCACCGACAGGTTCTGCATGGGCTGCATCCCGGAGTTCACCATCTCCGCCAGCATGCGGGCCTTCGCCTGGAGGTAGAGGTCCTTGGGGAGGAGGGAGGGCGAAGGGTGGCGCGCCTCCAGGTACTCCAGGATGGCGAGCGACTGGGACAGCCGACGTGCGGTGCCGTCGTCCTCGGTCCACTCCAGCGTGGGCAGGGTGCGCATGGGGTTGAGGGCCCGGTAGGCCTCCGTGTGCTGCTGCCCGCCGTCCTTCAGCAGGTGCACCGCCACGTACTCGAACTTCAGGCCCTTGAGGTTCAGGGCCAGGCGCACGCGCCACGAGGCGGACGAGCGCCAGTAGCTGTGGAGCCGGAGCGCCTTCATACCTTCTTCACCGTCTGGGAGATGCGGCCGAAGACGCTGCTCCCCTCGGCGTCCAGCATCTCGAGGTCGATGGTGTCGCCCGGCTTCATGAAGGGCGTCTTCGGCTTGCCCTCTTCAATCGTCTCAATCATCCGGCGCTCGGCGAGGCAGGAGATGCCGCGCGCGCGGTCCGCGTTGGACACGGTGCCACTGCCGAGGATGGTGCCCGCGGTGTAGCTGCGCGTCTTGCACAGGTGCTGGATGAGGTCGAAGAAGGAGAAGTGCATCTCCGGGCCGGCGTCGGTGTCGCCCACCTGCACGCCGTTGAGCACCGACTGGAGGCGCAGGTGGATGCGGCCGTCATGCCACGCGGCGCCCAGCTCGTCCGGCGTCACCGCGAAGGGGCTGAAGGCGGTGGCGGGCTTGCTCTGGAAGAAGCCGAAGCCCTTGGCCAGCTCGTCGGGGATGAGGTTGCGCAGGGAGACGTCGTTGGCCAGCATCAGCAGCTTGACGTGCTTCTCCGCGTCGGCGGCCTTCGTCCCCTGGGGCGTGTCGCCGAGGATGGCGCAGACCTCGCCCTCGAAGTCCAGGCCCCACGCCTCGTCGGCCAGGGGGATGTCGGCGGAGGGCGCGAGGAAGTCGCCGGAGCCGCCCTGATAGACGAGCGGGTCCGTCTTCAGCGTGGGCGGCGGCTCGGCGTTGCGCGCCTTGCGCACCAGGATGACGTGGTTGAGGTAGGCGCTGCCGTCAATCCACTCGTAGGCGCGGGGCAGCGGGGAGTGGAGGCCGCGCGCGTCCAGCGGGCGGCTCTGCACCGTGCCGGCCTCCAGCTGCGCGGCGAGCGCGCGCAGCTGCGGCTCCTTCACGTCCCAGTCGTCCAGCGCGGCTTGCAGCGTCAGGGCCACGTTGGTGGCCAGCGCGTAGGCCGTGTTGTCCCGCTTGACGACGATGAGCCGGCCGTCACGGGTTCCGTCCTTGAGCGTCGCGAGCTTCAATCCCGGGCTCCCCGGCGGCCCATGGGGGTAACGGCGGGGCCGCCATCTGTGGCCCGGCTTTTCCGCCGGGGGACCGGGGGTGTCAAGCGTGACTATTCGCCTGATGCACCATCTAAGGGGTTACCAGCAGGAAGTCCGCACCGGCAGCCGCGCGTAGAAGTTCGCGCCGGAGTTGCTGTCCCACTCGCCGTTGGCCGTCGCGGCCACGTAGATGTCCCACGCATTCTGGTTGCCGTACGGGTCCCAGCCGTACAGGAAGATGTGGTTCTCCGTGGCGGAGGGCTGCTCGCACACCCACACGCCCTCCTGGCCGCCCGCGGCGAAGTGCGCGTTGCACAGCGGCGTGTTCATGTAGCGCATGCACTTGCCGCAGTTGCGCGGGCCCGCGTTCAGATAGATGTACGCGTCACTGTTCGTGCCCGAGCTGGCCTTCAGCGTGGCGTGCTGGCCGTTGAGCTTCACGAAGATGCTGATCTGGTCGTCCCGGTACCTGCTGCGCAGGTAGCCCCGGTAGGACACCGTCAGCGTGGCGAAGCGACCCGGCAGCTTCGTGGTGCGGCGGATGACCTCGAAGGAGCCCGTCGTCTTCGAATCCGTCACATTGCAGACAGCGTAGTCCGGCGGGTAGTCGGAGGCCTCGGCCTGGGTGGCGGGCAGGAGCAGCGCGAGCGCGAGCGCCGCGGTGAGCGTGGTCAGGAGCTTCATGGGGAGTGTGTCCTCTGGTGTTGCCCGGCGGATGTCTGGGGGGCGTGGCGGACTCCGGGCAGGCCGCGCCGCGCCCTTGGCCCCCGGCGTCCGCGTACCACGCCGGAGGAACATGCCGGAAGACCGGCCGCTCCCTCCACCGCCCGCCCCCGGGTCTACGCCCCGCGTCAACGCGCGGACAGCGATGCCCAGCGGGGGCGCGGCCGCCTACCCGGTCTCCGAGCAGCCTCTACCCGGGCTGCTGAGCAGGTGGGAAGCGAAGCATGTACGGCTGTTGATGTCCCAGGCGGTGCACGGAAGGCATGCGCCTGCCTCCCCCTTGGCACCGTCCATTCCGGCACCCAAGGTTGTTGGAGGGACGCACGGCCGACCGTATCGCAGGGGCGATTCGATTGGGGGCGAGGGCACTGAATGGCTGAGGGCTTCCAATACGCCGGCGCCGCGCCCGGTGAGCCGCAACCCGGTAGGCGTCTGGGGAACCGCTTCGAGCTGTCCCAGCGGCTGAAGACCGGCCGCGGCATCTCCACGTGGCTTGGCAGCGACCTGCGCACCGGCGAGCGCGTCGTCGTGAAGGTGACGTCCGCCGTGGCACTCGCCCCCGCCGCACGTCACCGGCTGGAGCACGAGGCCGCCGTGCTCTCCCGCCTGGACAGCCCCACGGTCGTACCCTTCCGTCATCTGGGCATCTCGGGCGACCTCATCTACCTGGTGACGCCCTGGCTTGAGGGGGAGTCACTGGAGGAGCGCCTGTCGGTGGGGCCGCTCACCGTGCCGGAGGCCCTCATCCTGGGCAGCAGCGTCCTCACCGCCCTGGCCGCGGCCCACCGCAATGGCGTCCTCCACCGGGACGTGAAGCCCTCCAACCTCCTCGTCTCCGGCGAGCCCCTCTCGCGCGCCATCCTGCTGGACTTCGGCCTGTCCCGCACCGAGCGGCTGGACCCGTCGCTGCGGGACTTGCCCGTGGGCACGGCGCGCTACCTGTCGCCGGAGCAGGCCGGGCTGCTCAACCGTCCGGTGGAGGCCACGTCGGACCTGTACTCGGTGGGCATCGTCCTCTTCGAGGCGCTCTCCGGCCGTCCCGCCTTCGACGGCACCTCCGTGGGCGAGGTGCTGCGCCAGCACCTGGCCTCGCGGCCCCGGCTGCGCGCGGTGGGCGTGGAGGTGCCCCGCGCGCTGGAGGAGCTCATCTCCCGCCTCCTCCAGACGGACCCGCAGGACCGCTACCAGTCCGCCGAGTCCGCGCTGGCGGACCTGCGCGACATCGAGGACGCGCTGGCGCACGGGCAGGCGGAGCCGGAGCTCATCACCGGCGCGCATGACCAGCGCCGCAGCCTCACCGAGCCCTCCTTCGTCGGCCGCCACGAGGAGGTGGCGACGCTGGAGCGCGAGCTGGAGCGCACCCGCACGGACCCGGGCCGGCTGGTGGTGGTGGAGGGCGAGTCCGGCGGCGGAAAGAGCCGCCTGCTGGAGGAGTTCGCAGCGCGCGCCGTGCAGCACCGCGCGTGGGTGCTGCAGGGGCAGGCGCTGGACCAGGCCGCGCAGCGCCCCTTCCAGCTCTTCGCCGGAGTGGCCTCCGGCATCACCACCACCATGAAGGAGCGGCCCGCGCTGACGGAGCTGCTGCGCGAGCGGCTGGCGGGCCAGGAGGCCGGGCTGTGCACGGTGCTGCCGCAATTGGAGCCCGCGCTGTGCCCGCTGCCCCAGGTCGCCCCCCAGGGCCTGGGCCCGGAGTCGCTGGGTGAGAGCCGCAGCATCTGGGCCCTCACCGCGCTGCTGGGCGCGCTGGGCACGGAGGACGAGCCCGCCGTGGTGATACTGGACGACTGCCAGTGGGCGGACGAGCTGACGCTGCGCGCGCTGGAGGGCTGGTCGCTCGCGCGCCGCCAGGCCCGGGGCCGGGTGCTCGTCGTCGTCTCCTTCCGCAGCGAGGACATCTCCCCCACGCACGTGCTGCGGCGGCTGGCCCCCACCGCGCACCTGCGCCTGTCCGCCTTTGGCCCCGCCGACGTGACGCGCCTGGCGGAGTCCATGGCCGGCGCCCTGCCGCCCGAGGCCACCGATTTGGTGACGCGCCTGTCCGAGGGCAACCCCTTCATGGCCAGCGCCGTGCTGCACGGCCTCGTGGAGGACGGCGTGCTGGTGCCCGGCCCGCACGGCTGGGAGGTGCAGGCGGAGGCCATGGCGCACGCGCGCTCCTCGCGCCAGGCGGCCGCCTTCCTCGTGCGGCGGCTGCGGCTGCTGCCCCCGGACGCGCTGCGCCTCATGTCGGTGGGCGCGGTGCTGGGCAAGGCCTTCGAGCTGGGGCGGATGGCGGCCCTGGCCGGGACGACGCCCGCGGACGTGGTGCGCGCGCTGGACGAGCCGCGCCGTCGGCACATGCTGTGGGCGGACGGCTCGCGCTACACCTTCGTCCACGACAAGCTGCGTGAGGTGCTGCTGGACCTGCTGACGCCGCAGGAGCGCAAGGAGCTGCACCGGCTGGCCGCGCGGGCCGCCGCGAAGGGCGCGCCGCAAGACTCCTTCGAGCTGGCCTATCACTTCGACGCCGCGGGCGAGTACTCACAGGCGCTGCCCTATGCCCTGACGGCCGCGGACCTGGCCCGCCAGCGCTTCGCCCTGGAGACGTCGGAGCTGAACTACCGCATCGCCGAGCGCGGCGCGCCGGGCGCCGACGCGGGCACCCGCTTCCGCATCGCTGCCGGCCTGGGCAACGTCCTCATGCTGCGCGGCCGCTACGAAGAGGCGCGGCAGCAGTTGGAGCGCGCGCAGGGCCTCGCCCGCGACAGGCCAGAGCAGGCCCGCATCCTCGGCCAGCTGGGAGAGCTGGCCTTCAAGCGCGGTGACTTCGGCCAGGCCAACACGTACCTGGAGCAGAGCCTCAAGCTGCTGGGGCGCTGGGTGCCCCCGCGCGGCCTGCTCACCGGCGCCAGCTCGCTGTGGGAAATCGTGTCGCAGGCGGGCCACACCGTGGCCCCCCGCCTGTTCCTCGCGCGCCGGCCCCTGGAAGAGGGCGAGAAGGACATGCTGGCCGTGCAGCTCTACAGCCGGCTCGCCTACGGCTACTGGTACCGCCGCGGGCGCATGGCCGTGCTGTGGGCGCACCTGCGCGATTTGAATCTGGCCGAGCGCTACCCGCCCACGCCGGAGCTGGCCCAGGCGTACTCGGCGCACTCGCCCGCGCTCACCACCCTGCCCTGGTTCAGCCGCGCGTACGCGTACGCGGAGAAGTCCCTCGCCCTGCGCCGGCAGCAGGGCGACGTGTGGGGCCAGGGACAGTCGTTGCACTTCTACGGGCTGGCCTTCTACGCCTCGTCGCGCTTTCGCGACTGCATCGAAAAGTGCCGCGAGGCGGTGCGCCTGCTGGAGCGCACCGGCGACCCGTGGGAGGTGAACAACGCCACCTTCCAGATTGCGATGTCCCTCTACCGGCTGGGCCGCCTCAAGGAGGCGCTGGAGACGAGCCAGCGCCTGCACGCGGCGGCGCTCGCGCTGGGAGACCGCTACGCGCAGCGCCTGGGCCTGGAGGCATGGGCCAAGGCCGCCGGAGGCCGCATCCCCGGCTCGCTGCTGGAAGGCGAGCTGACCAACCCGGACCAGCCGGACCCGCAGAGCTACGCGGGCGTCCTGCAGGCGGAGGCCATCCGCCTGCTGCGCCTGGGCAACCCCGCCGGCGCGGTGGAGGTGTTGGAGCGCGCCGAGCGGCTCGTGGAGGAGGCCCACCTGCGGCAGGAGTACGTGGCCCCCATCGCCCCCTGGCTGGCCACCGCGCTGCGCCAGCTGGCGGAGGGCACCTCCACGCTGCACCCCGCCCGCCGCGAGGCGCTCCTGGAGCGCGCCGACGAGGTGGCGAAGCGGGCCCACCAGGTCGCGCGCACCTACCACAACAACCTCCCCCACGCCCTGCGGGAGCGGGGCCTGCTGGCCGCCATGCGCGGCCACCCCCGGCGCGCGCGCCGCTTCCTGGAGCAGGCCCTGAGCGTCGCCGAGAGCCAGGAGATGCGCGAGGAGCGCGCGCTGACGCTCCAGGCGCGCGGCGCGCTGGGCCAGGCGCTGGACTGGCCCGGCGCCGCGGAGGATGCCGCGGAGGCCACCCACGAGTTGGAGGCGCTGGAGGAAGGCGTCGCCCCCGAGCGGATGGAGCGCGACAACGGCGGCGTGGGCACGCTGTCGCTGGTGGACCGCTTCCCACGCGTGCTGGAGGCCGGCCGCCGGCTCGCGTCCGCCCTGTCGCGGGAGGCCGTCTTCGAGGCCGCGCGCCAGTCCATGCTGGAGCTGCTGCGCGCCGAGCACTGCGTGGTGCTGGACCCGCGCGGCCTGCTGCCCGAGGAGGAAGTCGAGGCCCAGGGCGTCAGCCGCACGGCCCTCGCCCGCGCCCTGGAGACGGGCCGCATCGCCGTCATGGGACAGGGACTGCCGGGTGGCGTCAGCGAGAGCATGGAGCTGCTCGGGGTGCGCTCGCTCCTGTGCGCCCCCATCCAGGTGCGGGGCAAGACGGTGGCGTGCGTGGTGGCCAGCCACCGGCAGGTGGGCGCGCTGTTCGGCGAAGACGAGGAGCGGCTGGCCGAGTTCGTCACCGTGCTGGCGGGCGCCGCGCTGGAGAACGCGGAGAACTTCTCCCGCATCGCCGCCCTCTCCGAGGAGCAGGGCCGCCTGTACCGCGCCGAGCAGGAGGCGGTACGCAGGCGCGACGACTTCCTCTCCATCGCCGCACATGAGCTGAAGACGCCGCTCACCTCGCTGCAGCTCCACATCCAGGGGCTGCAGACGCAGGTGCGCGCCAGCGCACAGAAGCCCCTGGCCCCCGAGAAGCTCGGCTCCAAGCTGGAGTCCGCCTACTCCCAGACGCAGCGGCTGGGGCGGCTGGTGAATGACTTGCTGGACATCTCCCGCATCGCCCAGGGCCAGCTCCACATCAAGCTGGAGGACGTGGACCTGGTGGCGCTGGTGCGCGGCCAGCTCGAGCGCAGCCGAGAGGCCCTCACCCGCGCCGAGTGCCCCGCGCGACTGCACACCGCCTCGCCCGTCATGGTGGGCCGCTGGGACGCCATGCGGCTGGAGCAGGTGGTGGGCAACCTGCTGGCCAACGCCATGAAGTACGGCGCCGGCAAGCCGATTGAAATCAACATGGCGGAGGACGACGGGAACGTGCGGCTGAAGGTGCGCGACTTCGGCATCGGCATCGCCGAGGAGGACCGCGAGCGCATCTTCGAGCGCTTCGAGCGCGCCGTGTCCGTGCGCCACTACGGCGGCTTCGGCCTGGGCCTGTGGATTGTCCGCGAAATCGTGCAGGCCCTGGGCGGCACCATCGACGTGGAGAGCACCCCGGGCCAGGGCTCCACCTTCACCGTCACCCTGCCCCGCTCCGGGCCCGTGCACTGAAGGGCCGCGCTTTCAGCGGCGGGTCAGCTCCAGGTAGATGACGTTGTCCTGGCTGTCCCGGTACAGGCGCACGGCGGCAAGCTGGTCCATGGGCACCTCGCCCAGCAGCGCGCGCATGCCGTCCTCGTCGCGGTAGATGAGCCACCAGTCCATGAAGGCCTCCATGTAGCCCGTCTCCGGCGGGTACATGGCGAAGTTGGCCACCAGCATCTTCCCGCCCGAGCGCAGCATGCCGAACAGCAGCCCGGTGAGCCGCGTGGCCACCGAGTCCGACAGGTAGTCGTACAGGCCCGCAGAGTAGACGAAGTCCATGTCCCGGAACGTCGTCTTGCCGGACAGCAGCGAGCGCACCGAGCCGCATACCGGCTTCACCACCTCATGCGGATTGTGGTGCGAAATCTCCGCGAGGCTCAGCGGGTCCTGGTCGAAGGCGATGAGCTCGCCCACGCGCCGCTCCACCACCGCCACCGAGGACTCCGCCTCGCGCAGGTGCCCGCAGGCCACCGAGAGGATTCGGGAGCCCTCCGGGACGCGCTCGGCCGTGTCGTCGATGGTGCGCGCCAGCAGCTCGCGCCGCTCGCGCACGCTGAGCGAGCTGGGCTGCTGGTGCATGTACCGGTAGATTTCACGCCCCGCGTGCAGCTCGTCCGAGGCGTGGTCCATGTAGAGGTAGTCGATGAGGACCGCGTCGCCGGCGTACCCGCGAGGGCGCTCATACGCGCGGCGCGTGAAGGGGCACTGGTGCAGGAAGGGCCGCAGCGGGTGCTTCTTCGCCGTCTCCTTGCAGAAGCGCCGCCACACCTCCGGAGTCCACCGCCGACGCAGGGTGAGCAGGCCCAGGTGCAGCGAGTGCATGTTCTGCCACAGCACCTCGTCGGGCCCCTCCAGCATCCGCGCATGGACGTTGTCGAGCCAGTCTCGCGCTTCCTCCAGCACATCCCGGAACGAGTGCTCGGGCGCGGGGACGACCAGCCGGTTGCGCTCACCATGAGGGACAGTCTTCGCGCTGGGGGTAGGAGTGGGCTGGGTATCGTGCATCGCCAACACAACGCGGAAGGGGTGGGCTTTCACTTCCCGGAGGGACGTCCCCCGCCCGCCCCGCATTTCAGGCGGCCAGGCAGGCGTGACCCTGGCGGCTCACTCCGGGACAGCAGGCGGAAGCGGGCTAGAGCTCACCTCCTCGGGTGATTTCGAGTCGGAAACCGTCGTCCGGCGGCAGCTCGATGGGCGCCAACTCCCGGTTTCCGAACACGCCATGCAGGCGCAACGTCCGTTCGATGTCCTCCAGCAGCGCGAGGACCGGGCGCACGGTGAAGTTGGAGATGAACGCCAGTTCGTCCAGTCTGGGCAGGTTCTCTGGCTGGTGGGTGGCCACGTAGAGCGTCCCCCGGGCGCCGTGCCACTCGACGCGCAGCGGGCACATCCGCAAGCGGGCGAGCACGTGGGGCTGCACGCTCCTCACCACCGCGGCCGGCACCTTCGCCATCTCCTCGCCCCGGACGAAGGGCACCTGGAGCTGGCTCGACAGGGCGCGCTGGACCTGCTCCGGCCGCAGCAGGCACAGGTGCACCAGCGCCTCGCCCAGCCGGCACTGTCCCCGGGCCTGCCACGCCAGCGCAGTGTCCACCTGCGCCGGTGTCAGCAGTCCCCAGCGGACCAGCAGCTCCCCCAACCGCATGCGCTGCACGCCGCACCCCCCAGGCCCGTACCCGGCGTGAAGGGGAATGCGTCAGGCGTGCCACGGCGTGCTCCTGTGCTTTCGCAGGGTTGCACCGGGCGTTCACAGCCCGGGTGAAACCTTTTCCGCGTGAGGTCTTTCGGAATGACAGTCCGGCGGCAGCTGGCGTGTTGAGAACCTCGCCTTGTGTCGGGTGTTGCGCCAGATTCGCCACCCGCGGGCCCGGGGGGCCCGCGTGTCCCACCTGTTTCTGGAGTCGTGCGCAATCATCGACGCGGCGCGGAGTAACAAGAGGACTGTCGACTCCATGGCGCTTCCCGAGCCCCCGCTCGAATCCGCGCCTTCCTGGACCGGTATCCCCAGCAGGCGCCAGCACCCGCCCCATCGAAGCCTTGAGCCCACCCCCGCGGGCCGCACCGCCCGCCTTCCCTTCCCCGCAGTCCTGGAGCACGCATGGCATCCTGGCCCACCCTGTCGCGAGCGCTCACCGCCCTGGCGCTCGTCCCCACCCTGGCGCTGGCCGCGCCCGCCCCGGAGGCTCCCGCGAAGCCCGCGAAGGCGCCGTCCGCCCGCGCCCCCTCGCGCCCGTCGAAGCAGTACACCGTCGAGCAGTTCATGAAGACGACGTCCGTGTTCGGCGCGTCCTTCTCCTCCGACGAGAAGCGGGTGCTCTTCACGTCCAACCAGACGGGCATCTACAACGTCTTCTCCGTGCCCCTGACGGGCGGCAAGCCCACCCAGCTCACCCGCTCCACCACGGACAGCACCTACGCCGTGGGCTACTTCCCCAAGGACGCGCGCTTCCTCTTCGAGCGGGACCAGGGGGGCAACGAGCTGAGCCACCTCTACGTCCACACCGCGGACGGCAAGGAGAAGGACCTCACCCCGGGCGACAAGCACCGCGCCGACTTCGCCGGCTGGAGCCATGACGACTCCGCCTTCTACGTGCAGACCAACGAGCGCGACGAGCGCTACATGGACCTGTACCGGTACGACGCGAAGACGTACGCGCGCACCCTGCTCTTCCAGAACGACGGCGGCTACGATTTGGGCGCCGTGTCCCCGGACGAGAAGTGGGTGTCGCTGGGCAAGTCCCGGACCACGGCCGACAGCGACGTCCACCTCTACAACGTCGCCACGAAGGAGCTGAAGCACCTCACCCCGCACAAGGGCACGGCCACCTGGAATTCGGCCACCTTCGACCCGGCCTCCTCCGCGCTGTACATGCAGACCAACGAGGGCTCCGAGTTCATGCGCGTGGTGCGCTACGTGCTGGCCACCGGCAAGCTGGAGGAGGTGGAGAAGGCGGACTGGGACATCGTCTACACGTACTTCTCGAAGAACGGCGCCTGGCGCGTCACCGGCATCAACGAGGACGGCCGCACCGTCATCCGCGTGCATGACGTGAAGGCCGGCAAGCCGCTCACCCTGCCCCAGCTCCCCGAGGGAGACCTCACCGGCGTGTCCATTTCCCGCAGCGAGAAGCGGATGGCCTTCTACGTGAATGGCGACCGCTCCCCGAGCAACCTCTACGCCTACGACTTCGCCTCGAAGAAGGTCCAGCGGCTGACGGACACGCTCAACCCCGAGGTGGACGCGAAGGACCTGGTGGACTCGCAGGTGGTGCGCTTCAAGTCCTTCGACGGGATGGTGATTCCGAACATCCTCTACAAGCCGCACCAGGCCACGGCGGACAACAAGGTGCCCGCGCTCATCTGGGTCCACGGCGGCCCGGGCGGGCAGACGCGCAAGGGATACTTCCCATTCATCCAGTACCTGGCCAACCACGGCTACGTGGTGCTCGGCATCAACAACCGCGGCAGCTCCGGCTACGGCAAGACGTTCTTCACCGCGGACGACCAGAAGCACGGCAAGGAGCCGCTCCTGGACTGCCTGGAGGCGAAGAAGTACCTCGCCAGCCTGCCGTACGTGGACAGCTCGCGCGTCGGCATCATCGGCGGCAGCTACGGCGGCTACATGACGCTGGCCGCCCTCGCCTTCCACCCGGACGAGTTCAACGTGGGCGTGGACATCTTCGGCGTGTCCAACTGGCTGCGCACGCTGAAGAACATTCCTCCCTACTGGGAGTCGTTCCGCGAGGCGCTGTACCAGGAGATGGGCAACCCGGAGACGCAGGAGGAGATGCTGCGCTCCGTCTCGCCCCTCTTCCACGCGGAGAAGATTCGCAAGCCGCTGCTCGTCATCCAGGGCGCCAATGACCCGCGCGTGCTGAAGGTGGAGTCCGACGAAATCGTCCAGGCCGTGAAGAAGAACAACGTGCCCGTCGACTACGTCGTCTTCCCCGACGAGGGCCACGGCTTCAGCAAGAAGAAGAACGAGGCCGAGGCCTACTCGCGCACGCGCTCCTTCCTGGACCAGCACCTCAAGAAGGCCAGCGCGACGAACTGAGCGCCCCTGCCGCTCAAAAACACCGGCGCGGTGGGCCGGGCCCTCGCTTCAGGGGCCCGACCCACCGCGCCTTTTCACTTCACCTGGCGGGGGCGGAACCGGCCGCCCGCGCTGTGGGTGGACCTACGAGCGGAGCGGGTTCACCACCTCCGGGCACTTCCAGTACGTGTACTCGCAGGTGGCCTTCGACTCGTCGCAGGGCACCTGGATGATGGTGATGAGCTCGCACGGGTGACGCGGCACCTCCGCCTCACCCGCGCTTCGCGTATGGCCGTCGCCGCCCGCGTCGCGCGGCGCCTCGGGCACTTCGGGCGGAGGGACCACCACGGCGTGGTTGCCTCCGGGCAGCGCGCCCGTGGCGCGGCTGCCCCGACCCTTGCGCGAAGCCCCGCGCGAGTCGGGACGCGACTCCTGCGGTGGAGCCACCGGCGGCGGGGACGCCTCCGGCAGCAGGCCCGGAGCGGCGCCCAGCACCGCACCCAGGACGTAGAGCTTCGTGTTCATGAGACCCCCTGACCGGGAGCGACCGCCGCCACGCCCCATTGGCGCGGCGGTACCGGTGCAACCGGAACGACGGAGGTACCACCCGGGTCTGACATTTCCCGCACTCCCGGACAGGGCAGGCAGCCCACCCGCCGGGGCGGGGCCGCATCGTCAGGTATCGGAATGTCACCGGCTGCGGCTAGGATGGCGCGCCCGCCCGGAGCCGTCACCGCATATGCCCTTCCAGATCACCGTCCACGCGCAGGACCGCATCCTCGAGGTCGTCTATCCCCCACAGGTCACGGCGGAGGACCTGTCCGAGTACCTGACCGAGGTGAAGAAGGCCATCACCTCCCTGGGGGGCGAGTGGTCCGCGCTGGTGGACCAGTCGCAGCTGCGGGTGATGCCGGGCGACGTGGTGAGCGCCATGGCCAGCCTCAACGCCTTCGCGCAGCTCCGCGGCATGGTGCGCTCGGCGCGCGTCGTGGTGGACCCTCCCTCGGGCCTCCAGGCCTGGCGCATGACGAAGCGGGCCATGCTCACCATCCCCACGCGCACCTTCGAGACGCGCGGCGAGGCGCTGGCGTGGCTGAAGGACCCCGACGCGGACTGAGCCTGCGCGCCCGGTTCCGGGCGACCCGGATGACGAGACCCCCGGTGCTCCACCTATAGTGGGTCGGCCTGTCCCCGGACAGGCGCCCCCCTTGTCGCTGGAGTGGTCTCTTCCATGTCTCCCACCCGGACCCACGTCCGCGGCACGCTGCTCGGCGTGCTGCTGTGTACCCTCTCCTTCGCGGCCTGCGGTCCGGCCCCCGAAGCCGGCCCCTCCAGTGGCACCCCGCCCACGGGCACGGAGCGGCAGCCCGTCGTCTACGGCACCGACAACCGCACGGACGTGTACGCGCACGCGGACACCACCCTGCGCGCCCGGGCCCAGCAGTCCACGGTGGCGCTGATGAGGCCCTCGGCCCTCACGACCAGCGGCGGCGTGGTGACGTTCAACGCGTCCACGCTGCGCAGCGCGTACAGCCTCTGCAGCAGCGAGCGCTTCCTGGACGACCCGACGCCGGCCTTCTGCTCGGGCACGCTCATCGACGACAACCTGGTGCTCACCGCCGGCCACTGCATCACCAGCGCCAGCGACTGCAACAACACGCGCTTCGTCTTCAACTTCTACCGCACCTCCGCCTCCGCCCTGCAGGCGGTGAGCTCGCAGGACGTGTTCTCCTGCCAGTCCATCGTCGTGCGCCAGCAGTCCACGACGAACGGGCGCAACCTGGACTACGCCATCGTCCGCATGGACCGTGCGGCCACCCCGCGCTTCACGCCGGCCCCCGTGCGCACGGCCACCACCGCGCTGGCCGTGGGCGCCAACGTGACGGTGATTGGCTCGGGCAGCGGCATCCCCTTCAAGATTGACTCGGGCGGCTCGGTGCGTGACGCGCGCGCCAGCACGCTGGACTACTTCGTCGCCAGCACGGACACCTTCGGCGGCAACTCCGGCTCCGGCGTGTACGAGATGGGCGGCTACACGGTGGCCGGCATCCTGGTGCGCGGCGAGACGGACTACCGCTCGAGCGGGAGCTGCTACATCGTCAACGTGTGCACGGAAGCCGGCTGCCGCGGCGAGGACATCACCTACGTGCGCCCCGCCCTGGAGGCCTTCTGCACGGCGTCCACCAGCACCCGGCTGTGCAGCAGCGAGCCGCCGCCGCCGGCCACCAACTTCACGTACACGGCCAGCAACACCAGCAACGCCACCACCAACACCACCAACAAGGTGGTGGCCCTCACCGCAGGCCAGAAAATCACCCTGGGCACCTGCGGCCTGGCGGGCGCCGTCGTCACCGGTGACACGTACCTGCGCCTGTTCGGGCCCGCCGGCACCCTGGTGGGCTCCAACGACGACGCGTGCGGCGGCCGGGGCTCCAACCTGAGCTTCACCGCCACCACCGCCGGCAACTACGAAATCCGCGCCGGCTGCTATGGCAGCGGCAGCTGCGGCGGCACCGTGGTGTGGACCCTCGAGGCAGGCCCCCCGCCGGCCACCAGCGGCTCGTTCAGCTACAGCGCCAGCAACACCAACAGCGCCCAGCAGAACACCACCCCGCACGACCTGTCCCTCACCGCCGGACAGACGCTCTCCTTCGGAACCTGCACCGTCGCGGGCGCCTCCGGCACCGGCGACACGTACCTGCGGCTGTACAACGCCGCCGGCCAGCAGGTGGGCGGCAACGACGACTCCTGCGGCCAGCTCTCGCACGCCACCTACGTGGTGCCCGCGGGCGCGGGCGGCACGTATCAGGTTCGCGCCGGCTGCTACGGCAGCGGAAGCTGCGGCGGCACGGTGGCCTGGACCGTCCAGTAGGCCAGCTGCCCCTTCGGGGCCCGGGTGGTGGCCGCCCCTGGCTCACCGGGCCCCGAAGTCCTCCGACGGGACGCGCTGACAGGAGCCCCCACGCGAGGGCTCCTGAGGGGCCCTGGAGGCCCCTGCATTCGTCAACTGGTTGACGCCGGACACCCTCCCACCCGGTTGTCACCCCTCGGGGCCGTCCCTATATGCCGGGCCATGAAAGCAAACCCATGGCTGACTGGTGTGCCTCCGTCCAGACGTGACGAGCGGATGAACGTTGCGCCTCCCAGGCGTGTTGGCTGAGTCCATCCAACCGAGGGAGGACCTGCTTGCGCCGCTTCCAGGACCCGCTTCCGTTCGATGACCTGTCGCACGATGACGCACTCGTGCTGCTGGAGGTCATCCGAGAGCTCGCTCACCTCCGGGAGCTCGAGGACATCATGGCGCTGGTGCGCCGGGCCGCCCGCCAGCTGAGTGGCGCGGATGGCGTCACCTTCGTGCTGCGCGAGGGCGACTACGTCCACTACGCCGACGAGGAGGCCATCACCCCGCTGTGGAAGGGGCGCCGCTTCCCCATCCAGGCGTGCATCTCCGGCTGGGTGGTGGTGAACCGCACCGCGGCCGTCATCGAGGACATCTACGCGGACGAGCGCATCCCGCACGACGCCTACCGCCCCACCTTCGTGAAGAGCCTGGCGATGGTGCCCATCCGCCGTGCGGACCCCATTGGTGCCATTGGCGCGTACTGGGCGAAGCACCGCCTGCCGGGCGCGCGCGAAGTCGCGCTGCTGCAGGCCCTGGCGGACTCCACCGCGGTCGCCGTGGAGAACGGGCGGCTCTACGCGGCGGAGCGCGCCGCGCGCCAGGCCGCCGAGTCCGCGACTCGACTGCGCCAGGAGCTGCTGGCCATGGTGTCCCACGATTTGCGTAACCCGCTGGGCGTCATCACGATGACCACGTCGTTGCTGGCGCCGCTGCTCGCGCCGCTCAACGGCCGCGCGCGCAATCACCTGGACACCATCAACCGCTCGGTGCTGCGCATGGACCGGCTCATCCATGACCTGCTCGACTTCGCGGCCATCGAAGGTGGCGCCTTCCGGCTCGCGCCGGTGCCGCTGGCGATTACCACGTTGATGGAGCAGGCCGCGGAGCTGGGGCCCCTGGCCCACGAACGCGGCATCGGCCTGGAGCTGCGCCCGCCCACGCGGGACATCGCCGTGCGGTGCGACCCTGACCGCATCCACCAGGTGTTCTCCAACCTCGTGGGCAACGCCGTCCGCTTCACGCCCGCGGGAGGCGTCATCCAGCTCGCGGCCACTCCAAGGGAGAACCAGGTGGAGATGAGCGTGTCGGACACGGGCGCGGGCATCGCCCCAGAGGTGCTGCCCGTCCTGTTCGACCGATTCCAGCGCCCGCCCGCGCGCGTCCCCGGCAGCGGCGTGGGCCTGGGCCTCTGCATCACCCGCGGCATCATCGAGGCCCACGGGGGCAAGCTCCAGGTGATGAGCGAGCTGGGCCGGGGAACGACCTTCACCTTCACCCTGCCCATGGCCTGAGCACGCCCGCCCCGAGCGCCCTTCTCGCGTCCTTGCGCCACAACCCGGGGTCTACCTCTGCACGTGCAGAGGTAGACCCCACCATTCAACCACGACCGGGTCCCTCACCTCTGCACGTGCAGAGGCAGACCCGTTGGGCGGCGGCAAGCCCCTCACCTCTGCACGTGCAGAGGCAGACCCGTTGGGCGGCGGCAAGCCCCTCACCTCTGCACGTGCAGAGGCAGACCCGTTGGGCGGCGGCAAGCCCCTCACCTCTGCACGTGCAGAGGTAGACCCGTTGAGCGGCGACAGGCCCTTCACCTCTGCACGTGCAGAGGTAGACCCGTTGGGCGGCGACAGGCTCCCTCACCTCTGCACGTGCAGAGGCAGACCTGTTGGGCGGCGACAGGCCCCCTCACCTCTGCACGTGCAGAGGTAGACCCGTTGAGCGGCGACAAGCCCTTCACCTCTGCACGTGCAGAGGTAGGCACGTTGAGCCGCACTCGCCGCGACCGTAGGCGGAGCTGGCAACCGTCTCGTGAATAGGACGGTACGGCCAGGTTCTGGACGTGGCATCGCCAAGGCTGGCGCATAACCACACGTAACTACAAGCTCATGACCTTGGCCTGGCCTCTGCTCTCCGCTGCTGCGTCGCAATCACGCGGCATTCAGAGAGAACACCCATGGAAGACCTCAGCAGCAACAGCAACACGCACGCGCCCTCCCGTGACCTCACACTTGAGCAGGTGCACAAGCGCATCCTGAAGCTCGTCGAGCAGAGGCAACGCAACGGCCACCAGATTGGCCGGCTCTACAACTACGTCGTGGACAGCGAGCTGGCGCAGAAGGGCGGATTCAAGGACGCCCAGGACTTCTTCAAGCAGCGGGTCAAGGTGATCAGCAGCGCCATGCTGTCGCTGAACGGCGCGGTGGCCCGGTCCTTCACCGAGGAGGTCGCGGTGAAGTACGGCATGCGCAACCTCTACACGCTCTTGGCATACTCGAAGCTGGAAGGCGTCACGGTGGCCGAGAGCGAGCCGGGCGCCCTGCCCATCACAGTGCCGCAGAAGGACGGGACGGTGCTGTCCAAGCCCTTCGCGGACTGCTCCGTGGAGGAGCTGCAGAGCGCGATGAAGCACAAGCGCTCGCCACCCAAGCCTCTGCCGGAGCAGGACGCAGCCCGCGTGCAGCACTACCGGGAAAACCTCCAGCGGCACTTCACCGACCGGCTGAGCATTCGGGTGGATGCGCGCAACCACCTGGGCGAACTGCTCATCACCCTGCGGGACATCCCGGAGAAGGAGATGAAGCGGCTGGCGGTGGCGCTGGTGGACGAGCCCACCTCGGCCCTCATCATGCCTGAGGTGCAGGACTCGGTGCGCTCTGACACCTCCACCGCCCCTGCGCCCTCCATGACGGCAGCCCAGGGCACGGCGCACAACGACAACGCCACTGCTCCGGCCAGCCCGGCGGCGCAGGGCATGGCGAAGGACACCGCCACCATCCCGAGCGTACCCGTCGAGCGGGCGTACCCGTCGGACACCGCACCGGGGGTGATGAGCCAGGGTTCCACCGGGCTCATCTCTCCCCAGCCCACGCCACTCCCTCAGAGACAGGGCGGGCCGAGCAACAAGGAGCAGGGACTGGGCGGCTTCCTCCGGCGCATGACGGGTGGGTAGCTCACTCGAGGGCCTGACGAGAGACAGCTCCTGCACCGAGAAGTGCCCCTGACGCCAACGGTGTCAGGGGCACTTCCGTCTGCCACCGCATGCCGGGGCACCTGCGGAACCGGCTGCCGCCAGGAATGACGGAGCGCTTGCGGCCCCGTCTACTCGAACGCGGTGAAGGAGAAGGTGGACTGGAAGTCGACGTCCGCGCCCTTGTTCATGAAGGTGGAGGCAGCCGAGCCACGCAGGACCACGTTGAACTTGCTCTCGAGGAAGCGCGAGTAGTCGTCAGGCGCCATCGCCGTCGAGTCGAAGTCGACGAGGAACGACACCGGGCCGCTGCCCGTGGGGTCCTCCACATGGCCGACGACGTAGGTGTTGCTGGACTCTTCCATGCGGAAGAGGAGGTCCACACGGCCACTGAAGACGTCGGCGAGCGAGGCCACGCCCACGCTGCCGGCGCCCAGGGTGAGCGTGAGCGTGGTGAGCTCCACGCGAGAGGGCGACTGGCCGTCCAGCTCCTGGCGCGCAGCATCGACGAAGACCTTGAAGGGGTTGCCCGACTCGGTCGAGATGCCCTTCTGGGCGGTGACGGTGGCGTTGACCGTGTCGGACGACTTGGCCTTGAGGTTGATGCCGACCGGCGCCGAGTACGACACCGCATCGCCTCCGCAGCCCATGAGAGAGAGCGCGGCGCACAGCACCAGCGGGAGAAGATGGTTCATTTTTGGGGGCACTCTTCGGGAGAACGGGGAGCGCTCGGCCTGACGCTCCCCAGGGCTGTGCTGCGACTGGGAAGACCCTCGCGCGCTCTCTTTGGCCACGCCCCCAGACGGAGCGGAAGCACCTCCGCGCACACTGGCTCACGCGACACCGTGACCCGAGCCCGCTCGCCTGGCAGGCCCTCGAGCGGCCGGGGCGAGCGCCCCAGGCCGGCGTCCGCCCCCCTGCTCGGGCGGCCCCGTGGGGTGATTCATAGGTTCAAGGTCCGAAGCAGGGGGCCGGGCGTGGACGAAGCGCGACAGCAACGGCTCTGGCGCAGGGCGGGGAGGCTGCCACGAGTCGCTGTGGCGGCGGTGCTGCCCCTGTGCGTCGTCGTGCTGGCGGGCTGGGCCCTGCGGGGCAGGGACGTGGTGACGGCGGCCTTCACGGAGGTGCCGCCGATGGTGCCCGCCTCCGCCACGTGCCTGCTGCTCATCATCATCGCCATCGGCTGGCTGCGGAGGGGCAGCCCCACCCGCCAGGTGCTGGCGGGACTGGCCGCCGTCCTGGTGACGGCGACCGGTGCCGTCACGCTCCTGTCGTACCTCTGGCATCCGGACCTGGAGCTGACCGGCGTGCTGCCGGGGCGCCGCATGTCACCCCAAACGGCCTCGAGCATGACGTTGATGGGACTGGCGCTGCTCGCCGTGGACCGCGGGGGTCGGGGCACGGCGCGCTCCCAGCTGCTCGCGCTGGCCGCCCTGCTCATCCCCCTGACGGTGCTCCTGGGCTATGCCTTCGCGGAGCACCGCATCTACCGCCTGGGGGGCGACATCGGCGCCGCGCCCCACAATGCGGCGGCGCAGCTCCTGCTGGCGCTGGGCATCCTCTTCCTGAGGCCGGACCAGGGACCCGTGGCGACGGTGACGTCGGCCGCCGCGGGCGGAGTCATGGCGCGCCGGCTGCTCTTCGCGGGCCTGCTCCCGGTGGGCGTGGGTGTGCTGGTGGACCTGGGTGCGCGGCGGGGGCTGGTGGATGCGCGTCTGGCGTGGCCCCTCTTCGCCATGGCGATGATGGTGTCGCTGACGGCGGTGGTCTGGCGGGCCGCGGCGGTGAGCAACCGGCTGCACCAGGAGCAGGTGCGCGCCCGGCGGCAGGCAGGAGAGGAGGCCGAGCTGCAGCGGAGGCTGGCCATGGAGAATGCGCGGCTGGCCCGGGAAGCGAAGCGAGCGGCGCGTGAGCGCGAGGACGTGCTGGCCATCGTCTCCCATGACTTGAAGAACCCGCTGGCCACGGTGCGGCTGAGCGCCGCCGTGCTGCACCAGAAGCTGGCGCGACTGCCCGGCGGGGAGTCCCTGGTGAGCCGCGTGGCCGCCATGGACCGGGCGGCGGTGCACATGCTCGGCCTCATCTCCCGGCTGCTGGACGCGGCCCGCCTGGACGCGGGCCAGCCGCTGGCCGTGGAGCCCCGGCTGGAGCCGGTGGGCGAGCTCATCGGCGAGGCGCTGGCCCTCATCGAGCCCCAGGCATCGCGCGGCGACCTCCGGCTGGAGCTGTACCTGTCCCCAGGGTTGATGGCCCGGTGTGACAGGGAGCGCGTCCTCCAGGTGCTGGCCAACCTGCTGGGCAACGCGGTGAAGTTCACCCCGGCGGGGGGCACGGTGACGGTGGAGGCCGTGGCGGACGCCTCCGAGGTGCGCGTGGCCGTGCGGGACACCGGCCCCGGCATCCCCGAGGACGAGCAGCACTGCCTCTTCCAGCGCCACTGGCAGTCGCGGAGTACGGCGACCCGGGGCAGCGGCCTGGGCCTCTACATCGCCAGGGGGCTGGTGGAGGCCCATGGCGGCCGGCTCTGGGTGGAGAGCGTCGTGGGGGCCGGCAGCACGTTCACCTTTACCCTCCCGCTGACGCCTGAACGCCGGCCCCCCCACCCCGCCCTTGACAGCCCTGGAGCCGAGGTCTAACGCACAGCGACATGAGCACTGCCCGCTTCCCTTCGCCCACGCGTCCCATCACCAACGAGGGCCCGTTCCGCGCCCTGCTGTTGGAGAACATCCACCCGTCGGCGGAGGAGATGCTGGCCGCCGAGGGCTTCCAGGTGGAGCGGGCGTCCTCCGCCCTCAAGCCGGACGAGCTGGCGCAGAAGCTGAAGGGCGTGCACCTGCTGGGCATCCGCAGCAAGACGACGGTGCCCGCCGCCGCGCTGGTGCACGCCGAGGAGCTGCTGGCCATTGGCGCCTTCTGCATCGGCACCAACCAGGTGGAGCTGGTGGCCGCCAACACCCACGGCATCCCCGTGTTCAACGCGCCGTTCAGCAACACGCGCAGCGTGGCGGAGATGGTGCTGGCGGAGGTCATCGTCCTGACGCGCCAGCTCTTCGACCGCAGCCGCGAGGTGCACGCGGGCCAGTGGCGCAAGGTGGCCACCGGCAGCCGCGAGGTGCGCGGCAAGACGCTGGGCATCATCGGCTACGGCCACATCGGCTCGCAGCTGGGCGTGCTGTCCGAGTCGCTGGGCATGCGGGTGCTGTACTACGACGTGATGACCAAGCTGCCGCTGGGCAACTCGCAGTCGGTGCCCACGCTGGACGAGCTGCTGGCGCAGTCGGACTTCGTCACCCTGCACGTACCCGCCGTGGCGTCCACGCACATGATGATTGGCGCGGACCAGCTGGCACGGATGAAGAAGGGCGCGTGCCTCATCAACGCCAGCCGCGGCACGGTGGTGGACATCCCCGCGCTGGCGCGGGCGCTCTCCTCCAAGCACCTGGGCGGCGCCGCGGTGGACGTCTACCCGGAGGAGCCGGAGAGCAACTCGGACGGCTTCGTCACCGAGCTGCAGGGGCTGCCCAACGTGGTGCTCACGCCGCACATCGGCGGCTCCACCGAAGAGGCGCAGGCGTCCATCGGCAAGGAGGTGGCCACCAGCCTCTTGAAGTACTTCAAGACGGGCGCCACCACCGGCGCGGTCAACTTCCCGCAGGTGGAAGTGCCGCTCATCCCCGGCACGCACCGCATCCTCAACGTGCACCGCAACATCCCCGGCGTGCTCCGCGACATCAACCGCATCGTCTCGGACCTCAACGCCAACATCCACGCCCAGGTGCTCAGCACGGACAACAACATCGGCTACCTGGTCATGGACCTGGACCAGGACGTGTCCCGCCCCGTCTGCGACGCCATCGCCGGGCTGACGACGGACATCAAGACGCGCATCGTGTCCTGACGCCCGGGCGCGCGCGCCTCACGCGTCGATGACCTTCCCGGGGTTGAGGATGCCCTGGGGGTCCATCGCCCGCTTGAGCGCGCGTAGCAGCTCCAGCTCCGCCGGCGAGCGCGAGTAGCCGAGGTAGTCCTTCTTGAGCAGACCGATGCCGTGCTCGGCGGAGATGCTGCCGCCGTGCTTCTTCACCAGCTCGAACATGGTGGGGTCGGCCTGCTTCGTCCGGGCGAGGAACTCGGCCTTCTCCATGTCGTCCGGCTTCATGATGTTGACGTGCAGGTTGCCGTCGCCGATGTGGCCGAAGAGGCAGATTTCCCAGCCCGGGTAGCGCGCGTTGAAGACGGACTCCAGCTCCGCGCAGAAGTCCTCCAGCCCCGCCACGGGCAGGGAGATGTCGTTCTTGTGGGGCAGGCCGGTGGCCGAGAGGCTCTCGCTGATGCCCTCGCGCAGCGCCCACAGCTCCGACGCCTGGGACGCGCCCTGGGCCTGGGTGCCGTCCGTCACCAGCCCGCGCTCGAACAGGGAGCCGAGCCACGCCTCCACCGCCGCCGCATCGCGGGGCTCGGCCTCCAGCAGCACGTAGCAGCCGCTGGACGCCTCGAAGGGCGAGCGCAGCTTGCGGTGGCGCTGCAGGCGCGCCAGGCACCTGTCCGTGAAGAACTCGTAGGCGGAGATGCCGAAGGCCGTCTGCTGGCGTGCGTCGCGGAACAGCCGCAGCACCGCGGCCACGTCCGGCACGGCGAAGAGGAACACGTCCAGCTTCCCCGGTAGCTGGGTGAGCTTGAGGGTGGCCTCGGTGATGACGCCCAGGGTGCCCTCGCTGCCGATGAAGAGCTGCCGCAGGTCCGTGCCGGTGTTGTTCTTCTCCAGCGCGCCGTTGAGCTCCAGCACCTGGCCCTGGGCCGTCACCACCTGGAGCCCCAGCACCCACTGACGGGTGAGGCCGTAGCGGATGACCTTCACCCCGCCCGCGTTGGTGGCGATGTTGCCGCCCACCGTGCTGGAGCCCTTGGAGGCGAAGTCCACCGGCCACGTGAGGCCATGCCCGGCGCAGTGGTGGTGCACGGCCTCCGTCACCGCGCCCGCCTGCACACGCACCGTGTTGCCGAGCAGGTCCACCGGCCCCAGGCGCGCCATTCGCTGGAGCGACAGCACCACCTCCCCCCGGGCCGCCACCGCGCCGCCCGCCAGCCCCGTGCGGCCTCCGGAGGGCACCACGGCCACGCGGTGCTGGTGGCACAGCGCCAGCAGCCGGGACACCTCCTCGGTGCTCCGGGGCAGGGCCACCGCGCTGGGGGCGGGGGTGTACACGCGCGTCCAGTCGCGGCCGTACTCCTGCAGCTCGCCGGGCTCCCGGGTGAGGAAGTCGGCGGGGAAGCCCTCGGAGATGGCTCGGAGGAAGTCGGCGGGGAGCCCGGGAGCGGGCGCGGAGGAGGACATGCCTCCAGGCGTATTGCAGGGGCCGGCCCGTGACAAGGCGAAGCGCGGCCGGGGCCGCCGGCTCCGTCGGAAGGACGCCGGAAGGGCCTGGAAAATGGTCAGGAAAATCCGCTCGCTGCGTATTCAGGGCAGCGCCCTCCAAGCACCCGCGTCCCCCGCCGCCCTCACGAGGAATTCCGCGATGTTGAAGAACCGCTCCCTCCGTCTCGCCGCGCTGCTGTCCGCGGCCCTGGGGCTGGCCCCCTCCGCCCTGGCGGCTGCGGAGACTCCGCAGGTGGGCACGCCCTACGTCTTCGAGACGGTGGACAGCTACCTCGTCGCGACCCACAGCCGAATTGAAGTCACCGGCATCCTCCAGGGCGAGAGCGCCCCCCGGACCCTGTTCTTCTCCTACAACCTCAGCACGACCGCCTTCGACGTCGGCCAGCACGTGGCGCGCTGTGACCGGCTGGCCCTGCTCGCCATGAACAAGCCGGGGCTCTACCTCCTCACGATGGTACAGAACGGCAGCACCTTCGCTCCCACCTGCCGGCTGACGCGTCGCTAGGCCCCTCCGGGCACACGGCGGGGAACGGATTCCTCTCATGGGCACGATGCGAAGCACATGGCTGGCCCTGGTGCTGGCCGTGGTGGGACTCCAGGCCGGGTGCACGGACGGTGACGGCACGCGTGACGGCGGGGACTCGGACGGTGACGGCACGGCGGACTCCGTCGACTGCGCCGCCCACTCCGCGGAGCGCTGGCGGAACCTGGACGGCTTCCGTGACGACGATGGCGACGGCGTGGGCACGGGGCCCGTGACACCGCTGTGCATCGGCGGGGCGTTGCCCCAGGGCTGGGCGCTGAAGGCGGGCGACTGCGACGACGTCGACTCCACGCGGTGGCGGCGGGTGGAGGGCCTCCATCCCGACCTGGACGGTGACGGCGCGACGGCCCAGGGCCCGGTGACGGGCTGCGTGGGCAACTCCGTGGACGGCTACCAGGAGCAGCCCGGCGCTCCGGACTGCGATGACACGGACGCCCGCTACCAGCAGTCCACGACGGGCTGGCTCGACTCGGACGGGGACGGCGTGGGCAGTGGCCAGAGCGTGTCCTACTGCCTGGGCGCGCGCCCGCCTCCGGGCTACGCCGCGCGGGAGGGCGACTGCGCACCCGACGACTTCCAGCGCGCGGAGCCGCTCCCCTACTCGCACCGGGACGCGGACCTGGACGGCGCCACCGTGCGCGAGCAGGGCACGCTGTGCGTCGTCCGGCTGCCGCTCGGATACCACACCCTGGAAAGTGGCCTGGACTGTGACGATGCGGACCGCATGCGCTGGGTGATGCGGAGCGTCTACGTGGACACGGATGGGGACGGCTTCGGCGTCGGGGCGGTGACCTCACGGTGCTCGGGTGCCATGCCCGACCCGGGCTACGCGTGGGAGGGAGAGGACTGCGCCCCCGAGGACCGCACGAGCTGGCAGTGGCGCTCGTATGAGCACCGGGACAGGGACGGGGACGGCGCCACCGTTCCGGAGCGCGGCGTGCTGTGCACCGCGGGCGCGCTGCCCCAGGGCTATCACGCCTGGCCGAGCGGCCAGGACTGCGACGACGGGAACCGCGACGTCGCGGTGAGCTGGAGCGTGTACCCGGACACCGACGGCGACGGCGTGGGCTCCGGAGCCCAGGAGACGCTGTGTGCCGGGCACCAGCGTCCCCAGGGCTACTCCCACGTGGACACCGACTGCGCGGCCACGGACGCCACGGCCTGGCAGACGCTGGCCTTCTCGCACCGGGACGTGGACGGAGACGGCTTCACGGTGTCCCAAGCGGGAACGCTGTGCTCCGGCGCGGCGCTTCCGTCCGACTACAAGACCTCCGCCAACGGCGACGACTGCAACGACGCGGTCCCCACCGAGCACACGCGCCTCCAGGCCTGGGCGGACATGGATGCGGACGGCGTGGGCTCGGGTGAAGCGACGACGCTGTGCACGGACGGCACGGTGCGCGCGCCCTGGTCGGCCACCGGGACGGACTGCGAGCCGGAGGACGGCACGCGCTGGACGACGCGCTCCTACTTCCACGTGGACCGCGACACGGACGGCCACACCACTCCCGAGCGGGGCACGGTGTGCACGGGCTCCACCCTCCTGGCGCCCTACTTCACCCAGGCGGCGGGCAATGACTGCGACGACACCCAGGCAACCCTCTTCCGTTGGGCCGTGCTCTACCCCGACGCGGACGGAGATGGCGTGGGCACCGCGCCGAGAGCGGTGTCGTGCCTGGGCCAGGACGTGCCCACGGGCCTCTCGTTCAAGGGGTACGACGTGAACGACGCCGATGCGGCCGTCCAGGAGGACGAAGAGGACGACTTGCTGGTGGAGCTCATCCTCTCGCCGTGAGCGCGAGCAGCCGCGCTCGGGCTCACGCGCCTCGGGGCCAGGAGCGGAGGAGGCGCTCGGTGGCGGCCTGCCGGGACCAGTCCACCCCGCCTGTCAGGACCGCGTCGCCCCGGGTGATGCGGACCTCCTGCCAGACGGGTGCGCCCTCGCGGTAGCTCGCGTCCCAGGCCGACCAGCGCTGGCCGCCCGTGGCTTCCACCATGCGCGCCACGCACGCGTCGAACTCCGTGTCCGGCAGCCACCGGAGCTGCTCCAGCACCCACTCCACCTCCACCGGAAGCGCCGTGGCCGTCCCCGTGAGTGCCTGGAGCGCCGCCGCGCCACAGCCCTCGGGGAGGAAGGCCACGCCGTCCGGGCGGAGCACGGCCTGGCCCGGCCGCCGCTCCGTCCCCTCGCGCAGCACGGCAGGGTAGATGGCCACGTCCCCCAGACGCACCCCGGCCCGCGCAGCTCCGCGCAGGGGCGCCTGACGGTGCAGCTCCAGGAGCACGGCCAGCTGCGGAGCGTCCTGCAGGTGTCGCACCTCGGCCCGGCGCGCTCCGTCCACACGCACGTTGAGCAGCCTCGGGTCCAGGTGGATACCGCCCGTGGGAATGGAGGCCAGGGGCACCGCCACCGGCTCTCCGAGCATCGGCTTCCACACCAATCGCTCGCTGGTCAGCATCGCTCGCCCGGAGCGCATCGCCACCACCAGCCACGGCACGACGGTGAGCAGCATCAGCAGCAGGGCCGCGCCGCCGGCGTCGAAGAGTGCGTCGGCCAGCATGGCGAAAACCAGGAGCCACACGCTGGTGAGCAGCAGGAGCAGCACCAGGGGCGAGATGTTGGGCGAGGCCTGCCACTTCTGCTGACCGTCGAAGACGAGCACCTCCCCTGGCGCCAGCGCGAGCGGGGCCGGGTGCCGCACCAGCGCGTCCAGCCGGGGCAGGTCCGCTTCGAGCGAGGGAGCTCCGGACACGGGCGCGAGCGAGGCCAGCCGGCGCCGGGCCAGCGCGGACAACCGGCTCCCCCGCTCCGCCAGCTCGCGGGCGCTCACCAGCACCGGCGTGTCCTCGGGCCAGGCCTCCAGCTCCGCGCGGCGCAGCGTGCGCTCCAGCGCCTCGGTGACGTCGGGCGCGTGACGCAGCCACTCCGGCACCAGCTCCGGCCGGGCCCGCAGCTGGCGCTTCCAGCTCCGCGCGCCCAGCACCGACGCCAGCGTGGAGTAGCGCGCACGCGCGGCCTTGAGGATCTCCGCCCGTCCCTCCAGCCTGCGGTGGACGTCCTCTTCGGAGAGTCCCTCGCGGGAGGCGCCGCCGGTGCGGGTGCGTTCGGACATGGGAGCCGGCGAGCCTAGGCGTGGCCCCCCGGACGGGGGAAGGGCACGGGGACGCCGTCCCAGGTGGCGAGGATTCGCTCGGTGTCTGGCAGCTGCGAGCCCTGCACGCGGCCCACGACCACCTCGTCCTGGTAGGTGATGTGGACGTCGTACGGCGTCGAGAGGTCCCTGGAGCGGCGCGCGAGGTCCGCCGGCCATGCGGCGCCCCGCGTCGCCTTCACGGCCCGGAGGAGGTACGCGTCGAGGTCGGACTCGGGCTGCCAGCGCAGGGCGTCCAGCACCCAGGCCAGCTCGACGGGAGAGTCCAGCACCCGTCCTGTCGCGGCCCGGAGCAGGGCGGGGCCGGCGTCCGTCCCGGGGAGGAAGAAGAGCATGCGCCGCATCAGCACGGCATGGCCCTGCTGCCACTTCTTGTCACGGCGGAGCATGGCCGGGAAGCACACCGCCTCCGTCGCGTGCTCCACGAGCGCCGTCCTCGCCCGCGTATCGGGGTGGCGGTACAGCTCCAGCCACAGGCGCAGCCGCTTCGCGTGCTTCCGCCCGAGCCGGGGGAGCCGCACGAGCCGGTCTCCCTCCACCCGCAGCCCGCTGCCCTCCAGGCGGATGCCGCCCTCCGGAATGGAGCCCAGGCTCACGGCGACGGGCTCTCCCGAGGGCGGTACCCAGACCAGCCGCTCGGGGGTGAACCAGACGGACCCCGGGCGCATCCACCGGGAGAACCTCCCCACCATGCCCAGCAGCCCCGCCCCCGTCACCACCGCCGCCAGGCCGACCAGGGGCTGCTCCAGCACGAGGGCCGCGAGCGCGACACAGAGCAGCGCCATCAGCCCCAGCGGATAGAGGAAGCCGATGGAGTACCGCGTCAGGGTCTCCGTCTGGCCCATCAGGAGAGAGAAGGACTCTCCCGGCTGCCGCACGAAGGAGACCGGGTCTCTCACCAGCTCCGCCAGCCGGCGCAGGTCGGCCTCCAGCGAGGACGTGCCGGACACCGGGGCCAGCGAGGCCAACGCCTCGCGCACCCGGGCTTCCACCCGCTCCCGGCGCACGCGGGCCTCGTGCACGGTCTCCAGCACCGGCGAGTCCTCCGGCCAGCCCTCCAGCTCCGCACGCCGGGCCGCTCGCTCCAGCGCCTCCACACAGGCGGCGTCGCGCTCCAGTACCTCGGCCACATGCTCGGGCCGCGCCCGCAACTGGCCCTGCCACTCGCGGTCCTCCAGCGCCTCCTCCAACCAGCGGTAGCGCGGGAGCATCGCCTCGAGGAGCTCCAGCCGCCCCTCCAGCTTGCGACGCAGGTCCTCGGGCGTCAGCAGGGACGCCGGCGGGCTGGAACTTCGGGCGCGTGCGGGTTCGGACATTGCCGCCGCAGCATACCGGCAGTGCCCTGCCCTCCGGGAGCAGGCCCCGTGTGCCCCCGGACACTCACGCGGGCCGCGGCCCGGAGGCCTCCGACGCCGTGCCTATCCTCCCCGCGCGCGCCGCTCCGACGCGCGCCATCCGGGGGATGGGGCATGGACCGCTTGCGGAAACCGTTCTTCATCGCGGCGCTGGTGCTGCTGGTGCTCGCCGTGCTCGTGGAGGTGGGCTCGCCCGTGCTCCTTCCCCAGAAGCCGCCGGACTGCTCGGCGCTCAAGGGCACGAAGCCCTGCCAGGCACCGCCCCCGGGACTTCCCGAGGACTGCCTGCCCCTGCACAAGTCCGTATGCGAGGGCGAGGGCGTGGAGATGGGAGACGTGCTCCGCACGCAGCAGGAGAACCCACCCACGCCGGGCATGGGCATTCCCTACCTCGCGCTGGTGGACGGGCTGCTGCTGCTCACGCTGGCGCTGATGGGCGCCAGCCTCCTCATCCCCGAGCGCGTCCACGGGCGCGTGCAGGGGCTGGCCACGCTGATTGGCTCGGTGGTGGCGCTGCTCACCGGCATCGGCCTGCTCTTCGCGGCCATCGGCCTGCTCATCACCATGGTGAGCCTGGTCTGCGCCGCGCCCTTCGGCACCATCGCCTACCTGGCGGTGTGGGGCTTCTTCAACCGGGGCGGCGCGGCCGGCACGCTGGGGCTGCTGATGACCTTCAAGCTGGCGGCGGGCGTGTGCCTCGTGCTCGCGCACCAGCGCTTCCTGCAGAACAAGGGGCTGGTGCTGCTCTACCTCACGTCCCTGCTCGCCAATGCCGTGGTGTCCTTCCTCCACGGGATGGTGCCCGGCATCCTGGTGAGCATCACCGACGCGGTGGGCGCCATCATCGTCGCCATCCTCGGGCTCATCTGGGCCGTGCTGCTGCTGGTGGGCGCGCTCGTCTCCATCGTCAAGGTGCTGCGCCTCAAGCGCGTGGCCACGGCCTGAGCGCGCCTCCCGCACCGCCCGTCCTGCTTCGGGCACAGTCAGGTGAAAGTGGTATGTCGATACAAACAGGTAACTCACCTGTGTATCGGGCTGCTCACCAGGGACTGTCATGATCTTGAAGGATTTCAAGCAGAGCGCATCGCGCTTCCTCTCTTCGGCCTCGCTGTTCGCCCTCATCGGCTGCGGGCAGCTGGATGCCGAGCCCACGCCGGCTCCGGAGGCGGGCGGGCCTTCCGTCGAGTCCAACGCCACGAGCCAGGCGCTGTCGACCATCAGCTACCGGAGCAGCAGCACCGCCACCGGAAAGGCCATCACCTCCCTGAGCATCACGAAGCCGGCGGGGAGCGTGCAGGGTGACGTGCTGCTGGCGCGCATCACCAACCGGAACAACGTCGCCGCCGTGGCCACGCCGCCCGCGGGCTGGACACTGCTGCGCTCGGACCAGAGTGCCTCGCAGCTCAAGTCCTGGGTCTTCTACAAGGTCGCCGGCAGCGCCGAGCCCGCGAGCTACGCGTTCGGCATCGACCTCGCGAGCAACATCGCGGGCAGCATCTCCGCCTTCTCCGGGGTGGACACCACCAATCCCATCGACACGCAGAGCGGCCAGAAGAACGGGCTCACCTCCGCCTTCAACACGCCCGCCATCACCACCACCTCGGCCAACGGCGTGGCGGTCTGGTTCGGCTCGCAAATCTGGGCCGGCTCGGCCTGCCCGGCCAGCCCCATCGTCCCCCCCACGGGCTTCACGGAGGCGTTCGAGACGTGCCTCCTCTCCACGTCCACGGGCGTCATCTTCAACGCGGCGTACATGGACCTGGGCGCCGCGGGGGCGCAGCCCGCGTTCAACGGCAGCTCTCCCTACGCCGAGACGAACACCGCCCAGGTCGTCGCGCTGCGTCCGGCGAACGCGCCCACCTGCACCGTGGGCGACACGTACTCCAGCACGTACACGACGGTGGGCACCGTGGCGTCCACCGCCATCGTCGAGCCGTCCGGCCTGGCCGCCAGCCGCCTCACGCCGGGCGTCATCTACGTGCACAACGAGGACACCACCGCCGTGGTCGCCATCAGCACCACCAACGCGAGCACGCTGGGCACCTTCAACGTGGCCGGGGTGACGCCCGCGGACTGGGAGGACGTCGCCACCGGCCCGTGCCCCGCCGGGAAGTGCATCTTCATGGGTGACATCGGCCGGAACAGCGCGAACTTCCCCACGCCTCCTTCCACCTTCGCCGTCTACCGCATCCCCGAGCCGAACATCGGCGCCGGCCAGACGAGCGGCAGCCTGACGGCGGAGAAGTTCCCCTTCCAGTACCCGGACTCGCCGAAGGACGCGGAGACCATCATGGTGCACCCCACCACCGGTGACATCTACGTCATCACCAAGTCGAGCACGGGGGCGAGCAAGGTCTACAAGTTCCCCACGCCGCTGCCGGCACCGGACACCCTGTCCACGCTCGTCTTCGTGTCGAACCTCCAGCTGCCCACGACGACGGACCCCAACTTCTCCTACGCGACGTCCGGCGCCATCCACCCCTGCGCCAACCGCTTCCTGCTGCGCACGTACCGCGTCGTCTACGAATTCCGCGCGCCCACGGGCGGCGCCTTCGAGACGGCCTTCGCCGCCACCCCGGTGACGCTGACGGACACCGTGGAAGGTCAGGGTGAGGCGATTGAGTACGAGGCCAACGGCGCCAGCTACTTCACGATGAGCGAGAGCCCCTCGCCCTTCAGGCTGAAGCGCGTCACCCGGCAGTAGCCAGCGCGACTGAGCAAAGACAGACACTCGACGTCCACGGAAGGCCGGGCACCCGCCCGGCCTTCATTTTTTCATCAAACCAGGAATAATTACTTTCCAAGCAACTCATTGAGAGATTGCGAGAAAACCCTCTCGCCACATTCCCCCCGCATTGTTTCCCCTCTCCTGGAGCACGAATGAAAATCCGATTCCTGGCCCTCACCGCGCTGACGCTGGCAGCCACCGGCGCCGCGGCGGAAGACCGCATGAATCCGGCGGACCTGCGCCGTGTGACGAAGGCGCGCGAGCACCTCGTCCCAGCCGTCGCGAAGGAGTTCGGCGCCAAGGCCCGGTTCGTCCACCTCTTCGGCCAGGGCCGGGGAATGCTGGCGGGCGTCGTCGCGGAGATTCCGGAGCAGGCGTTGGGCACGGACGACGTGCCGCTGCTCGCCATCGTCCAGTACGACGAGGCGACGGGCGCGGTCCGCGTGGTGGACCGGGAGTTCAAGTACCGCGAGGCGCGCACGGTGGGGCCGAGCGTGGCGCTGCTGGATGGCGAGGGCAACCTCCGCCTGCGTGAGGCCAACGGCCGTGAGCGGCTGCTGGCCCAGGGCGTGGGCGGAGACCTGTTCCCCACGGCAAAGGGTGACGCGCTGGTGGCCACGCTCGTCATGAGCGCCGACCACAAGCACGAGACGTCCGTGGGCATCATCGACCTGAAGGGCCGCGTGAAGGTGCTGGCGGACGGGCCCGGCGTGGATGCGACGCCCAGCATCTCTCCGGATGGGACGACGGTCGTCTTCGTGTCCGGCCGGACCTCCGTGGCCTCGTTCTACGTGACGGACGTGGACGGCGCGGAGCCGAAGCAGCTCACCAACGTCGGCCTGGAGAACTACATGCTGTTCGGCGGCCCTCCGAAGGGCTTCGTGCCCCCGCCCGTCTCCAGCCACCACATGGAGTGGGTGGGCGCGGACGTGCTCCGCTACAACGCGGGCGGCGGTGAGTTCTGGAAGCTGAACGTGCGCACCGGCGAAGCCTTCGCGGACGTGGGAGGTGAGAAGTGATGCGCGCGATGATGACGAAGCTCACGGTGGCGCTGACCTTCGCGCTGCTGTCCCTTCCGGCAGTGTCCTCCGCGCAGACGATGTTCCGCTTCCCCGCGTCGCAGCTCGCGGACCAGTGCGGCAACGGCGGCTGCACCGTGAGCGCGTACAAGGACTACGGCGGCCGGGACTACGCCTGCGGTGGCGTGCGCTACAGCGGCCACACGGGCACGGACTACGCGCTGGTCGGCGGGTTCAGCAAGATGGACTACGGCGTCTGGGCCATGAACGCGGCCCGGGGCTACGTCGAGGCCGCGGTGGATGGGTACTACGACCGGTGCAACTACTGGAACCAGTCCAACCCGTACGCCGCCTGCGGCCTCTACACGGCCAACTACATCATCATGCGGCACCCGGATAACACCCAGACCTGGTACTGGCACCTGAAGGCCTATACGCAGCAGTTCGCCCGGGGCACCACCCTCACCTGCGGCAACTGGATTGCGCGCGTGGGCTCGTCCGGTGCTTCCACGGGGCCGCACCTGCACTTCGAGTACTGGGTCCCCGGCTACGGCACGGATGACCCGTACGCGGGCTCCTGCGGGACGCCGTACACGCGGTGGACCGCGCAGGGCGCGTACCGGGGCCTGCCCGGAATCACCTGCCAGTAGCGGAGGAATGAGCCGCCACCATTGAAGTGGGGTGCCCCCGACCTCAGGTCGGGGGCGCACCGGTGGTGGGTTGCGGTGCTCACGGCTTCGAGTGAGCATTCCGGAATGAGTGCATCTCCTGGGCTTGATGACTCCTCGGCGGCAGCGGCGAAGCTCAGCGCGCCCGACGTCCGGGACGTGTTCAAGGGCCGCACCGTGAGCGTGGCCATGGTGGGCACCGTGCTGGTGGTGGTGCACAACTCCCAGCCTCCCGCGCAGGACGAGTGGCTGCGCTACTGCGAGCTCATCGCCGCCAACCAGCACATCGGCACCGCGCAGGTGGTGCTGGCGGAGGGGCCTGGCCCCAATGCAGCCCAGCGTCAGCAGGCGCTCAACCAGGTCCCCAGGGGCTACACCATCCCTCCAACGGCCGTCTTCACCCGCTCGGCCATGGTGCGCGGAGTCGTCACCCTCTTCAACTGGTTCACCCCCCGCGCCATGCGTGCCTTCCCGCCCGGGGACCTGCTCGCCGCGGCCGTGCACCTGAAGCTGAGCGAGGAGCAGCTTCGGCACGTGGTGGATGTCGCCCACGCGCTGCTGCCTCCGGAGCCGTAGCCGCTGCCCGCCCGCGAAACCTCACTGCACCAGTCGCAGCGCGCAGCCGGGAGTCTGCTGGAGCGGGGCCTTGCACGTCAGCTTCAGCGCGGCCCCCTCCTCCATGACGTCCAGCTTCTTCGACTCCTTCAGCGGGTCGAACGTGGCCGGCACCGAGGGCTTGCCCCGCGGCGTCACCTCCACCTCCATCGGCGCCCCCACTTCGGGAATCAGCTCCAGCAGCAGCGAGCGCACCCGCGTGTCCGACGCCTTCACGTCGACCTCGCAGACCGCTCCACCGCGCAGGCTCAGGATGCCCTTCGTGAGGGTGCAGCCCGAGCCCACGCCCAGCTCCTCCGCCGTCACCGCGCGCGGCTTGAGGAAACGCTCCCTCAGCTTCGCGGCCGTCTCCGACGGATTCGCCTGGCGCGGCGAGTCCCCCGTCGCCCCCAGCCCCACACCCAGGACGTACAGGGCGACAATCGCGACGATGGCGAGGATGAGCACGGCGTGGATGGGCTTCAGCTCGGGCATGGCGCGCGGCTACCGCTGGAGTTGCTGCTGCTGAAGCTGGAGCTGGAGTTGTTGCTGCTGCTGGATGTTCTCCCGCGTCCTCGGCGCGCCGATGAGGGCGTCCTGGTTGAGGGTCGCGCCTGAGACAGGGATGCACCTGCCGAAGCTGCACGCGGAGAACGGCGGGCACCCGGCCGGGCACTGGAAGTTGATGGGCGCCGGCTGGCAAGTCGTCGAGCAGAAGCTGGAGAGACACGCCTCGTTCCGGGTGCACTGCGCCCCGTTGGGGAGCTGGCAGAGCTTGGTGGGGCTGCATGTGGACGGCGAGCGGCACTCCTCGTTGGCGTCGCAGCGGCCGTCATCCCGGTTGCACTTGTTGTCCGGCCGGCAGAAGAAGCTGGAGCAGTCGCTGTCCCGCTCGCAAGCGGCGTCCGGCTTGAGCATGCAGAGCCTGTTGCCCAGCACCTCGGTGCACTTCAGCGGCCCCTTGCAGTCCGCCTGGCTCGTACACGACTCACCCAGCGGCAGCTCGCACAAGCCGCCCCGGTTGCAGAAGCCCGTGTAGCAGAGCGCGCCCCCGTCGCACGCCTGCCCCGCCGCCAGCAGGCACACGCCGCCGTCCTGGCCCGTGCAGGCCAGCCCCTTGTCGCAGGAGCCATCCGGGCACGGCTCGCGCAACTCCGGGTCTCCGCCGCGCGAGGAGACGATGCCAATCACCGTCCCGAGGATGAGGACGATGCCCGCCGCCAGCGCCACCCATATCCAGGGAAAGGGCTTCTTCGGAGGCGGCGCGGCCCGCACGTCGAAGCCCGTGGACGGCCCCTCGGCATAGCTCTCGTCCGGGTTGAGCACGTCCACGACCAGCAAGTGGAAGGTGAGACGGCCCGGGGGCGTGCCCGGAGGCACCCGCACCTGGACGGTGAGCTGCTGCGTGCCATCCGGAGCGAAGTCCCGCTCCGTCTCACCTTGAATGCTGAACCACTCGGCCCTCGCGCCGGGGCCCGGCACCACGGACGCGCGGGCGCGCACGGGCGCGCGCAGCGCGTTGGAGATTGTGAAGGCCACCTCCCCCTGTCCCGCCGGGCTCAGACGGATGGAGTCCGTCACGGCGGTGATGTCGAAGGCGCGTGGCATCAACCTGCTCCTTTGGGCGGCTGCACGAAGAGCAGCTCGTAGGTGACGTAGGCGGGCTTCTCCCGCTCGATGATTCGCTCCAGCAGCAGCCGGTGGGCCTCCACCTCCGCGGGCGCGCGCACCCGCACATGGAAGGGACGCGGGAGTCCGTCCGGTCCGGGCACCGCTTCGTCCACCTCGAAGTCCGTGCGGCCGGTGGCGGTGGTCAGGAACAGGAGCAGGCCGCGCGCCGTGCCGCGCCAGCGCGAGATGTCCACCGCGGCGGCCACCAACTCCCGCAGGCGGCCCAGGCCCGTCGTCACCGGCAGGTCCATGCCCACCCAGCGGGCCAGAAACGGCACGAAGCGGTCCGGTGCCCGGCGCGGGTCGAAGTGGGACTCCAATCCCGAGAGCACGCCCTCGCTGGGCGCGTGCAGCACCTCCATCACCTCCAGCAGCGCGGCCAGCGGTGAGGCGGGCTGAGCGGTGCGCTGGAAGACGCCCGGCAGCAGGCGCTGGATGTCAGGGCTCCGCATGGTCCGTCACCACCTCCAGCGCATGGGCACCGGAGCAGAGGAGCCAGGTGGGAGGCAGCGTCACCTTCTCCGTGAACTCGCGCGTGGACACGGGCTCGTAGCGCTCGCTGCCCTGGGGCCGGCGGAACACGCCCTCGGGGCCACCGGCCAGCAGCGGCGCGCCCTTGGGTGACGTGGCCAGCGCGTACACGGGCTGGAAGAGGCGCTCGGCCTCGCGCAGCGGCAGGCCACTGCCCACCTCGGGCCGCTTCCATGTCGCGCCCGGGCGGCTGGCGTCCAGCCACAGCACGCCCACGCGGTGGCTGCCCGCGTACACGGTGGAGCCGCTGAAGGCCAGCGCGAGGCAGCTACCGCCGTCCCACCCCTTGTCGAAGGGCCGCCACCCGTCCGGCGGGTCCGCGGTGCCCATCAGCTCCCAGCACAGACAGCCCTTGCCCGGGTCCGCGCCGCTGGCGGCGGCGAGCCCCGCCCACAGGAACGAGCGCGGGCCGTCCTTCTGCACCTCCAGCACACGCACGTCCGCGCCGCGCGGGCCAATGGGGCGGAAGGTGCCGCTGCGCCCGCCACCCGCGGAGAGGAAGACGCCGCGCGTGCCCATGGCCGCCACCGCCACGTTGACGGCGCCGCGCACGTCCGTGGTGGCCGCCACCGCGAAGAAGCCCAGGTCCTGACTCGCCGGGTCCACCAGCACCTGAATCGGCGTGGCGC
Organism: Pyxidicoccus trucidator; assembly: GCF_010894435.1. Taxonomy (NCBI): domain Bacteria; kingdom Pseudomonadati; phylum Myxococcota; class Myxococcia; order Myxococcales; family Myxococcaceae; genus Pyxidicoccus; species Pyxidicoccus trucidator. Next base: position 336,171 of record NZ_JAAIXZ010000008.1, on the reverse strand, counting down.
CGGGGCGGGCCATCAGCTCGAAGAGGCCGACGCGCGTGGCCAGCAGCAGCACGGGCACGCCGTCCCGGTCCGCCCAGGCCAGGTCCTCCACCGCGTCCAGGGTGTGCGTGGCGGACTCCCACGTCTCGCCGCAGTCGAAGGAGAGGTGGATGCGGGAGCGCTTCGCGTCGCTCGCCAGCCGCGCCGCCACCGCCACGAGGCCCGCCCGCCGGGGATGCGCCTCCACCGCGTCCACGTCCTCGCCGGGGAACAGGCCCGCCTTCTCCCAGCCGTCCGCGTCGTTCACCGTGCGGAACAGCGTCTCCCCGCCCCCTGCGTAGAAGGTGCCGGGCTGGAAGGTGTCCGCGGCGAGCGTGCGCACCTCTCGCGGCACCTCGTCCACCATGAGGCGCACCTTGTCGAGGTAGCTGACGCCCGGCTCGGCCAGCAGCGCGTCGTACACGTGCGAGGCGCGCAGGGCCTGGCCGAAGCGCCAGCCCTCGGGCTGCAAGGGCGAGGGCAGCGGGGTGAGGATGCGGTGGAGCCGCTCGGTGAGGCGCGTGCGCAGGGCGGCGGTGTCCTCCTCGCGGTGCGCCACCACGCGCGCCTGCACGCGCACCGTCTTGTAGCGCGCCCACTCCACCACGCAGGTGGTGCCCAGCGGCCGGCGCACGTCCAGCTCGGCGTGGATGCGGGCGCGCGCCTCCTCCGTCTCGTGCGTGCGCAGGGTGGCCTCGGTGATGCCCTCGCCCGCGGGGCCCTGCACGTCGGGCGGCAGGTGCGGCACCAGCAGCACCTCCACCGTGCCGGCGGGCGCGTGGGCCCACAGCTGCGCCAGCGTGACGGCCTTCGCGCGTGCCACCGCGCCGGAGCTGCGCAGCGCCAGCAGCTCGAAGTCCCCGGCGGTGACGGCCCGCCGCAGCGAGTGCAGCTCCTGGGGCCCGCGCAGCAGCGCGTTCTCCAGCGTCTCCGCGGGCCGCCCGCCCGTGGCCGGGCGGGGGTTCGTCACCTTCATGCCCGGAAGCGGCACCTTGAGCAGCTCCAGCGTGCCCGCGGCCACGTTGCCCGTCGCGCCTCCGCCGCACCGGTACCAGAGGAGGATTCTGCGTCCCTCGCCCGGCACCGCGGCCAGCGCGCGGAGCTCGCCCAGCGTCCCGGCCTCGCTCGCCAGCCGCGCGGAAGGGGCGAAGGTAATCACCCCCGTCATCCGGTCCACGAGGTAGGCGGGCTCGTCCGGCCCCAGCGCGGCGAAGTTCTCCACCTCGCGCCAGATGCGGTACGTGCGCCCGTCATGGCGGCGGGCCGGAGCGCGCGCATCCAGCTCCCCGGCCGCGGCCTCCACGCCCACCACCAAATCCAGGGAGTCGCCGGTGGGCGCGACAATCGGGGGCCGCTTCGCCTGCACGGTGAGGCCCGGCTGGCCGGTGCCCTGCCCCGCCAGCTCCGCGTCCACCTGCTCGCAGTGGTAGGCGAGCACCTCCACCTCCGTGCCGCCCACGGGAATCGTCACCGTGTCCGCGGTGCGGAAGACGACGGGCTCCGCGCCCGCGCCGGCCCGCGCCAGGGTGACGGCCGTGCTGCGTGGCACCTCCACCGGCCGCTCGGCCGGGCGCACCAGCGTGAAGCGCAGGCGCACCGACGCGGCGGCGGGCGGCTGGAGGCGCACCCCCAGCAGGCGGAGGAACTCCACGTACGCCTTCTCCGGCAGCCGGTTGAGCCGGTACAGCATCGTCTCGGTGAGGTGGGCGAACACCTCCACCAGCACCATCCCCGGGTCATGCGGGGTGAGGTCCGTCCAGTCGGGACACGAGGCCTGGATGCGGGTGCGCGCCTGCTCCACGAGCTGCGCGAAGCTCCGGTCATCCAGGCGGGGCGACGGGAGCGACGTCATGACGGGCCTCCCGCCAGCGAGAAGGGATAGGCCAGCCGCTCGGTGCGGCCGGTGATGCGCACGCGGTACTCCAGCATGACGTCCAGGCGGTGCGGGTCCTCGGGGCTGCGCGTGGCATCCAGGTGGAGGACGTTGATGCGCGGCTCCCAGCGCTCCAGCGCGCGGCGCACGTAGTGGATGGCGAGGCCGGCGGTGGTGTCGTCGTTGTTGGCGAACAGCAGCCGGTGCAGCTCGCAGCCGTAGTCCGGGCGCATGACGCGCTCGCCGGGCGTGGTGGTGAGCAGCAGCAGCACCGCCTGGCGGATGGAGGCGTGCTCCTCCACCATCTCCGCCTTGCCGGTGGGAGCCAGGCGCAGGCCGGAGTGCTCCACCATCTCGAAGTCCGGGTGCAGGAAGCGCCAGGTGCGGTAGCGGGGTGCACTCATCCGGCCTCCGTCACCAGCGTCTGCCCGGGGGCGTTGACCTTGTACTTCACCGTGCCGGGCGGGGTGCCGTCGGTCAGCCCCGTCAGCGAGTCCAGGCACACGGGCCGGCCGTCAATCGTCACCAGCGTGGAGTAGCCCTTCTGCACCGCGAGCGTGCTGGTGCACGGTTTGATGGTGGGGCCGATGTTGGGACACCCGCCGATGGGACGGCCCTCCGGGTCCGCGCGCACCAGCACGGGCCGGCCCTCCACCGTGACGAAGGGCTGCGAGTGGATGAGCCCCACCCGTCCCAGCTCATGGGCACACACCACCAGCGCATCCACCGTCAGGACCCGCATTCACCCTCTCCGGAAGTCGATGGAGCGCCCACGGATGACCACGTCCTGGCCGGGCGCCTCGATGTCGAGCGCCACCTCCGAGTGCAGGCGCACGCCCTTCGGCGCCAGCTCGAGGTAGCTGCCCGTGCCGTCCTCCAGCCGCAGCGTGCGGCCCTCGTCGTCCAGCCGCAGCTTGTGCCCGCCCGCCGTCAGCAGCGTGTAGCGCCGCACTGAGCCGCCCTCCACGCCCGCGTCCGGGGGCCCTCCTCCTCCGTACAGGCCGCCCACCACCACGCCGCGCGCCGGGTCCTCTCCGCCCAGCGCGAGCAGCACAGTGTCGCCCACGTCGGGCAGCAGCATCAGCCCCTTGCCGGCCCCGCCGCCCGCCGCCAGCACCTGCATCCAGTCCGTCTCCACGCCGCCGTAGGCCGGCAGCGTGGCGCGCACGCGGCCCTTTCCGTCCGGGTCGTCCACGCGGCTGACCACGCCCAGCGTCACCGCCGAGGCCCGGACTCGCGCGCGTCGCGGCGGCGGCGCGGAGGACAGCTCGGAGATGAAGCCGTGGCGTCCATCCACCCGGTGGGTGACGGCGGTGAGCACGTAGCGGCCCGCCACGGCGGCGGCCACTCCGGCCACCTCCACGCGAGCCCCCGGCCGCAGCCGCGCGTCGCCCTCGGCCACGGCGGTGAGCACCACCTCGCGGGCGGCGCGGTAGTCCAGCTCCGCCTGGGCGGCGGCCTCGACGTGGGGAATGCCCTCCGCCGCCTCGTCCACCAGCGAGCGCCGCGTCTCTCCGCCCACGCGCTCCGGAGACACCTCCGCGTCCACGCGGCGCCCCACGCGCGGCGAGCCCGCATGGCCGGCATGGGACTCCGCGCGCAGTGCGTCCCAGCCCTCGGCGGCCACCTCGCGGCACGAGGCGTCGCCGTTCACCTCCACGGTGGCCTCCAGCAGCGTCTCGCCCAGCAGCAGTGACACCGGCGTGCCCTCGCCCTCCAGCGTCACCAGCCGCAGCGTGTCCCCATGCAGCACGGGGTAGAGGCCGCAGCGGTCCGCGCGCTCCACCAGGAAGTCGAAGTCGGACTGGCCGTGCTGGATGAGGTGGCGCCACAGCGGCCCGGGGGCCGCCGCCTGGACGGAGACGCCCAGGCCCGAGGCCAGCTCGCGCGCCAGGTCCTCCAGCGTCACCTGCACGTGCGCGCGCACCGGCTGGCGCTTGCGCAGGCGGTGGAGCACGTCATAGCCGCGCACCCGCACCTCGCGCGCGCCGCCGGTGGCGTGCACGTACTCCACGGCCGTCACCTCGCCCGTGAAGAGGGCGTCCGTTCCCGAGGCCGCGGCCACGCGCAGGGACGTGCCCGGAGGAATGCCCGAGGAGGCCAGGGTGCCGCGCGGGTCGGTGAAGGTCAGCTCGCACTGCGCGGGCGCCGCCAGCCGCTGCTGCACGTGCACCGAGGACAGGCTGCGCAGGTCCGCCACCGTCAGGGGCGAGCCTCCTGCCTCGATTCGCAGCTCGGGCAGTCCGCGCATCCGGCTCACATCACCCTCCGGAGCGCCTCGGCGGTGGGCAGCCGCAGCACCTGCCCCGCCGGAATGCTGTTGGGGTCGGCCACGCCGTTGAGCGCGGCGATGAGGCGCCACAGCGACGGGTCGCCGTAGCGCTGGTACGCGATTTCATCCAGGCGCTGCCCGCCGGGCGCGCCCTCCTCCTCGCTCGCGCCGAGCACCGTGTGCGCCTCGTAGTCCTCCGGAGCCAGCGCCGCCGCCACCGCGTCCGGGTCCGGCGGCTCCTGCTCCAGCGTGGGCTCCCGGGGGCCGGTCTCGTCCTCCACGCGCAGCAGGCGCATGCGCAGCCACGAGCGCCGGGGGGCGCCGCTGGGGGTGAAGTGCTCCAGGCGCTCGGCCACGGCGGCCACCACGCCGAGGTAGTTCAACCACTTGCTCCAGACGATTCGCGCCAGCGACGGCCGCATGCTGCCGTCCTCGCGCAGGCCGTTCTCCGCCAGCCGCCACAGCGGCTCGGTGAGCTCGCGCACGTCCTCCGTCTGGAGCGTGGAGCCGGAGAGCGACACGTCGAAGAGCAGGTCCAGCGTCAGCTCCGTGCTGCCTCCGCCGGTGAAGAGGAGCGGGTCGTCCCCGGGGCCCCCCCACGGCAGCGAGCCTCCCAGCGCGCGCCTCGGCTGCAGGCCCGCCACCCGGCGCACGACGAGCGTCTCGGGATTGAGCAGACACTCGATGCGCTCGCCGCCGGGCTCGATGAGGAAGGCCACACGCTCCATCACTCGCCTCGCTGTTCACGGTCCAGCCGGCGGCGCCGCTCCCACTGACGAAGCTCCACCACTGCCTCCGCGCTATCCGGAGTCGGCGCCGGAGGCAGCTCGGGCCAGGGGCTCGCGACGCTCGCCGCGGGCGCGCCGTCGGAGCAGCGGGGCTCGCCCTCCAGGGACGGGAAGACGTTGCGTGTGGAGAGAGGTGGCTCCGGCTCGGTCCGGCGCCAGGCCAGCGGGGACTGGGCGCCGTCCCAGCCGCCGTCATCCTCCGTCAGGGCGACCCGGTTGCGGCGAGGTTCCTGCGCGGAGACGGGGTCACCGTCGAGGAAGAGCAGCCGGAACCGGGGGAGGCCGGAGGAGGGCAGCGTCCGCTCGGTCACCGGGGCTCCGGGTGCCTCGCGAGGCTGGGGAGGCACGACGTGGAGCGGGGGCGGCGGAGGCCGCGTAGAGGCCCTGTCCGCGAAGGGGGAAGCCTCACTCCACGGCAGGCGCCGCTCCGGGAGGCCCGTGTCGGCGGCCTCGCGCTCGGGTGACGCGGGTGGCGCGACAGGCGGTCGGGGCGCCGAGCGCGCGAAAGGCCGTGCCGGAATCGCCGGTGGCGCCCGGAAGGAGGAAGCCACCTCCGGTCCGAGTCCCCACGAGTCACGCTGCGCCGACTGTTCCGGCTCCGGCGCCGGGGTTGCGAACCGGGCCTGCCTGGACGCAGGCGCAAGAGCGGGCGGGGGCTCCGGAACGAGGGAGTTCCGAGGCACCGCCGACGGCGCACCCGCCTCGCCGTCCCGAGCCCGCGTCGGCAAACGGCCCGGAGTCGGAGCCATGGGCCGGGCCGGGGGACGGGCCTCTCGCACCGGCGGCCGGCTCATCGGCGGCGGCGGTCCTCGAGGGATGCCCACCTGCTCCGTCAGGGGCGAAGGCGTGGGCGCCACACGGTGCTCGCGCTGCAGGCCGTCTCCCTCCGGCAGGGAGTACGCGCCCTTCGTCACGCGAGCCACCCAGTCCCCCATGGGGATGCTGCGACGCGCCTCGATGTCCCGGAGCCAGCGCGCCTCCAGGGACTCCACGCTGGCTTCGGGCGTGGCCGCCGAGGCAGCGGCGGCCGGAGGGCTGCTCGCTGCAGGAGCCGCCGCACCTCCGGCACCTCGCGAGCCAGCACCCGTGGACTCCGGACGCGGCGCGGCCGAGGAGGTGGGCTCCGCCTCCTCGGCGAGGACGGACTCCGCCCACGACTTCATCCACCGGGCCACGGTGCGCACCCAGGCCCCGCGCGAGGCTGTCTGGAGGCGCTCAGCCACGGGAGAGGGACTCGTAGACGAGCGTGAGCGAGGCGATGGCGATGTCCTGACCGAGCGCATCCAGCGGATGCACCTTCCACTCCGACGGCCAGCACTCGTTGAGGTTCCAGCGCAGCCGCTCCGTCAACCCATCGTCGTCGAGCATGAGGATGGAGACGTTCTTGCGCAGCGGCACCCCGCTCATGGTGGCGAGGAACCAGGTCCACAGCTCCGGTGACTGGGTGAAGCCGCAGCGAAGGACGACATCTCCGTGGGAGATGGGGCCCGGCAGCCGGCGCACCACGGGCCCTGCGCCGCCCTCCCGGTAGCGCAGCGCCTCCACCTTCACATGCAGCTCGGAGCAGAACAGGAAGTGCCCCTCGTTCACCCCGTCGATGAGCAGCGTGAAGTTGTAGCCGCGGAGCGGGTTCACCAGCGCGCCGGGCTGCGCGCCCGCATCCTGCGCCGGCGGCGGCGCCTCGGGAGCCTTTGCCTCAGCCATTCGACACCTCCTCCACTTCCGCGCCACCCGCGTGCTGGCCGATGCGGAAGATGATGAACTCCGCGGGCTTCACCGGTGCCAGGCCGATGAGCGCGAACACCTGTCCGGCGTCGATGGTCTCCGGCGTGTTCGTCTGCTCGTCGCACTGCACGAAGAAGGCCTCCTCCGGCGTGCGGCCCATCAGCGCTCCGTCTCGCCACAGCCGCAGCAGGAAGGCGTTCGCGTCGCGCTTGAGGGAGTTCCACAGCTTGAGGTCGTTGGGCTCGAACACCGTCCAGTTCGTGCCCAGGGCGATGGACTCCTCCACGAAGTTGAAGAGCCGGCGCACGTTGATGTAGCGCCACTCGCTGTTGTCGGCGGGGGCCACCGTGCGCGCGCCCCACACGCGGATGCCGCTGCGTGGGAAGTAGCGGATGCAGTTGACGCCCACCTGGTTGAGCTCGCCCTGCTCCTCCGGCGTCACGTCGCGCACCAGCCGCATGGCCCCGCGCACGACTTCGTTGGCGGGCGCCTTGTGGACGCCGCGCGTGACATCGGTGCGCGCGTAGATGCCCGCCATGTGGCCGGACGGCGGCACATTCACGAGCGTCTTCCCGTCGCCCAGGGGGTCCGGCGTGGAGAACCACGGGTAGTAGAAGGCGCCGTAGCCCTGGTCCGAGGCACGCGGGTGCATGCCGCCGCCCTTGTCGCCCGTGGCCACCTTGGTGAGGCGGCCCACGTCATCCACGTCCTCGGGTGCGTCGAGGATGGCGAAGCGGTCCCTCATCTTCTCGCAGTGGGTCAGCAGCGCGTCCCAGGCCGCGGCGTCGGCGAAGCCGGGGGCGGCGACCATGGCCACCTCGCTGACTTCTTCGAGCACGGCCACGCCCTGGCGCTTGCGGGCATCGCCCACCAGGCTCTCGCTGTCACCGATGTTGACGATGAAGCAGCGCCGGCCGCCGTTCTCGAAGAAGCCATACACGGCGCGCGCGAGCGCGGTGCCCGGAGTCCCGGGTGGAGCGAACTCCTTCACGAACTGGGCCCAGCCATTGACGGGCACGGCTTCGTGGAGGCGGGCGTCCACCGCGGGTGCGCGGCCGACGAAGGCGGCTGTGGTGGTGCCCACGCCCTGGATGGAGCGGGTTCCACTGGAGACCTCCTCCACATAGACGCCTGGCGTCAGGTAATTCGGCACGTCATTCCTCCTTCAGCGGCAGGCGGATGAGCAGCGGCTGTGGCTCGGCGGCAAGCGCCTCCGGACCGAGCGCGAGCACCTCCCCCTTCGCCCGCACCTCCAACCGCCCCAGCGTGGCCACTGGCGGCACGCGGGGAAAACGAAAGCAGCCCTTGGCGTCCGTGCGCGTGGTGAGGTTCAGCGTCGGCAGCTCCACGAGTGCGCCCGGAATGGGGATGTCGCCGGGGCCCACCACGCAGCCGAGCAGCATCTCGGCCGGAACGGACTGGGTGACGACGGGGAAGCGCACGCGGTGGACGACGGGCTGGGGGCGCTCGCGGCGCACGGGGACGCGCAGGCGGAAGCCGGGACGCGGCGCGGTCCTCAGCCCGGCCCAGATGGTGGTGGGCACGGGGGTGAGCTCCACGTCGAAGTCGGCTTCCTCCATGGCGGAGAAGACCAGCTCGCCAAGGAGGCGGTGCGCGCGCTCGGGTGACTCGGCGCCGGCGGTGACGAGGTAGCAGACGGAGATTTGAAGGGGCACGCGGCCTGTACCGCGTGCGGGAGGCGCGGGGCCGAGCTCCAGGAGGTATAGGCACACGCCGCGCTCCAAGGAGTCACGGTCCGGCACGCCCAGGAATACGGGCACGTCGCCGGCAATGCGGCCCACCCACGCCTTCAGTCGTTGATCGACTTCGTCGATCATCCGGTCCCCCCCAGGGTCCTGGGCCGGAGCTCACCCGCAGCGCCTCGCTGCCGGTGCTTTCCGGGATGGCAAGGTCGCACCGGCCCCACGCAGGAGGTAGTGACCCGCGGGGAGGCGTGGACGTCGGGCGCTCAACAGGCGGGTCCACCAACGGCTCCGACCTGGGCAGGACCGGAGGCTTGCGGCGCACCCAATCCCGAGGGCTGGCGCATGCCCAAGGGGACCGTGCCTACTCCCGCGTCGCCTCCACCATCCGCGGAGGCGGGGACACCGTGAGGATGCCGCTCTCCCCCGGTGCGCTCCGCGCCAGCACGCGGCCGTCGGAGGACACCACCGCCGCGACGCCTCCCAGCGAGGCCCGCACCGCGGGCATGCGCAGCTCCACCGCCCGCATCACCACGCCGCCGATGGCCTGGTCCATGGCGAAGCGACTTCCAGCCAGGGGCAAATCACTGGCCAGGACCGCGAGCAGCGCTCCTCCCGCCTCCCGTCCACGCAAGGCGGTGGCGCGGCTGAAGGCCTCGTAGCAGATGAGCGGAATCACCTTCCGCCCCGCGAGGGACAGCAGCGGTCGCGCCTGGCTTGCGACCAGCGGCTCCCCTCTTCCCTGAAGCCCGAAGATGGAGCGCTCCCCGATGGGGACGAGAATGGACTTCCCTCGGGTCTCCTGCAGCCGCCCGTCCGCGTCAAAGGCGGCGGCGGCATTGAAGAACCCCTCGGGCGTCCGGAGCATCAGCCCCGCGATGGCGGGGACCGGCAGGCGCGCATCGAAGGCCTCGATGACCTCCGGCCGTGACACCCGTCCCTCGGTCCCCCGCTGGAGCCCCCGCACCGTGGACTCCGGCCAGATGAGCCGCTCCGTGGCCTCGGGCACCGACTCCGGCACCCGCACGGACGAGGCCATGTGGACCACGCCCGTCCCCTGGAGCGCATCGTCCGCCACGGGCAGCCGGGGCAGCGCGGCCAGGGCCACCAGGACGCCCACGGCCGGCAGCAACAGGCGGCGCGAGCGCAGGGCCACGGCCTCTCCAACGCATACGGCGGCGAGCAGGCAGAGCACCAGTGTGGGCACCCACCCCACGAAGCCCACGGCCCTCAGGATTGGCGGCTGCATCCACTGGGAATGCAGCACGTGCGTCATGGAGAAGCCGCTCCACGCCTCCAGCGCCGCCTCGCCCAGCACCCATCCCACCGGCAACCAGTACCTTGGAGGCACCCGCTTCACGGGCAGCGCCGCCAGCGCCAGCAGCGGCACCTGGGACAGCGCCCCCGTGGCCGCCCAGCCCAGCAACGCCACGATGAACGGAGGAGGAAGCCAGGGGGCCGTGTAGAACCCCGCCGTCCCCACCCACCAGTGCAGGGCCACGCCCTGGCGCACCAGCGCAGCCAGCAGCAGCACCGCGGCGGCCTGGCGCCAGCCGTTGGCGCGGTGGAGCGCCCACCCCAGCAAGGCGATGCCCACCCAGGCCAGCGGCTGCGCCCACGTCCACAGGAAGGCGACGCCCAGCGCGACACCCGAGCCCAGGGCCAGCAGCAGGCTCATCGCTTCCGGAACCTCTCGGGCGGAACGGGGACCAGCGCCGTGACTTCCCCCGGGAGCGCCACCTTCACGAGGTTGGGGTGCTTGCGCGCCAACCGGGCCTCCAGCACCGCGGGCTCCCAGCGCGACACCTCTTCGAGGGCCGTGTCCATGGCCTTCGCATCCAACCGCCACAACGCGAGCGCCTTGCCAGAGCGCGTCCGGACGAAGCGGGCGCGCTGCTCGGGGCTCCCGGCCTGGAAGAAGCCCTCGTCATAGAGCAGTCCATCGAGGGGCAGCTTGTACGTGGAGCCCAGCACCCAGGCCCCCGGCGCCTCTTCCGCGAGCGCCGTGAGCAGCGGCGTGGAGAAGCCGTAGCAGGTATCCAGGACGATGAGGTCCGGGCGGTAGCACCGAGCCACCCGCGCGAGGTCCTCCGGGGACGCGTTGAGATAGCTCGGAGGCATGCTGTGTCCGCTGAGCACGAGCACCTCGGCCCTCACTCCCGAGGGACAGGAGAAGTCCTCGAGGGCCACATGCGGGCAGCGGCCATCGGAGCACGGCGACTGCTGCAGCTCGGCGACATCCGCTCGCGAGTAGAGCGCCACGACGCGCTCCTGCACACCGGGGGCCTGCTGACACGCGCAGGCCCCCAGAAGCAGGGCCAGGAGCCAGTGCCTTACCAACACAGTCATGGACGGCTCCAGTTCCTGGTCCGAAACACCGGCAGGCCTGCTAGCAGCGGCACCAGAACGAGGCGCACCACGAGCGGCAGTAGTTGCTCAGCCCGGTGAGCCTGCAGCCGTTCCGCCTGTACTGCTGGGAGCAACCGACGGTGGAGCCCACGTACCAGACGCCCACCGCGACGAGGACGACGACGGCTGCCTTCCCCGTCTTGTCCTCGGGGAGGTACTTGCTGACCACCTCGATCATCGTGAACAGGGAGTAATCGGAGACGCCGTCCAGCGCCCCGGTCTCGAGGAGGATCTTGGCCGCTTCATCCTCGTTGGCGGCCAGCTTGTCACCCACCTTGATGGTCTTGTCCGCGTTGAAGACCATGTGCAGCTCGCCGCCTTCATGGTGGACCCAGGCGTCGCCCGTCTCGTTGTTCACCGTGTAGAGGGTGCGCTCCCCGGTCTTCTCGTCATACACCTCGAGGACGGCGTCCTCCGTGCCGCGGACGAGCGTCTGCCGCAGGACGAAGTTCATGAATCGGGGCGCCTCGTCATGCAGCGCAATGCCAAGCCGGCCAAACCGCTCCAGGCTCCCGTCGACGACTTGCGAGGGCTCCACGTCGCTGACGACGATGTGCGCGGCCAGGGCCTCGCGCGCCTTGGCCATCGGGTTGGCCTCGGGAGCACGGCTGCAGCCAATCTGAACGGTGAAGACCGCGAGCATCGCGAGCGTTACCGCGCGCAGGCCGTTGGAAGAACCAGGGTGTGACTCAGCCGGATGAGACATGTGGGGGACACTCCTCTTGCTGCGGGGAACCCGCACCCGGCTCGAGGCCGGGTGCAAGGATTTCGGCATTTCCATGAAATGCAGAAAGTGGGCCATCTCTGGCCTCCCTCGAAGCGGTGTCGCCACCCCGGTGCTGTTGTTACGTCCGCCGCTACAAACACGCACTCTCCGTGACATCCGGCGCTACAAACCCTACCCTCGCGCCGACCCCAGCACCCGCCCCAGCCGGGCCACAGCCTCTTCAATCCGCGCCGGCTCGCAGTTGCTGAAGTTCAGCCGCATCCAGTGCGCCGCGGACCTGCCTCCCGCCACAGTAACGCCGCACCGCCCAGGTGAGGTTGTGGAGGCTCAGTCCATCCGTGGAGTCGATGGTGTCCTGAGCGGCGTGAGCAATCCAGCTTGTGCCAGCAACTCCTGCACACGAGCCGCTAGCGCGACATGCTCCGGATTGCTGGCCGTGAAGCGCTCGGGAGTGAGGATTACCAGCGTGCCCTTGTCACCCACAGGCTCGGTGCGAACAGGCGCGGGTAACGGGGGCAGTTCCCCCCGGCTGCGCGCGAAGTACATGACCCACCCGACAAACGTCCCCGCCCTGGAGAGCTTCAGCACCTCATCCCGATGCACCTGCGACGTGGCGATGCTCCACTCCGGCTCCCAGGCCAGGGCCATGGCGCGCAGGACCTGCACGAGGGTGGATGCTGACAGGACACGCTCCCTGACGGCCCCCTCCGTGGGGAGGCTCAGCGTGCAGAGGTCTCCCAGCAACGCGGAAGTGGAGCCGCAAGCAAACCGGACTCCGCTGCTGGCTCCATCTCGCTCTCCATTCCAGGCGGAGAAGGCGATGCCCGCCTCGTCGCGCCGATACTTCTTCTTCTTGAACAACCCGAGCAGCGTCTCCGCATCTGGCGTGAACTGGAGCTTGAGAGCCTCGGAGCGGCCGGCTGCCTTCTCGAACCACCGGGTAAACGTCACGTCGGCAGCGGAAAGCAGGTGGAAGAAGGACTCAGCGCGCCGAGCATAGGACTCGAGCGTTTCGACCCGTCCGGGCCAGTACGCGCCGGCATAGTAGGACTCGATCATGCTGGGGACTGTCCCTGTCATCTGACTGGCGTGAAGACCACTTTGATGTCGCCGAGCTCGCTCTCATGCAGCATGGCCCTCACCGCGTCAGCAACGTCGCGCTCCGCGAAGTGCCACTCAATGGGTGTGCCCATGGCCGCTTTGAGTTGCCGCTCTGCCTGCTGAAGCATTCCGTCCGCACCTCGGAACCATGACCTGAAGCTGCCATTCTTGAGGAACTTTGCGTAACCCAGCCCCTTGGTCTCCAGTAGGACACCACTCCTGTAGCCATCGAACTTCACATCCCGGACCTTGTAGGCCAGCCCTTCGGGGGCCCCGGTGACCTGAGCCTGATACTCGCGCGAGGCATGGCTCATGCTCTCGTTCGCGGGCTCCCACCGCCCCGGCCCATCGGCGGGGGGCTGCGCTCCACCGCCAGAGCGCGCCCGCTGAAGGATGATGGCCGCACCGGGCCCACCGCCCAGCACCGTGGCCGCCTGCCCCACCGGCACCGCGACGCGCTCCATCACCAGCGCACCCTCCGCGGACAGGGACAGCACCGGCACGGTGGCCTCCGCGCCACGCAGCGCTCCCGTCACGGTGCGTGTCACCCCCGAAGCTGCGCCCCAGGTGGCAATGAGGTTCGTGGTCAGCTTGGAGAGCGCCTTCACCTGCTCGCCACGACTCATGTGACGGAAGCGCTCCAGGTACTCGGGCGAGGACGCCACCAGCGCGGCGAGTCCCGAGGGCAAGTGCCGCAACGCCGCGAGGCTGTCCGCCGGGGATGTCAGCAACTGCCCCATTGCCATGACCAGCTCGACGAAAGCCTCCTCCGCCCCGTCCAGCGTGCGCCCCACGTAGTCAGCGTCGTCATACACCTCGGCCAGCACACCTCCGCCGGCGTCCCGCAGCCCGTCGTCCAGGACGCGGAACGCCCCACCCTTCCCCGAGTAGAAGCGCCCCAGCTCGAACGGGCCCGAGCGGAAGGAACCGTCATTCCACTGCACCGGCCCCACGCGCTGCTGCGTCCGCCCGCTGCGTGTCCAGGCCAGGTATCCATCCGGCCGCAGCACGGCCACCATGGAGAAGCGCTCCACCCGGCGCAGCAGCTCCTCCCGGGACACCTCACCGCCCTCCAGCACCTCCCGCAGCACGTGTCCCACCGCCTGCCTCGGCGGGAAGTTGCTCAGCGTCACCGGCCGCGCCATCAGCAACGCCAGCACCCGTGCCGCCTCTCGCGGTGACAGGGCGTCACGACGCGGCAGCAACTCCGCGCTGTCCAGCCCGGCGGCCACCAGCAACTGCTCGAAGGCGTCCAGCCGCACCGCGCCCTGGGTGACAGCGCGCACGGCCAGGTCCGCGGGGCTCGCCATCGCGACCACCACGCCCCGCCGTCCACCTTCCTCGCGGGACAGGCGCTCCGCACGAGCGCCCTCCGACTTGAGCCGTCGCGAAGCTCCCGCGCCATGGCCAGGGGCCCCGTGCGTCGAAGGTACCGAGGTGCAACCGGCGACGGCGCACGCCAGCAGCAGGCTCCACCCTCTCCACATCCGGAACGCCCCTGTCTCCACCGCTCCACGGTAGGAGCCCGAGCCTACGTGACACTCCCGGAAAACCCACCCCGGGACTCCACGTCCCACCTCCGGCACAGGTCTCCCGCGACACTCCCGGGTGTCCGGAATCCGTGTCCGCGCACCACCCCTCGCGGGTCATTTCCCTCGACGTGACTTCTCTTTCCGGCCCGTCGCGCAAATGATGGCCACCGGGCCGGAACCACGCTGGAACATCCCTATGACGATGGCGACATCCTCGACGAGAAGACGCACGGCACTCCCCCTACGACAGCGAGGCGCGGCCCTCGCCTGCCTCCTGGCGCTCACGGCCGCGACACCGGCCCTGGCCCAGGATGACGGCGCGGGCGGGTCCGAGCTCCACCGCTTCGGCCTCCTGCTGGACGCGGGCGCTCCGCACGGCGTGGGAGTGTCCGCCGTGCTCCGGCCGCTGCCCTGGCTGCGGCTCCAGGCGGGCCCCACCACCAACACGCTCAGCTTCGGCCTGCGCGGCGGCGTCAGCATCCTCCCCTTGCAGACCTTCATCGCCCCCTCCTTCAACGCCGAGGCGGGGCACTACTTCGGCTCCGAATACAGCGAGGTCGTCGACTGGCTGGGCGCCAGCCCCAGCCGCACCTCCGCCGCCATCCGCGACGTCACCTATGACTACGTCAGCGGCAGCGTCGGCCTGGAGGTGGGCTCGGCCAGCCGCTTCAATTTCTTCCTCCACCTGGGGCTCAGCTACGTGGCGCTCGGCGTGGACGACGCGAGCGCCCTGCTCCAGGACGCCACGGACGACCCGAGCGTCACCGCCCGCAACCTCTCCGTGCGCGCCACCATCCCCTCCGTGAAGGTGGGCTTCCTCTTCTACTTCTACTGAGCAGGAGCACGACGAACATGCGAACGACATCCTTCCGCGCCCTGCTGCTCTCCTCCGTCGCGCTCCTCGCCACCGGCTGTGACTCGCTCTTCTTCATCGAGGCCGAGGCCGAGGAGATCTGCAAGTCCGAGCCGGGCCTCGAGTTCCCCGCCGCCTTCCCCGGCACCGCGAGCGTCCAGCAGACCCTCACCTTCCCGCTGGGCGACTTCTCGGACCCGCTGCCCGAGGAGGCCGACGTGGAGACCGAGCTGCGCCTCAAGCTCTTCGAGGTGACGGCCGACACGGACCTCAGCGGAATCGAACGCGCCACCGTGTCCGTGCGCACGCCGGGCACCGAGGACACCATCCTCATCGGCGAGTACCGACGCACCGGCACCGCCCCCACGCAGACCCTCCGCATCACCGGCACCGGGGGTGTGGACCTGCTGGACCTGGCCCGCCAGGAGGAGCTGGACTTCGTCTTCGACGCCCGGGGCTCGCTGCCCACGGAGTCGTGGACGGCCACCCTCCGGGCGTGCGCCGGCATCCGCGCCAAGGCGAGCTACTTCGACCTGGTGTTCTGAGTTCCGGGGCGCAGCCCTTGCGCCCCCGCCCTCCCGGCACGCAGCGGCTGCGTGTCGGGGACGAAGGCCCCGAGCCGGCGCACGCGCTGAGCCTTTCCTCAGGCCACGCTGAGCGGAGTCGCCGCCACGGCCAGGGGAACGGGCTCGGCGGCAGCCAGGTCCTCGACGGGTGCCGGCGGCTGCACGCCGAGGAACTCCCGCCGCGTGCCCATCAGGTTGTCGAAGAACGGGTGCGTCACGCACCAGTTCGCGTTCTGGTTCCGCCCCATGTGGTGGTCGTAGTGCCAGGGCACGTGCTGGCGTGCCCAGGCCGGGTCCAGGTGCGCGCGCCGGTGCACGAGGTAGTAGTTCACCGCGCTGGCCCACACCGTGCTCACGAAGAAGGGCGCCACGGGGAACAGCGGCGCGTGTGCCACCGCCAGCGCCGCCAGCCCCAGCAGCTCCTTCGTCTTCGCCGACCAGGTCCACAGCGAGCGCATGTACTGGTCGTCCACCATGTCGTGCCGCCGCGACTTCTGGTGGTGCTCGTGCCAGTGGAAGCTCCAGACGCTGTCCCGGTGCTTGCCCAGGCCGTGCAGTACGTAGCGGTGCAGCACCCATTCCCCGAAATTGGAGTACGCCCAGCCCAGTGGAATGCCGATCATGGTTGCTCTCCGGCGGGCGCCCGGCCGACGCCACGGTGCGAATAATGACTATTTGGTCACTCTTTTTCTACAACGCAAGAAGTCGGAGTGCACGCCAATGGTGAGCCGGGACGGCACGCGGGGCACGGGAGCGGGCACCGCCCCGGAGGCGGGAAGCAGGCCCGGGCGTCCGGGCGGGCGGAGGGAGGCCCACCGGCGTGAGCGGACGAAGGAGCTGGAGGACGCGGCGCTGAGGCTGTTCCTGGAGCGGGGGCTGGACGCCGTCACCATCGACGACATCACCCAGGCGGCCGGGGTGGCCAAGGGGACGTTCTACCGGTACTTCGACGACAAGGCCGCCCTGGTGGACGCGCTGCTGGAGCCGGTGCGCCGGGAGCTGCTCGCGGGGATGGAGGCGTGCGGCCGGTCGCTCGCGCAGGCGCGCGACGTGGAGGCCATGTTCGACGCCTACCGCGCGGTGGCGGCCGTCATCGTCGGGGCGCTCCTGCAGTACCCCGGCGTGGTGCGGCTGTACCTCCAGGAGAGCCGCGGGCCGGCGGTGGGCGCGCGCACCAAGGTGGCGGAGCTGTCGAAGCTGGTGGCGCGGCACGCGGTGGAAATCACGGAGAAGGCGCACACGCACGGGCTGCTGAGGCCCATCCGCCCGGCGGTGAGCGGGCTCGCGGTGGTGGGCGCGGTGGAGCGGCTGCTGCTGGCGGTGCTGAGCGAGGAGGACCTGGGCAATCCGCTGGAGCTGCCCGACGCGCTCACCACGCTGGTGCTGGACGGACTGCGGCTGCCTCCGGGAGCCAACAAGCCCGGCCGCCGGAAGCTGGACGGAGGCCCCAAGCGCCCTTAAGGGTGGGACGTGGGACGCAAGCGGGCGAAGGGCGGCGGATTCGACGTACCCGGGTGGGCGTGGCTGGTGCCGTGTGCGCTCGTGCCCGTGGTGCTGCTCAACGTGGGCATCTCCTGGCTCGGAGAGACGAGCGTCTCGCCGCTGTCGTTCCGCTTCCTGGACGCCAAGGCCGACGCGCTGCGCGCGTACGCGGAGCACCGGCCCGCGTGTCTGCTGGAGGGGCATCCGGAGCTGGAGCCCCTCATCACCGCCGCCGAGCGCCGGCACCGGCTGCCCCCGGGGCTGCTGCGGGCGCTGGTGCAGGTGGAGTCGGAGACGCGGGTGCACCGCATCTCCCCGGCGGGCGCCATGGGCCCCGGGCAGCTCATGCCTGGCACGGCGGAGATGCTGGGCGTGGAGGACCCGTTCGACCCGGCGCCGGCCGTCGACGCGAGCGCGCGATACCTGGCCGAGCAGCTCCGGCGCTTCGGCGACGTGCGGCTCGCGGTGGCCGCGTACAACGCGGGCCCGGGCGCGGTGGACGGCCGCGTGCCGCGCAATGGCGAGACGGAGCACTACGTGCCCAAGGTGCTCGCGGCGTGGAAGCACACGCGGCCGTCCGCACCGCCAGCGGCCGTGGCGAAGCGCTCGCCAGGCACGAAGACAGTGGCCCGGGCCACCGCGAAGCCTGCCCCTGTGACGAAGCCCGTGGCCCGGACGAAGCAAGCCGCTCCGGCCCGCGCGAAGCCACCGGCCTCCACGTCCGCGAACACGCGGTCGAAGCCCGCCGTCGTGGAGCCCGCGCGACGCGGCTGAGCGGGCCCTGCCGCCCCCTGGGACGTTGCGGGCGTCACGGCATGCCTCCGCCGCCCACGGCCATCCTCCCATTGACGGACCTCCTCCCGTTGACCGACCTCGGGCGGATGACGGACGCGCGGGCCTGAACCTCCGTGAGACGAAGGGGACCACCACGGCATCTCCCCGCCGCTCCCGAGGCACTTCATGAGCAGAAGGTTCACCGTTGCTGGCGTCTCCCTGCTGACCCTCCTTGGCTTCCTCGGCGGGGTGACGCTGTTCGGCGACAACATCCGCAAGCTGTTCGGCGCCTCCGCCGGCTCCCTGGCCGGCCACCCCTCCGCGAGCGTCCCTTCCCTTCAAAGGAAGACGCTCACCAGCTTCGGGCAGAGCACGGGCACGGGCGCGCAGGCGCCCTACACCTCCGGCAACAGGCACACGCGGCACGCGCCCAACCCCTTCACCCTCACGCGGGATGACAGGCTCTCCACCTTCGCGGTGGACGTGGACACCGCGTCCTATGCGCTGTTCCGCCGCACGGTGCAGACGGACATGCTGCCCCACCCGGACTCGGTGCGGGTGGAGGAGTGGGTGAACTACTTCCGCTATGAGCTGCCCGAGCCCCAGCCCGGCACCGGCGACTTCCACGTGGACCTGGAGGCCGCCCCCTCGCCCTTCACGCCCGACCGGTATCTGGTGAAGGTGGGGCTCCAGGGCCGGCGGGTGGCGAAGAGCGAGCGCAAGCCCACGCACCTGGTCTTCCTGGTGGACACCAGCGGCTCCATGAGCGGCCGGGACAGGCTGGAGCTGGCGAAGACCTCGATGAAGCTGGCGGTGGGAGGGCTCAACGAGCAGGACACGGTGGCCATCACCACCTATGCGGGGAACGTGCGCACGGTGCTGGAGCCCACGCCCGCGGGGCAGCGCGAGGACATCGAGGAGGCCATCGACTCGCTCTCCACGGGGGGAGGCACCTCCATGGGAGACGGCCTGGAGCTGGCCTACCGCCAGGCGGCGCGCAACGCGGGCACCGGCGTGGTGTCGCGCGTGGTGGTGCTCACCGACGGGGACACCAACCTCGGGCACAACCAGACGGCGGACTCGATGCTGGAGAGCATCCGCGGCGCGGTGAAGGAAGGCGTGACGCTGTCCACCATCGGCTTCGGCATGGGCAACTACCGCGATGACCTGATGGAGCGGCTGGCGAACCGGGGCAACGGCAACTGCTTCTACATCGACTCGGAGCGCGAGGCCCGGCGCGTCTTCCAGGAGCAGCTGGCGGGCACGCTGGAGGTCATCGCGCAGGACGTGAAGGTGCAGGTGGACTTCGAGCCGGACGCCGTGCGCGGCTACCGGCTGGTGGGCTACGAGAATCGCGACGTGGCGGACCAGGACTTCCGCAACGACACGGTTGACGGCGGCGAGGTGGGCGCGGGCCACTCCGTCACCGCGCTGTACGAGGTGGAGCTGACGGGCGAGGGAACGCGACTGGCCACGGTGCGGGTCCGCGCGAAGCGGCCGGGCGGTACCGAGGCGGCCGAGCAGCGCTTCCCGCTGGAGCGCCACAGCGTGCACGAGTCCCTGGCGGACGCGTCGGCGGACCTGCGCTTCGCCACGGCGGTGGCGGGCACGGCGGACGTCCTGCGCGGCGCGCGCCAGGCGGCGGACTGGAACCTGGCCCGGGCGGAGTCGCTCGCGGAAGGCGCACTGGACGACCGCCCCGATCGCGAGGAGTTCCTCTCACTGCTGCGCCGCGTGCGCGAGCTCCGCGCGCCCGTCAGCTCGTCACGCTCCAACGAATATTAGGGTGCGATTGGAGTCGCACGTCTCTGTCCAACACCGCACGCCAAGGCCTCGGGAGGCCGTGGCGTGCGCGAAGACGCTCCGACTCCCGGTAGAATGCTGACAAGCACGACACGACTCCGGGTGCTGCCAGACAAAGCCTCGTGCGGACCTCGGCGCCGGAGGGTGCATGTCCGACAAGCACCACGTCTTCGTCAACGGGATGACGCCTGTCACCTCCGAGAGCGAAGGCAAGGTCGTGGGCTTCCCTGATGTCTGCAAGACACCGTCACCGGGCGGGCCCGTTCCCATTCCCTACCCCAACCTCGCCCAGAGCAAGGACCTGGAGAACGGCTCGAAGCGGGTGAGCATCAACGGCACTCCGGTGGCCTTGAGGGATTCGTACCTCGGCACCTCCACCGGCAACGAGGCCGGCACCGCGGGAGGTGGCGCCGCCTCCGGCAAGACGAAGGGGCGCGCGCACCCGGTCAACTACTCCTTCGACGTGAAGATTGAAGGCAAGCCGGTGGTGCGCAACTTCGACCTCTTCACGTTGAATGACCACAACGCGCCGCCCTTTCCCATCATCCAGCCCCAGGGCACGCCGCCCGTGGCCGGGCGGGTGGAGGAGGTGAAGCTCGAGCGCCCGATGGAGAAGTGCGACTGGTGCGGCAAGCAGAAGCACGACTTCGACAGGAAGGGGCGGGTGGGCAGCAACCTGGGCAGCTCCGCCGTGCTCGGCCGCAACATGCTGGAGGGAAGGGAACTGGCAACGCACCCCTGGTACGCGGGGCCCTTCTCCCTCGCCGCTCACCACCTCATCTGCCTCGAAGCGCTGGACACTCCGAGATGGGCCGAGTTCTGCCCGCGGTTCGGCTACCACCCGGACCGCAAGCCCAATGGCGTCTTCCTGCCAATGAAGCTGGCGTTGGCCTGCCAGCTCTTCGTGGCCGTACACCGCGGCCACCACGCCGAGGGCTTCGCCTTCGACCTGCACCTCGCCTATCCAGATGCCGTCATGAGCAAGCTTCGTACCGTGGCAAAGAAGTTGGAGGGCGGCGAGTACTGCTCAAACCCAGAGACGCTGCTTGAGGAACTGGACGACCTGAGCGCGGAGATTCTGGCCAAGGTGGACTCCGGCCTATGGACACTCACCCGGGACGGCGAGGACTATGCCCTGGGAGGAAGGGGGTGCGCGGGATTGACGAGCATCCGCGAAAAGCCAACCCACGCCACATGCCCCCACGGCCGCCGCCACCAACTCAAGCACGCGGTGACAGGGCGACTGCTGGCCAGGCACCCCCTCAAGCCAGGTGAATGACCTCCATGCAAACCGACTACTTCGTCATCATGCGCGCGGGCCCCAGCACCTACCCCTTGCTGGAATGGGATGAATACCGCCTGGGCTTCTTGAGGCCCGCGCCCGTCGACGCCACCGTGCCCATCCAGTTGCGCCTGGGTAGACCCGTGCCTCGCGCCCCCGTCATGGTCGACTACCACAGCCTGCCCGAGCCGGTCGTCTCGGAGCGCCTCAAGGACGCGCTGGCGGCGCTCGACCTCTTCGGACTGCAGCTCGTCCCGGCCGACGTGAAGGTGAAGCCGGACGACGTGCGCCGCTACTGGCTGCTGCACGTCTTCAATTGGATTGCCTGCATCGACCGGCAGTCCTCCGCAACCTCACTCTCTCGACGCGGTACGGTGCTGGGCATCGACAAGCTCGTACTGGATGAGAAGGTCTTGCAGGAGATTCCCCTGGAGCGTCGGCGCGTCTTCTGTCTGGACGAGTTCATCTCCACGCACCTCTTCCACCACTCCGTGGTGGAGCAGGTGCTGGCACTCAACCCGGAGGGCGTGCGCTTCGTCCGCGTGGACCAGTGGAACGACTCCGCCGGCTTCAAGCCGTAACGGCGCCCTGCCCGCTCATGGGAACGTCACGCCGCCCAGCGTCACCGGCCGCGTACCGCCCGCCTCCCACAGCTTGAGGATGAACGGCCCCCGCATTTCCGTGACTGGGGCTTCCGCCTCCACGACCACCTTGTCGGTTCCTCCTCCGGCGATGGGCGCCTGCTGCCATACGGCCAGCACCTTCAGCTCCACCCCCTGCCTGCCCGCGAGCACCAGGCTCGCGCCCTCAGCCGCCCACGCCGCCGCGCCCGCCGGGTTCGCCAGGTGCAGCCGGACCGCCACACGGGTGGCGGCGCGGTAGGAATGGACGCGCGCCCATTCGAGCGCGCTCGACGGATGCCGCGTGATGCGCTCGCCGATGTCCTCGGCGGCGACGCCCGTGTCCCCCGTGAGGTCCAAGGCGAGCAGGCCCGCCAGCCCGCCCGGGCCGGGCCGCTCCGCGCGCAGCCGCGCGTTGTCCTCCTGGCACCGCCGCACCTCTTCCTCCTTCGCCTGGAGCTGCTGTCGGAAGGACTCCGCCGTGCGCGTCTGGCGGTACACGTTCACCAGCGGCTCAGCCTGGGCGGCATGCACCACGAGCAGCAGGGTGGCGCTCGCCGGGGCGGCGGTGTCGTCGAAGCGCACCGTCAGCCGGAACCGCTCTCCCGGCACCATCTTCTCCGAGGGCACCAGCTTGAGGGTGCTCCGGGCGGCGTCCACGAGCGCGAAGCGCCCCTCGCCCTCCAGCCCCACCGACCCTGGCGCGAGCGCACCATCGAAGTTGATGAGGGTGGGCTGTCCGGAGCTGATGCAGACCTGAACGGGGGCCTCCAGGGGCAGCGCGGGCAGCTCGACGTGGCGGACCCCCATCTGGCAGGGCGCGGACTTCAACCCGGTGGGGTCGGGGCCCGCCAGCAGCAAGGGCACCAGGAGGACGGCGGGCAGGGCGGCGGGCATGAAGCGGAACCTCCCGGGTAGAGGGCTGACGCGGGGACGTACCGTATTGCCTCTACCATGCCCCGTGTTCCCAGATGGCCCCCCACCGGAGCGCTACTCGAAGTGGTCCACCGCCCTCACGTCCGGGGAGGCCCAGATTTTGACGGCGTTGGAGTCACCGCCGGGCTCGGACTTCACCTTGATGTTGAACAACTCCATACAGATGGGCACCGGGCGGCTCTGTCCCGGGAGTTGCGCCTGGGTGAACCGGCCGTACACGCGGTCTCCCAGAATGAGGCGCCCCGAAAGCACCGTCGGCTGGGGCAACTGGCCCATGGGCTCAATGAGTCGAACCGAGGTCCAGCCCTCGTGCCGGGTGATGTAGCTTGAGCTCTTGGCCTCCAGGTTGAAGGTCACTCCCACCGTGTCCCCCACGTCGATGCCCAGCGCCTCCATGGCCTCGGCAGCGCCAGCGGGGCAGGGTTCGGGAGGCGGTGGAGGGCGAACCGGCGCGCTGGCGCAGCCGGAGAGCGCGGCGCAGACCGTCGCCACGCCGACCACCTTTCGAGCGGCGCCATGCCCGGTGGCGAATGGCTTGGGCTGCTTGGAGGCGGAAGTCTTCACGGAAGCCGGTTCCTCGGGAGTCACCGCGCGGGAGTCGGTGGCCGCGGAGGTGGGGGCCGAATCAAGCCTGTCCGCAGCCTCGTCAGCATCCGGCGCCTTCCAGGGAGGCGCCACTTTCCGTTTCCCCCCGGCGCCGTCCTCCACCCCCAGGAAGACATGCACGGGCTCCAGGGTCCTCACCGCACTGGAGACAGCGAGCGGAGCCCGGGACCCGGCAACGCGCGAGGAGAACCCCGCTCCACGCAGCCCCACCACGGTCAGCCCCAGGGCCAGGAGGGCCAGCACTGCGGCACCCCACCGCCTACGTCCCGGGGCGCCGACGCCCGCGTCTGAAGGCACGGTGCTCACTGAAGCCAGCTCCAAGGGCACCCGTACCAGGGGAGCCGCGACGGCCATTGCGGGCAGGAGTGCGGGGGTCGTCGCCTCGGCGGACGGTCGTGGCGGTGGGGGCGGCTCGGAGTCCTCCCATTGGCGCGGCGGGCGCCTTCCCCGGCGCGGTGGGACGTCCTCCCGCACCTCGTTGAGCCACGCTGCCTCTTCGTCCGCGTCCGGGCCAGGCCGAGTGGTGACGTTGTGCACGCCGTGGACGTCGCACAATGGCACGTCCCACTCCGCCCCCTCCCGCGTCAGCAGCACCTCCAGTGCCGCGCACAGCGCTTCCGCGTCCGGCCGGTCCTCGGGCCGCTTCTCCAGCAGGCGCAGGCACAGCTCGCCCAGCTCCGGTGGCACGCGCGGGTTGCGAACGTGAGGCGCCACGGGGGACTGGGAGATGACCGCGTCCACGCCGTCCTCGTCCGTCATCTGGAAGGGCCGCCTGTCCGTCAGCAGCCAATGAAGCACGACGCCCAGCGCGTAGAGGTCATCCAGGGGCGTGGAGACGCAGCGGGCCTCCGAGTCGAGGGCATGCTCCCGGTGGAAGTGCCACGCCTCGGGGCTCAGGTAGGCGTGCGTGCCAGGAGGCAGCGCCCCTTCGTCGATGTGTGAGGTGCCTTCATACGTACCCACGCCGAAGTCCACCAGCACCGCCTCGCCGTCCGCCTCGCGCACGACGATGTTGGCCTCCTTCACGTCGCGGTGGAGCGCCTTCGCGCGGTGGACGGCCGCCAGCGCTCTCGCGACACCTCGCACCAGACGCAGCACCTGCCGGGCACACGGGTTCTCCGTGCGTGCCCACACGTCCAACTGGCGTCCCTCCACGTACTCCATGATGACGACCAGGAAGCGGGGCGCCTGGTCCGGCCAGTGCCAATGCCCCAGCAGGCGCACGGCGTTGGGGTGCTTCACCCTCGCCAGCATGAGCAGTTCCCGCTCGCCCCAGAAGGCCAGCCCCTCCAGGGCAACCAGCTTCAGCGCGTAGGGACGCCCGCCCCGCTCTCCCAGGAACACGGTGCCGAAGCCACCGCCCCCGAGGATGGCCTTCAGGACGTACCCGCCCACGTCCATCCCGGGTTCCGGCAATGCTGCCTTGGCGCGTGGTCTCATGAGGTGTGCGGCCAACGCTACCAGAAGCACCCGCCGAGAACGCGGGCGGCTCTACCTCCCGAGTTAATCAATTTAATCAACCCTTCAGAACCATCGAGGGGCGGTATCCGGCCTTCTCACCCCGTCATTCTTGAGCAGGTGGAAGGAAGGAGAAGAGGCGGGCGTCGAAGCGGGTGCGGCCGGAGTCGCACGTCTCTGTCCAACACCGCACCGCCAAGCCATCGGGAGCTCGTGGCGTGAGCGAAGACGCTCCGACTCCCGGTAGAATCCTGACCAGCACGACACGACTCCGGGTGCTGCCAGACATAACCACGTGTGGACCTCGGCGCCGGAAGGTGCATGTCCGACAAGCACGTTGACCTCCATGCAAACCGACTACTTCGTCATCATGCGCGCGGGCCCCAGCACCTACCCCTTGCTCGCGTGGGATGAGTACCGCGTGGGCTTCGCGAGGCCAGCGCCCGTCGACGCCACGGTGCCCATCCAGTTGCGCCTGGGGCGACCCGTGCCTCGCGCCCCGGTCATGGTCGACTACCACAGCCTGTCCGAACCGGTCGTCTCGGAGCGGCTCAAGGACGCGCTGGCGGCGCTCGACCTCTTCGGCCTGCAGCTCGTCCCGGCCGACGTGAAGGTGAAGCCGGACGACGTGCGCCGCTACTGGTTGCTGCACGTCTTCAACTGGATTGCCTGCATCGACCGGCAACGCTCAGCCCTCTCGTTCTACTCAGACGGGGACGTGCTGAGCATCAACAAGCTCGTACTGGATGAGAAGGTCTTGCAGGAGATTCCCCTGGAGCGGCGGCGCGTCTTCTGTCTGGACGAATCGATCTCCACGCACCTCTTCCACCACTCCGTGGTGGAGCAGGTGCTGGCGCTCAACCCGGAGGGCGTGCGCTTCGTCCGCGTGGACCAGTGGAACGACTCCGGCGGCTTCAAGCCCTGACGTTGGCCTCCCTCACGTCCCGGCGGAGCGCCTCCCCGCGGTGGACGTCCACCAGCGCCCTCGCGACACCTCGCCTCAGAAGCGGCACAGCTGCGGCTCGCTCGGCACTGGGAGCGGCTCGCGCAGGGCGAAGCGGATGGAGCGCTCCAGCACGGAGTAGTCCGCCGGATTCGCCCGCTCCAGCACCAGCGGCTCCTTCAGCCCCGCCTCCGTGTTGCTGATGACGCGCGGAGGCCCGCCGTGTTTGAAGCCACGCGTGTGGAACAGGAAGGGGTGGCCCAGCACCACGTCGCCCGCCGCGCCGGTGAGCTCCAGGAAATCCCCCAGCGGCTCGGCCAGCACGCGCTCGAACAGCTCCGTGTGCGTGAGCCCCTCGGGGTGCCGCGCCAGCACTCGCGCCGCCCGCCGGTGCGAGCCCTGGGAGATGATGGTGCCGCCGTGCCGGGGAGCGATGTCGGTGAACAGGCCGATGACGAGCAGCCCCTGCTTCGGACAGTCCAGCGAGTGGCGGAACCAGTTGCCGTCCACGTGCCAGCTGAAGTCGGGGATGCGGTACGGCTCCCCTGCTCCGAAGTGGAAGTTCACCGGCCAGAAGCCCCAGTTGCGAGCGCCCCGCCAGCGCCCCGGGCCCAGCAGCTCCTCGACTCCCGCCGCCAGCCGGTCCGTGAAGGTCTCCAGCACCTCGGGCGCCTCCAGGTGCTCCTCGATGTCGTAGGCGGGGGGCCACGTCTCCGGAGCGTCCCGGCGGATGCCCCGCTTCGCCTCCATGCGGGCCCACACGCGCTCCCGCGCGGCCTCCGCCTGCGCGGCGGTGAAGGCGCCCTCCAGGACACAGAAGCCCCGCTCGATGAAGCCATCCAACTGGTCCGGGCTCAGCACGCCCATGTACGCTTCCTCCCGAAATGATTACCTCGCTCGAGCTGCTCACCCCTGACGAGTGCGCCCGGCTGGTTGCCCACATCAAGGAGCTGCGCGCGCATTGGATTCCACGCGGCAACAATCCCCAGAGCACGTCGTTCTTCACCCTGGGCGCCGCCATCTACCTGGACGAGCCGTCCGAGTACCGCGCCGTCGCCGAGCGCAACAACCCGCTGCTGCGCGAGCACTTCGCCTGGCTCTATGAGCGACTCACGGAGTTCCTCTCCCGCCAGCTCCGCGCCCCCGTCGAGCTCGCCCCCGGCCTGGGCCACCCCGGCTTCCACGTCTGGCTGACGCCGGCCATCTTCACCACGCCCGACGCCTCGGTGCACTTCGACCTCCAGTACCTGCGCGCCTTCCCAGAGCCGCAGCCGGGCATGGACTTCGACCGGCCCCTCTCCTTCACCCTCAGCCTGCGCCTGCCCCGCCGCGGCGGCGGGCTCAACCTGTGGGAGTTCACCTACGAGCGCTACCGCCAGTTCTACGAGCGCATCAACACCCGCATCCAGCCCAAGGACGTGACGGTGCTGCTGCCCCGCCTGCGCCACCCGTACACGGTGGGCGCCATCGCCATGCACTCCGGCCACCTGCTCCACCAGGTGGGCGAGGTGGACCAGGTCTTCCCCGGCGACGAGCGCATCACCCTGCAAGGCCATGGCATCCTGGTGCGTGGCGTGTGGCAGCTCTATTTCTGAGCGCCCGCCAGGAAGGCCGCCAGCGTCGCGGCGATGGGGTGGCCGGTGTGGTGCTCGTAGTACGTGAAGCACGGCGAGGGGTTGACCTCGAAGCAGAACCACTCCCCCTCCGGCGTGCGCCGTAAATCCAGCCCCGCCAGGTGCAGCCCCAGGGCTGAAGCCAGGGCGCGGCAGCGCTCCGCCACGTCGATGTCCAGCAGCCCCGCCCGCAGCTCCACGCTGCTCCCGCTCCGGCGCGCGTACCGGTAGTCCACCGCGTCCGAGACGATTTCGGCGGGGAACACCTCGTCGCCCACCACGTGGACGCGCACGTCCTGGCCCGGCACGTACGCCTGGAACTGGGTGGGGCACCACGTCACGTCGCGCAGCCGCTCGCGGTGCTCCGGCCCCAGCCGGGACACGATGCTGCGCACCCCGCTCACCGACTTGTAGATGACGGAGCCATGTCGCTCCCAGAACTCGAGCGCCGCGCTCGGGTCCGTGGTGACGAGCGTCTCCGGCACGCGGAAGCCCTGCGCTTCGATGAGCGCCGCCTGGAAGGGCTTGGAGCCGTTGGAGGCCATGGCCGCCGGCCGGTTGACGACGCGGCCCGGCGCCTCCTCCACCCAGGACCAGAGCGCCGTCTCCACCTCGCGGACGCGCTCGTGCACCGCCACGCCCGCGTCCTCCACGCCGGGCAGCCGGCGCGCGTCGTACACGCGGGTGTAGACGGCGGACACCTCGTCCAGGGGCACGCGCTCCTCGCCGCTCCACACCGTGCCGCCCAGCACGGGCCCCACCTCCAATTCCAGCCGCTGCTGGAGCACCCGCCGCTGGTCCAGCAGCGTGTAGGGGGCCTTGCGCCACTCCAGCGCCGCCCGCACCGCGTCGAACGGCTCGTCCCCCGGCATTCCCCAGAGCAGAATCATGCGCGCGCCCGGCTCCCGAGGCGCTCCAGCAGCGCCTCCGCCACCCGAGGCTCTCCCACTTCGATGGACAGCTCCGCCGACACGAAAGCCGGGCCCTCGAAGCGGGCGGTGAGCAGCTCCACTCCGGCCGCCGCCGCCAGCCGCACCGCCTGCGCTCCCACGGCCGGCTCCACCTCGCCCAGCCAGCGCTGGCCCACCACCGTGACGGCCGCCACGCGCGACGGGGGCCTGTCGCTCACGCCGACCTCCCGCCGGGCCGCGGCCAGGGGCAGGCCACAGCGGGCCGCCAGCGCCAGCCACCGCTCCAGGCCCAGGCTCGGCCCCATCAGCGACGAGGCAGTGGGCCGATTGAGCACCGGGCACGGCAGCCGGCTCAGCCACGACGCGAGGAAGGCGTTCATCTCCGCCGCCACGTAGCCCTGGTCCTCCGGAGCGATGTGCACCAGGTCCGTGTCGATGAAGCCCGGCAGGCGCGTCACCACGCCCCGCAGGGCGGACACATGCACCCGCTCGCCGCCCACCACGGCGACTTCCGCCCCGGAGCCGCCCACGCGGTGCTGCCAGCCCGGCGACGACAAGTCCCGCATCGACAGCAGCCGCGCGTCCTCGGCGGCCCACCGCTCCACCAGTCCCCGCGCCTGCTCGTCGCGAGGGTGCGCCAGGACGACCAGCATCAGCGCACGTCCTTTTCCCCGGGCTGCCGCTCCGCGCCCTTCTCGCCCACCTTGTCCGCGGGCTTGTCCCCGGGGCGCTCTGGAGCCAGGCGCTCCGGCACCGGCCGCTCCGCCGCCGCCTCGCGCAGGACGCGCGCCCCCACCTCGGGCCGCTCCTCCACGCGGATGAAGGCCCGCCCCTGGACGGACAGCGTCACCGCCGGCACGTCCGCGGAGGCGCCGAAGAGGAACGACAGCATCGAGTCCGAGCGCGGGTCCACCGCGCGAATCTCGGAGAACTCCTCCCGGCGCTTCTCGATGGCGCCCATTCCCTCCTTGGTGTCCTTGTCGTCCTTGCCGTCCTTCGTGTCCTTGGTGTCCTTCGTGTCCTTGTGGTCCTTCGTGTCCTTGGTGTCCTTGCCGTCCTTGGTGTCCTTCGTGTCCTTGGTGTCTTTCGTGTCCTTGGTGTCCTTGACGTCCTTGCCGTCCTTGGTGTCCTTCGTGTCCTTGGTGTCTTTCGTGTCCTTGGTGTCCTTCGTCTCCTTGCTCGTCTTCGCGGGCGGCTTGTTGAGCTCGGTCTTGATGTCCGCCAGGAGCGTGAACAGCTCGCGGCGCATCTTGGCGATGGCCTCGAAGGCGCGCACCACATTGCCGTTGAGCGCGTCCAGGTCGGTCTCGATGCGGTGCAGCCGCTCGTTGAAGCCCATCTCCCCCGACGTGGTCTGCGCCTGCACCACGTCCCGGCCATCCACCCAGTCCTCGTGGTCGAACGAGCGCTGGAAGTTGCTGTTGAGGGTGGGGTCTTCCTTGACGAACTCGAAGCTGTAGTTGAAGGCCATGTCGGTCCTCGCTACTTCACGGTGGGGGTGTCGCGCTCACCCGGGTGGTAGCCCTGCTGGAAGGCGCGGAAGCTGCGTGCGAGCAGCCCGGTCATCGGCACCGCCTGGCCCTGCCCGCCGGGGTCCACCTGCTCCTCGCGCAGGGGGCGGGTATCCATGAAGACGCCCAGCGGCGTCAGGCGCTCCAGCAGGTTCATCAGGTACTCGTACTGGGTGATGTTCAGCCGGGCGCCCGGGTCCATCACCACCTTCGTCTCGAAGGGACGGACGCCCCCGCGAGGGTCCGCCCGGTTGCGCCGCGCGAGCGTCACCGTCACCACCGCGTCCAGCCCTGCGTTCTGCGCGGGCGCGACATAGCGGTTGCGAGAGCCGGCCTGCTTCTCCAGCGTGCCGGGCTTGCCGGACAGGGGCAGTACATACCAGCGGAAGTCTTCGCGCCGGGGGTTGAGCAGGATGGCGCGCGCGGGCAGCGGGATGACGCCCACCACCAGCAGCACGCCATTCGCCACCCCGTTCGCGCTGGTGACGAGAGGTAGCACCGACACCAGCTCGCGCTTCTTCATGAAGCCCACCAGCGCCGTCAACCGGGCCACCGCCGTCGCGGTGTTCGCCAGCACCCCGGTGGCGAGCGTCGCCTCCAGGGAGAGCGTCACCATCAGCTCCGGGGGGACCTTCTTCAGGCCCGCCACCGCGCGCTTCACCTCGGCGAGCGTCCGGGCGGGGCGCAGTCCGGCGGACGTGAAGGCCGCCAGCGCCGCGACGGGCGGCTCCAGCAACGCGGCCTGGTCCCAGAGCGCGGGCGCGGCCGCCGCCGTCTGCCGGGTCCATGCCGTCGCCGCGCCTCCCGCGTCCACCTCCACGTCATTCAGCGCATGGTGGAGGAGGGTATCCAGGCCCGTGTCCTCGGGCGCGTTCAGCCGCACGCCCAGCGAGCCCGCCGGGCCCGTCTCATCGCCCACCACCAGGCTGTGGATGGGCACGTGGGACAGGTAGTACCGGAGCATCGGAGTCCTGTGCACCGTCCGCAGCCCGCAGCCCGCCAGCAGCCAGCGGCCCACGGGGTCCTCCGCGGGCGCCACGGGCGTGAGGGACTTGAGCAGGCTGAGGAGCTGCACGTCCGTCCCCGCGGCGAAGGTCCCCGCCCGCAGGTTCGCCACCATCTGCGTCAGCTCGACGGCGGGGGGCGTCTCCACCTCGACGCCCAGTCCCAGCTCGTAGCGACTGCCGCCGACGTCGGACTGCGCCCGGAACACAAACCACTTCCGGACCGCCCCGAGCGCCATGCGGCAGCGCCCCACCAGGTCCAGCGCCCCGGCCAGCCCGGGGGCGAGCAGGGCCCCCGCCGGAAAGGTGAAGTTCGTCCGCAGCCGCGTGAGCATGTCCTCCTGCCGCGTCCGCTCCAGCTGCGTCAGCAGCCGGTTCGCCGGCACCGCGGGCGACGCCGTGCCGGGCCCCAGCAGGTACACCTGCTTCACGTGGGCGAGGAACTGCGCCTTGTGGGGCCCCATCAGCCGGATGCCCACCGCGAACTCGGTGCTGGCCTCGTACAGCGTGAAGCGCTTCGTGATGCCGAGCGCGGCCAGCGGCCCGGTGTTGGCGGCGCTGTCCCCCGGGCCATTGAGGCGCTCGAGCACCAGCCTCGGGGTGGCCATGACGAAGGGCCGGTACAGCGCGAGCCTGCGGCGGTAGCTGGCGTCGTCCTCGCGCTCCGTCACGCTGCTCGGCTGCGTCTTGGCCACGTCCCAGGTGAGCCGGTCCTCGAAGCGCGGCACGCCCAGCTCCAGGCCCAGCCGGTCCAGCGCGTTGCGCGCCGCATGCTCGAGCTGCCGCATGGCGAACAGCTCCCGCGCCTGCCGGCGGAGGCGCTGCTTCTCCGCGCCCATGGCGTACAGCAGCCGCCCCATCACCCCCTCCACCAGCCGCGCCTCCACCAGCTGCTCCACCGGCACCTCCGCCGGCGCGCCCGTCCCCTTCGCTACCTCCACCGTCAGCGCCGGCATCGCCGCCGACTCGGGCAGCAGCGGGTCGGGGTGGAAGGCGGGCAGGAAGGCCCCCGCCTCGGAGTAGGGCTCGAAGCGCAGCGTCACCTGCGCGCGCACCGTCGCTCCGACGGACACCTTCACCGTCAGCTGGTAGCCCGTGGCCCCCACGTCCGCCCTCGGGGCCACCAGGAGCAGCGGCTGCCGCGAGCCCGCGTCCACCACCGCCCGGCCCGCCGCGTCCAGCGTCAGCGGGCGCTCCCGCACCCCGGCGGCGAAGAGGCCCGTCAGGTGGCCGGCCATGCTCTGGTGCGAGGCACTCCTCAGCAGGTCCAGGTCGAGCTCGGGCATGGAGTCCTCAGACGATGCGCAGCTTCAAGTCGCTGTCCACGAAGGACGCAATCTGGTTGGCGCGCACCAGGATGTTCTGCCCGACGGGCGCGGTGAAGAAGTCCACGAGGGCCGGAGGCTCCGCGACGCTGTTGTCGCCGAACTCGGGCGGGAAGCGCAGCAGTTGCAGCTCCTGCACGTCGGCCACGCCGGGCTCGTTCATCATCGCCCACATCACCTCGGAGGCGCGCACCGGCTCCCCGAAGCCCAGCCCGTCCACGTAGCGGCGCACCCGCTGCATCAGCCGCTGCTTGAGCGCCAGCGCCGCCGCGGACGTGTTGACGGCGTCCAGCTGGCCCGTGCGTGGCAGCGGCAGGCCCTTCACCACCAGCCGCCCGGACAGCCCGACGAAGACGCGGTCCGCCTGCTGGATTCGCGCGCCGATGCCAATGGGCCGCAGGTCCTCCATGGCGGAGGCAATCGCCGCGCCCAGCCCGTCCGGGCCGTCCCAGATGGCGGCCTCGGTGCTGGCCGCCACCACGTCGAAGTAGTACGGCGAGGCCAGATCGCGCTCGCTGCCGAAGAGGCGCTCCAGGAAGTTGAAGCTGCCGAAGATGGGCAGGTTGACGTCCACCCCGCCCACCCTGTCGCGCACCTGCACCTGGCGGATGCCGGGCAGCAGTGACAGCGCCACGCGGATGGACTCCACCGTCCACAGCGAGCGCGGCGCCTGCAACAGCAGCTCGCGGTAGCGGATGTCCGGCCACTGCTGCTCGCCGCCCGTCAGCGGCGTGGTGTGCTCAATCACGACCACCTGCTCCGGCGTGATGTTGGGCACCTGCACCCGGGCGATGGACAGCAGGTCTCCCGGCTTCCAGGACAGCTTGGGGTCCAGGGCGTTCCAGAAGCGGATTTTCTGCGTCTCCTGCGCGGGGTTCAGGTTGTGCTCGGGCCCCGGGTAGAAGGCCACCACCGGCACCTCGCGCACCGGGTTGGTGCGCGACAGCAGCACGGACTCCTCCACCACCACGTGGTGGAAGCCGGAGGTGAGCAGGCGCGCGCCCTGGGGAATCGTGACGAAGTTGAAGGCCGCGGGCAGGTTCGCCGTCAGCTTCACCGTGCCTCGCGCCTCCAGGAAGGGCCGGGGCAGGCCCAGCTCCTCGCCCAGCCGCGACAGCGCCTCGCCGCGCGCGGTGGCCACGAACTGGTTGTCATACAGGGACGCCATCGCCGCCCACGTCCGCGCGTCCTCCAGCGCGGACACCTCCAGCAGCTTGCGGATGGCCGAGCCCGAGCCCAGGTCCAAATCATTGCCGAACAGCGAGCGCGCCAGCGCCAGCTTCTCCGCCAGCAGCCGGGCGAAGGGCTTGGGCACGAAGCCGCCGTCGGTGACGCCGTAGTCGGCCGCGCCGCTGGAGCGGGCCACGGCCTCGTCCACCTCGAGCACGTCCACGGAGTCGATGCGGGAAGAGTCGTCAGCCATTCGTCGTCCTCGCCCCGTTGGGGCCGGCGCTCAGGGACAGCCTGTCACCCGTCACCGTCTCGAAGACCACGCGGACGTCCAGCCGACGGGCGGGGCCCGCGTCGGGAGACTCCAGCCGCTGGTCCACCAGCTTCACGTCCACCACGCGGCTGACGCGCGGCTCCTTGCGCAGCAGCGAGACGATGCCCACGCGCACCCGCTCGCGCACCAGCAGGGGCGTCGTCGCCTCGCTCAGCGCGTTGAGCCCGTCGAAGCCGAAGTCGGTGTTGAACACGTCACCTCCCAGGGGCGTGGTGACGGCGAGGCTCAGCGACTGCCCCAGCGCGTCCATGCCCTCCACGAAGTCCAGGTCCACCTTGCCGCTGGCGTCGCGCGCCAGCACCAGGTCGCGCGTCAAATCACCCACGGGCGCGCACCGGGGCGCGCGGCCCAGCAACCGGGTGCGCAGCAGGTCCTGTTCGTCGCGCGGTGCCATGGGTTCCTCCTCGCGTCGCTACTTCGCCGTCAGCTTGGGTTGATTCGCCGTCACCACCAGCGTGCCCGGCGCCGGGGTGCTGTTGGTGGTTCCCGTCGTGGTGTCGAGCAGCACCGGCACGCCCCCCACCTTGAGCTTCCCCGCGTTGCCCGGGGTGAGCGTGACAGTCGTGCACGGCACGGCCCCCGCGGGCGTGGGGTGCTGATACAGGCACCCGGAGACGGCGGGCCCCACGTCCTGGGCGCGCAGCACGGGCTTGCCCTTCACGCGCAACTTCCCCGCCCCCGGCCCGAGCGTCACCTCACCCGGCTTGGGGTGGTTGCACTTCAGCGAGCTGTCCTTCGTCAGCACGGCGCTCATGTGCGGTCCCCCACGTCCATGGCGTTCTTCACCTTCACCTGCACGTCATCCGCCTCCAGGGTGAGCGTCGTCTTCGCGGCGAGGCTGAGCGCGCCCTCGCTGTGGATGACGATGTCCCCGTTCTGCTTGATGACGATGCGCGAGCCCTTCTCGTGCTCGATGGTGACGGCGTCCGTCTCGGACTCCGGCCGCAGGCCGGCGGCGTTGAGCAACTCCGGGCCGATGCGCACCGTGAGCTTGCCCACCTCGATGATGCGGTTGCCGTCCGCGTCGATGAGGTCATTGGTGGCCAGCCCCGTGGGCGCCTCCGGCACCTGCCCGGCCGTCAGCGTCTGGCGCTGCGACTCGGGCACTTCGGCGGGGAGGATGAGCCACCAGTCCCCCGGCCGCGAGTCCGGCGCCTGGCCCGACTCCCACACCGCCCCCAGGTCCACGGGGTCGTCGTCATGGCCCAGGTGGTGTCCCAGCATCACCCGCGTGCCCGGGTAGCGAGGCAGCACCAGCCCGCACCGGCCCCAGGCGAAGGGCGTGAGGTAGGGCACGCCGGTGAGCAGGGGCCGCTCCTTCCGGTCCACCGGCAGTCGCCGCGCCTGGCGGGGATGCCCATCCGCCGGAGTCAGGCCCCGCCACACGGACACCGTCTGCGCGGGCGGCTCGGTGGTGCCCTCCACGTGGGACTCGCGCACCTCCGCCACGCCCAGCGGCTCGCGCGCGCCGTCGCGCACCACCTCCCGCAGCGCGCCCATGACACGCCCGTCCGCCGACGCGCGAGGGTCTCCCCCGTGGGCCACGGGGCGGCGCACCGGCGTTGGCGAGTCCCACTCCCTGCCAGGGGCGATGAGGTCCACCCCCGCCAGCGTGGTGGTGAAGCCCGCCGTGCGCGACAGGCGGTGCTGGACGCCGGTGATGTAGAGGGACGCGGGCGGCGCGAGGTCCGGCGTCCCCACGCCCAGCGCGCGGGAGAAGTCCATCGCCGCCGCGCCGAAGCCCGACGCCGGCAGCGCGGACGCTCCGGGCAGCGACACCCGCACCACGTCTCCGGGCCGGAGGTCCGGGCGGCCCTTGAGCAGCAGTTGGTACATGCCGCGCACGGGCGGCGCCGTGCCGGGGAGGCCGTCCGACACCGCCTGCGGGTCCGTGGAGCGTGAGCCGCTCGGCTCGACCTGGACCAGCCCGCTGGCGAAGTCGAGCAGCGGGGCCGGGCCCTCCAGGGGAATGGGCCGCCCCGGGCCGAGGTGCAGCGTGTCCTCGCGGATGAGCAACATGCCGCGCCCGTAGCGGCCGGACTGCTCCTCCAGGCGCTCCGACAGCCAGCGCAGGGCGGACACACCCGTGCCCTCGGGGGACTGCCACTCTGGCGGAGTCCCCGCCACGGCCCTCGCGTCCGGGAGCGGGTGGGCCTTCACCTTCACGCCCTTCCCCGCCGCCGCCTTCGCCACCTTCTCGGCGACGTCCAGGCAGGTGGCGCCCTTCTGGGACTCCTGGAGCCGGGCCAGCAGCGCGTCGTACACGCGCTCGTGCGCCTCCAGCACCGCCTCGTAGCGCCTGGCGCCCATGCGCCGGCTGAAGCGCGTCACGCGCAGCACGGCGGTGGGACGCTGGGACTCCGGCGCCTGCCCCGGCGAGAGGAGGTCCGTCGCCGAGGAGCCCGTCAGTCCCGCCAGGCTGGACACCATGCCCAGCGGCGAGCCGGTGTCGCGCCAGGACAGGTACAGGTTCGCGTAGACGGGCTGGCCGCTCCGCATCAGCGCGCCCACCTGCTCGTAGTGCGCCTGGGAGATGCCTTCGATGGCCATGGAGTACGAGCCACCCTCCAGCCCTCCCGGGAGCGTGGCCTCCACCTCCGCGTGGTAGTCGCGGGAGCCGAGCCACAGCGCCTTCGCGCCCACGCCCTCGGTGAAGAGCTTCAAGTCCCAGCCGGCCTCGTTGCCGACCGCGCCCTGGGAGGGGAACGTCATGGCCCCGGCTCCTCGGGAGCATCCACGCCCAGCTCGGACTGGATGAGGCCCTGGAAGCGGGCCGCCACGCGGGCATCCAACCTCGACAGGACGAAGCGCTCGGAGCCCGCGTCCGCGCGC